>WQTM01000211.1 GCA_009786315.1 Pseudomonadota bacterium | reverse complement strand
AGGGTGGGCTATTTTGCTGGCAGGGTGGTGTGTGTGGGTGGGTATGGTGGGAGGGAGGGGGGGGGAGTTTTTCTACATTTTAAGTGGGAGAAGGAGTTTTCGTGCGGTTTGAGCCTCATAGGGGCTATGGCCAAACCTCCAGCGCAGATAGTGTCCATAGGCAGACTCAACGGGTATTTGAAGGGGGTGGTTTTGTTTTTTGAGAAGGGGGAGGAGGGCTTCGACGGAGGGTGTTTTGGAGTCCAGAAGGCCCAGTTTTTGGAGGCGTTTTTCAAGAAGTTTCAGGAAGCGTGTTGCAGGAGGGGGGGTGGTTTTTTTGAAATAGAGGAGGCAAAGGGGGAGGGCGAGTAGCCAGAGCCATTGCCAATGGAAGGCGAAGGGTTTCCATTGGGTTTGTATTTTTGAGCCGAGCAACGACTTGGCCATTTTTGTCTGGTTGCCTATGGAATAGTCGACGACGTTGGATTGCCACCAGGCGTCGATGGTTTCTTGGATTTCCAAGGCCCATGCGAAGAAAGCATTCAAGCGAGCCTGTCGCCCGGCAGGAGGTGTTGCATCAAAACTAACCCAACCCAAGCGGCTGTCATATACTTGAGTCCAAGCGTGGGCGTCTCCGGCGCGTAATATATAGCGGTTGCCCAGCTGCTCTCCTCCAAAGAAGCCGCCGACGACACGTGAAGCAAAACCTCCTTGACGAAGCAGGACGGCGAAGGCTGTTGCAAATTGCTCACAGTGTCCTTTTTTTTGGGTGAACAAGAAGTGGGCCAGAGGCTCCTCTTCGTTTTCGCTGGTGGCCCCCTCAAGGGAATATTGCATGTTTTGGCTGAGGTAATTTTCAATAAGTTTTGCAGCGTTGATGGGGGATTTTTCTGTTTTCAAAATGTCTTTGGCGAGTTTTGCAATACGGGCGTCCATGTTTTCTGGAAGTTTTTTATAGTTTTCCAACCAAGCGTCGAGTGTTTTGTCCATGGGGGGTGCAGCATATATATTTCCAAGGGAGGCGGTGTTGACAGAGGGGCCAGGGGGTTTGTTTTTGTTGGAGGGGCTATGGTGGATTTTAAGAGGTGTTTTCAGTGGGTGCACCGCGGCGGGTTTTGGGGTTGTGGTTTGCGTATTTTGAACGGTGTCTATTGAAAGCGATTCTGTTTCGTTGGTTGGGAGGAAGCTTTGTGCGTGATAACTCAAGGAAGGTGCGTTGAGGGTGGAGCGAATTTCGGCTTCTTTCAATTCCATGAGGGGGGTTTGAATATTTCCTTGGGGTGTTGTGCGCTCGAGGCCGAAAAAAAGGAAGGGCCTATCCAAAGCGATGAGGGTTGTTGAGCCATAGGCGGGGAGCAACTCAATGTGTTGAAGAAGTTTTCTTCCCTTTTTTCGAGGGAGGATGATTTGTGAGTTTGTGGTTTTTTCAATTTGGGGCGAGTGCCATTCTTTTCCGTCAAAGTCGCGATAATAGCGTGCCACCCAATAATGGTTCAATTGGGAGCGGTTGGGGTCCGGTTTAAGCTCCATTCTAGCGATGATACGCGGACTGGTTTTGATGTTGCCGTTGCTTTGGAGTTTGACAGTATTTGAAAGTCCTGTGACAGCGCCCATTCCTTGAGGGAGGGGGACGTGGCCTATTTTCCAGGAGAGTCTCGGGAGGAGGACGAAGAGGATGAGCATGCCGAAGGAGGCGAGGAGGATACCCAGAGCGATTTTGGGGAGGGCGGGGCGGATTTCAGAGGGGGTGGCGCCGTGGTTTTGCAGGACACCCATTCCCATGGAGAGGGGGGTGAAGGTGGCAAAACCGAAGAGGCTAAAGAGGTACCACAACTCTCCTGTTAATGCGGCGCCTCCTGTCACCATTAACAAGGCGCCGAGGTTGACTTGAGCATCCACGGACTCCGTGGGTGTCCCCATCATCCGCAGCGCCGAGAAAATGCAAGAGAAGCAGCATGCAGCAATGACGAAGTCCATTTTGCCCAGGAATGCGGAGGCAAAAAAGGGGATGGCAAAAGCCAGCAGCAGCAAGGCGGAGGCGAATTCCATTTTTCGCAAGGGACGAAGCCCCAAGAGTGCCAGCAACAGGCAGGAGCCGAAAAGAAGGGCAACCCAACTGGGAAGCAAATAGGAGAACAACAGGCTTGAGAATGCAAAGGCAGTGCCCAAGTCACGAAACAGCCTTCTCCAACGGGAGGTACTCATGCTTCTTCCCCTTCAAACCCAGCCCAGGCCAAGGTTTGAAGAATGTGTTTTTCATGTGCGGGGCCTGAAGAAGCTTTGAGGGTTTGGCTGGGTGTTTGCAGCTCCACGTGGTAGCCATGCGCCAAAAGCCAGTGGGAGATGGCGGCCAATTCTTCGCATTGCCTGTCCAGCAGAGGAAGCGAAGTTAAGGCCTCAAGCCGGAGCATACAGACATGGGAATTTTCGGGCTCACGCAATATTTTCATGAGTTTTCCTACCGTAGCGCTTTTTAGCCAGTGAATGTGCTTGGCTTCATTGCCTTCTTGCAAATCCACAATTCCCCAAACGTCGCCGGAGCCATTGGGTACGGACTTGAAATGGGCATTCAAGTTTCCGTTGAAGTGTTTTTGGGAGGAGGTTTGAATGGTTTTAGGGGGAAGGTGGAGGCGTCGAGGGAGCACCAGAAGGGTTTGGGGCATATAAATGCTGCGTGTTTTTATAAACAAGCCGAAGGGGAAGCGCGTGGATATTTGAACCTCACCCAACCTAAGCGGGCCGCGCCTGGGCGCAGGGCATTGGGCTGCAACGAGGGTGGTTTGTTCCTTTTTTGTGGAGGACAGGAATGTTTTTGCAGGAAACAGTGCGTGTTTTTCGTTGAGCTCTATTGCGAAGGAAAAGCCTTTGTTGGTGCGGGCTTCATACAAAACGGTGCACATTTCACCCGCTCTCGGTTGGCTTGGGAGAATTCTCGTCAAGGTGAGGTGGCGGATATTCATTTCAGAAAGAATTCCGGAGCTGACAATGAAGCTGAGCAAGAGGCCCAGCATGAGATAGAGCAGGTTGTTACCCGTATTGAGGGCGGCGACTCCCACACCCAATGAGAGGGCGATATACACTTTGCCAATGCGGGTGGTTTTCAGTTGTCGAGGGGCTTTCCAGCGTTTTTTCCACTTTGAGAATAACGCCATGGTGCTACCGTGGATTTGGCGTGTTGCTGAGGATTTCTTGCAAAGTGGCCTCGGTGATTTTTCGTGCGACAAGCATGCTTTCGCTTTGGTTTGCAAGGACTCGGTGAGCGAGCACAGGGATGAAGACGGCGCGCAAGTCGTCGGGCACGAGAAAGTCCCTGCCTTCCCACAGGGCGTTTGCCTTGGCTGCAGCGATGAGAGAGAGCATTGCGCGTGTAGAAATGCCTCGCTCCAATGCGTGGTGTTTCCGAGTGGCGTTGCCAAGTTGAACGGCAAAGTGTGCCACATCCGCATGAATGCGAATGGCTTCACACGCAGCTTGAAGCTCCTGCAACTCTTCTTGTGTAGCGATGGGTTGGATGGTTTGGAGTGTGGGCCTTTTTTCCAAAATGAGGCGTGTTTCGTTTTCCGGGGAGAGGTGGCCCAAGGACATGCAGACGAGAAACCTATCCAACTGTGAATCCGGAAGAGGATAAGTTCCAGCAAATTCTGTAGGGTTTTGTGTGGCAACCACAATAAAGGGCTCCAGGAGGGGGTGGGTTTTTCCATCGACGGTGACTTGTCTTTGAGCCATGGCTTCAAGCAAAGCGGACTGTGTTCTCGGCGGTGCTCGGTTAAGCTCATCCGCGAGAACCACTTGGTTGAAGATGGGCCCTTTGCGGAACTCGAAAACGCCTTCAGCCGTTCGATAAACTTGCGCTCCGACAATATCGCTTGGGAGCAAATCCGAGGTGAATTGTATGCGCGAAAAACGGAGTTTGAAACAACTTGCGAGCCCTTCGGCCAGAGTTGTTTTGCCAACGCCAGGCACATCTTCAATGAGCAAATGGCCGCGAGCCAAAATACATGTGAGAGCGAGGCGAATTTCTTGGTGTTTTCCAATAAGAAATTGGGATAGATGGGACTGCAAAGACTCCAACCGTCTTTCTAAGGATATATTCATGGGCCACTTCATAAATGTAGCGAGCCATCTCTTCCTCGCTTGAAGAAATTATATGCGACGCATTCAAGTGTTGGATTCGACGTTGATTAACCAGATTGCTGCCGGGGAGGTGGTGGAGAGGCCTGCCGCCGTCGTCAAAGAGCTTTTGGAAAATTCTATTGATGCCCAAGCTTCTTATTTGCGAATTTGCCTAGAAGAGGGAGGGCTTGCATCCATTGTGGTTCAGGATGATGGCATTGGAATGGACGAGGAGGATGCGCGCACTTGTTTTCAGAGGCATGCGACGAGCAAAATTTTCTCTCAGGAGGATTTGAATTCCATTTCGACGAAGGGGTTTCGTGGGGAGGCGATTCCTTCGATGGCTGCGGTTTCCAAATTCAACCTTTGGACCTCCACCAAAGGCGCTCCCATAGGGACGCGCATTTTTGTTGAAGGTTCAGAGGAGCTTGTTGTGGAAGCTGCGCCTGCCATAGATGGAACGCGCATTGAGGTTGCGGAGTTGTTTTTCAATGTGCCTGCGCGCAAGAAATTCATGAAGCGCAAGGCGACGGAGTTGTTGCATTGTCAGGAAGCTGTCTATCGTTTGGCGCTTGCGCACCCTGGAATTGGGTTTTTGTTGGAGCATGAAAACAAAGTTTTGTTTTCCAGCATGGCTTCGTCGGGAGACATACGCGAGAGGATTTGTGCTGCTTTGGGGGCGGAGGTATTTTCCCACCTCGTAGAGGTGGAGGAGCTTCGTCTGGGGATTCGCGTTTCGGGTTTTGTTGCTTTGCCGGAATACAATCTCCCGTCGGCCAGAGGTGTTTATACTTTTGTCAACCGGCGCTACATACGAGACCGGGGCATAAACTATGCGCTTTCTCGTGCCTTCCGGGACACGCTTCCTGCTGGGCGTCAGCCCATTGCCATTTTATTTTTGGAGATGGATGGCCACGGTGTTGACGTCAACGTGCACCCCCAAAAAATGGAAGTACGTTTTGCAGACCCGCGCTCCATTCAGGAGGTATTGGTTTCTGGCATAAGCAAAGCCATTTCTTCTGCGCCGTGGAATGCGCATGGGCCTTCTCCTGTGCCCAGCGAGTTGGCTTCGGGTGCACAATACATGGCGGCGGTTGAGAGGTTTTTGATGCAAGCCCAGACGGCCTCGCAAGACATGTTTGCGAGGGAAGGAGGGGGAGCTCCAGCCTATGTTTCTGCTTCTTCCGCCGCGAATGAATTTTCTGCCCAAGGGTTTGAGCCGGCCTTGAATGCTTTAAGCAAGTCAATGAAGTTGCTTGGTGTTTTGGCAGGGCGTCTTTGGGTGTGTGAGGGTTTGGGAGGCACTTTGGTGGTGGTTGACCCCAAGGCCATGCTGGAACATGTCCGTTATGCGCAATTTTTGGAGTTGTTTAGAAACCAGAAACCGTTGGAACAGAATGCTTTGTTGTCGCATGTGGTTGAGGTGAGGGAGGAGGTATTCCAAAAGCTTGAGCAGGGCATGGTTTTTTTGGAGTGTTTGGGGTTTCACTTGAGTATTTTTGGAGACAGGACGCTTTCTGTTGCGCACCAATGGATGGATTTAAGTGCAACTCAAGCCAAGGCAATACTTGAGGAAGTGTCTTCACATTTACCTGTGGATGCCACATTGGAAGACAATGTTTTACCTCTCATACGTGCGTTGGCCAAGAAGGCGGCTTCTTTTTATCTCGTCCATGAGGCAACACACGAGGAGGCGCGTCAGCTTTTGAAGCAGATGGACAATTTGAAGGTGGTGACGGGCCTTTCGAGAGTGGTTTTGAAAGAGATGGCGTTGATGAGTTTGTTGCCAGCGGGTGAAAGAATAAATAAAGAATAGACAAGGCAGAAATTGACACAGCTTCCCATCCCGCTGATAAATGGTTTGACATGTCACAGCCCGACTACGGAAAAGCCTTTGAAGAAATAAAGCGAGAAGTCATTGAATCGCGCAACCTGGTCATTAAAACCGATAGCCTTCTAAAGAACCTGCATGCAGAACTGAAGCTTTTGGGAAAGCAACAGGTGGATGTTCGAAGAAAAATGTGGGTTTCGTCCGCCGCGGCCTATGTGCTGTTTGCTTTGCTTTGTGGTTTGGGTGCATTCACCATCAGCGGCCTTCGGACGTCTTCGGCCAATGCTGAATTGGCCAAGGCAGAAAAGGTTGCAACTGAGGCAAACTTACAAATGCAGGAAATGAAGGAAGAGCGCCAGCAGAGGGAGACGGCTTTGCGTCAAGCAACCGATGCGTTTAGGATAATGTCCACATTGCAGGGGGATGAGCGTTTGAAGGGCATAGAGGTGCTTTCAAAATTGGAAGCCGATAAGTTGCCTGTACTTGTCAGAGAAATGTTGTTGGACAAGGCTGAGCAGATGAAAAAAGAAATAAGGGTGGTTGCTTTTGAGCAAGGAAAGCAAGCCATGCGCCGCCAGGAATTTGCAGCAGCAGCTTCTGCCCTCACACAATTCATCAGCCTAAGCCCTCCGGACAATGAATTGTTGGAGGCGTCATTGTTGCTTGGCAATGCGCTTGTCCAAACGCGCAACTATGCGGCGGCTGTTGAGCATTTGGAACGTTATGTGTTGGCGAGCAAACGTGGACGCTCTCGAGAATTTGCGCAGCTGCTTTGGGTACAGGCTTTGGATGCGACGGGTGCGCGAAGTGAAGCCGCAAAGGTGGCCAGAGAGGCGTTGGATGGCAACCCGACGGGTGAATTTGCAAGCAACTTTCGCAGTCGAGTCTCCAGACGTAACACTCGAAACGAAGCGAATACGAATGTTGCTCCCAACAATGGTTCTGCCGCAGCGAGTGCCTCGCCGTGAATGTTCCGCCAACCCAATGGTTTCGACGAGTTTTGATTGGGTTGCATTTGTTGGTTGCCAGTTTGTTTTGTGTGTTGATTACCGTGAGTGTTATCAAATCCGTTGCAACGATGACGCCCAGACGGATACCCGTTGCGCAAGCTCAAAGCGTGGATGATTGTCAAAAACAGGCTTGGCTGCTTTGGGAAGGCCTGGAGAGAGAGCGCCAAAACTGGGTGCTTCCAGAGTTGAAAACGGCCAACAACTGGATGGAATACCGTGCGGATTGGATGACTCAGTTGGAGAAACTTCAGAAAAGCTGCGCGGACTCAGAGTCTCAAAAATTGTTCAAAGCGCTGAGAAAACTCATGGGAATTTATAGCAAGCACATGACGGCGTTTGTGAAGGATTTGACTCCGGCGTTGAAGCCGCTGCAGCGTTGAGAGCCGCTGCAGCGTTGAGAGCCGCTGCAGCGTTGGTTTTGGGTGTCAGTCCCCAAAAGAAATGCCGAGGCTTTTTGCAAAGCGAACTTCTTGGCCATTGGGGTCAACACGTTTTTCTTTGCGGGATTCTGACAGTGGGGTGTGTGTAATAGAGCCGTCGCGCAAAGCCACCATATGGCCCCACAAGTCGTCATAAATGAGTTCCAAAGACTTGCAGCCATAGCGTGTGGCCAGGAGGCGATCTGCCGCGGTGGGGGCACCACCTCTTTGCAGGTGGCCAAGGACGGTGACGCGAATTTCTGCTTCAATTTTTTGTGCAAGCAAGTCGGCCAGCACCTTGCCGGAGCCCCCCAGGCGCACAACACCCCGCCCTGGAGCCTCATCAAGCCCCCCCTGAATGGAGATGCTCCCCCCATGAGGATAGGCCCCTTCCGAAATGGCGATGATGGTGAAGGAATGCTTGGCTGTCCCCCTACGTTTGATTTTTCCAATGACAGAGTCAATACGGTAGGGAATTTCAGGAATTAGAATAACGTCTGCTCCCCCCGCTATACCGGAGTCACAAGTCAGAAATCCCGCATGCCGACCCATCAATTCAATAATCATCACACGGTCATGCGACTCTGCTGTGCTGTGCAGGCGATCGATGGCTTCAACGCAAATGGAGCGCGCCGTGTCAAACCCAAAAGTCTGGTCCGTCCCCGACAAGTCATTGTCAATGGTTTTGGGACAGCCAATAATGTTGAGCCCTTTGAGCGACAAGCGATGGGCCATGGACAAAGTGCCGTCTCCACCAATGGCGATGAGCCCATCCAACTGCAACTCTCGCGCTCTTTGGACAGCCGTCTCAGACATGTCCTTGAGCACCCATTGGCCATCCACTTTCATGGCATATTCAAAGGGGTTTGCCTTGTTGGACGTCCCAAGAATGGTCCCCCCTTTGTTGAGAATTCCACGCACGTCCGAAAGCCCAAGAGGCCTTGCCAAACCCGGCTCCACCAAACCTTGGTAACCATTTTCAATGCCGACAAACTCATAACCAAACTCCAGGATGCCCCGTTTAATAATGGAACGAATCAACGGGTTTAACCCAGGACAATCTCCTCCCCCAGTCATCACTCCAATTCGCATATGTTTTCTCCAAAAAACCAAGACGCCAACGAGCGTCCTCTCATTCTAATCGCCTAGTCCACGCTAAGTTTCAAAGAATCCAACTCTTGGGTACCCTGCATAATTTTAAATGTCCAAATGCCTTTTTTGTTGAGATTGACCGTTTTCCAAGTGCGAAAGCGCCCGCTGGTGTTGAGACTATAGTCCTCCGTTGAACGCAACTGCTCTCCCCAAAATGCCTGCAAGACGACGTCCTCATACCGAGAGCCCTGGGGAAGATACCACATTGTCCATAGGTTGACTCGTGTGTTGAGAGGAACGGAATTTTTCGCAATTTCGAGGCACTGACTATAAGTTTCGCTACTTTTTTGAATGTCTACTTTGAGGCAGGGAAGGAATTCAACGAGGGCGGGGGGGCTGTTTTTGCCATAAAAATAATAGTCGAGGGCGCGGCGGATTTCGTCTCTGGAGGGAACAGAGCCAGAAGAGGGGGCAGAGCCAGAAGGGGGCGGGGGTGGGGTGGCCCCGGGGCCTTGCGCGAATGCGCAAATTCCAAGGCAGCAGCAGAGACAAAGCACACGTTTTGCAGAATTCACGAATATTCCTCCCTGGCCAGTGGTTTGTAAACCCAGCCCTAGGGTTGTTTCAACACACTTAGGGAAGTTGTGCAATGTAGCCTTAAGTCCACAAGGTGGCTTTGGGGCTTTGGAGGCGGAAAAAGTGGTGTCAGGTTGGAGACATAAGCCTTGGCCATGTTTTCAGACGAAGACTTTGAGAAGCTTTCGTGCTAGGCGCATGTAGCCCATGCTGGCCCCAAACGCTCATATTCGGAATTTTTGCATTATTGCGCACATTGACCATGGAAAGTCCACGCTTGCGGATCGCCTGTTGGAGGTAACGGGCACCGTCAGCGACAGGAATGCGCAGGCCCAATTTTTGGACAACATGGAATTGGAGAGGGAGAGGGGCATTACCATAAAGGCGCAGACGGTACGCATGGCCTACAAGGGGAAGGACGGGGTGGACTATGCCCTCAACCTCATAGATACGCCGGGGCACGTGGACTTTGCCTATGAGGTGAGCCGCTCTTTGGCGGCATGTGAGGGGGCGCTGTTGGTGGTAGACGCGACGCAGGGGGTGGAGGCGCAAACCTTGGCCAACGTTTATATGGCGTTGGAGAACGACTTGGAGATTGTGCCCGTCATCAACAAAGTGGACTTACCGTCAGCGGATGTGGAGGGGGTGCGGCGGGAAGTAGAAGACATTATAGGGCTGGACACTTCCATGGCCGTCCCTGTTTCTGCGAAGGAGGGGATTGGCATAGAGGAGTTGTTGGAGTCCATTATACGGCACATTCCTCCGCCCAAAGGCAAGAAGGAGGCGCCGCTGAAGGCATTGGTTTTCGACAGTTGGTATGACAACTACCGCGGCGTCATTATGCTGATAAGGGTGTTAGAAGGGGAGATACGGACGAAGCAGCGCATTCGTTTATGGAGCAACCAGAAGAAGTTTGAAGTCCAGGAGTTGGGAGTTATTAGCCCCTACGTACGCTCCATAGGGGCCCTCATGGCGGGGGAGGTGGGGATATTGGTGGCCAACGTGAAGGAGTTGGCGGACGCGAAGGTAGGGGACACCGTGACAGACGATGAAGTCCCCACGCAGCAGGCCTGTCCGGGTTTTCAAGAAGTCAAGCCGATGGTATTTTCGGGTGTATTCCCCTTGGATTCAGCGGACTATGAGGGGTTGAGAGACGCGTTGACAAAGCTTCGGTTGAACGACTCGGCTTTTACGTTTGAGCCGGAGACGTCCACCGCATTGGGTTTTGGTTTTCGTTGTGGTTATTTGGGGCTTTTGCACATGGAGATTGTGCAGGAGCGGCTGGAGCGCGAATACAAACTGAGCCTCATCAACACAGCGCCTTCCGTCGTCTACAAGGTATTTACGGAGGAGGGGCAGGCGTTTTTTGTAGACAACCCGGCCAAACTTCCCCCTGTGTCCACCATAGAGCACCTGGAGGAGCCAATGCTCACTTGCCACATTCACGTGCCGGAGGAGCATTTGGGGGCCATGTTGAAGCTTTGCCAGGAGCGGCGGGGCACGCAAAAGGGGATGGAATATTTGGGCACCTCCGGCAAACGCATAAAACTGACCTATGAATTGCCTTTGGCGGAGGTGGTGTTTGACTTTTTTGACAAAATGAAGAGTCAGTCCCGTGGCTATGCCTCCATGGACTATGAGTTGGCGGACTATGCGGAGAGTGAGTTGGTGAAGTTGGACATACTCATTAACGGTGACGTTGTGGATGCGCTTTCCATTATTGTCCACCGGGAGCGCGCCTATATGCGCGGGCGGGAGATTTGCGAAAAGTTGCGGACAGTTATTCCGCGGCAGATGTATGAAGTTGCCATTCAAGCGGCCATTGGCTCCCGTGTCATTGCGCGAGAAACCGTATCCGCCATGAGGAAGAATGTTTTGGCCAAGTGTTATGGTGGTGACATTAGCCGAAAGCGCAAGTTGCTTGAAAAGCAGAAAGAGGGCAAGAAGCGCATGAAACGCATAGGCTCTGTGGATTTGCCGCAGGAGGCCTTTTTGGCCATTCTCAAAACCGACGCATGAGGTTGAGCGTGGCTGGAGCACTTTATTGAAACCCATGAATGAAGCGGTGTTGCTTTCAAGAAAAAAACTTTGGCAAGAAGTTTCTGCTGCGTTTGCGAAGCGAGCGCGCTGGTTGTGGTTGGCCAACCGTGTGACGAGTTTATGGACGCCCGTAGGTTTGGTTTTTCTCATACTGGCCGTTTACATAACGATTATTGAATTCAGCCTTTGTGCCTATTGGGTATTGCTGCCGGGGATGAAGGGGGTGGCCCTAGGGTGTGTATTGGCGTGGTGGGTGTTGCTATTGGGGCGCTATATAATAGCCAAGCCCTCTTTTCGCCTACGCAGGGCGCGTGTTGGCCTTGAGGAGTCCGACAAGGAGTTGTTGTGGCTTGCCCGAAAGTCCCCCCCCTCCTCCTTGCCTCCCAAGGCTTTGTCGGAGGTGGCAGAGCTTCGCAAGCAAGCTTGGTTGGCCTATGTGGAGTCCGACTCGGAGGCGCTTTTGAAGGCGACGGCCAAGTTGCAGGGTGCTGCCTCCAAGCATTTTGCTCAAGCTTCGCGTACGGCGTGGCGTTGGAAGCTGATGGGGCTTTTGGGCACACTGGTGTTGGTGGTTTTGCTGAGGCTTGTTGTGGTGGAGCCCTATGCCATTCCCTCCGGCTCGATGATTCCCACGTTGGAGATTGGTGACCATGTTGTGGTGAACCGTTTTCTCTATGGCGTTCGTATTCCCTACAAAAACATTGTACCTTTTGTGTTGGTGAGGGAGCCCAAGCGGGGTGACGTCATCGTATTCAACAACCCCACCAACACGGAAGTGGACTACATAAAGCGAGTTATAGGCATAGCGGGGGATGTTGTGGAGCTTCGCAACAAGAAGTTGTTTGTGAATGGCGAGGCCATACTCACGCAGACGGAGACAGAAAACTACCCCTACATGACATATGACTTTCGTTTTGGCTGGGAGAAGGAGGAGGCGGAGTTGGCGCGTGAGTTTTTGGGGAGCCACCCGCACCGTGTTTTGTTTGACTGGGGATTTTCCAAGGACAACAACGAAGGCCCCTACAAAGTTCCCGACAAGCATGTTTTTGTCATGGGTGACAACCGCGACCACAGCGACGACAGCCGTTATGGCCTGGGCTCTCGCAGTTTGCAGGCGCATTTTGTGCCTTTGGGCAACATTAAGGGCAAGGCGATGGTGGTTTGGTGGGCCTGGGGCCTAGGCGGGTGGGGAGGGGGGCTGCTGAGCGAGAGGGGTTTACGCGTAGACCGTCTTTTTTTACCCATGAACATATGCGGAAAAGAGCCCTCCAAACGCACCGGACTTCCTTAAGTTTATAAAGTGGGCGGTGGTTTTTAGGCACTTAAGCTTGACGCTTCTGTTTTCCCACGCTAGCTCATCCCAAGTATTTTCCCCCTGGTTTTTTAACACCTCGTAGAAACGGTTTTTTTAGGACGGAGGTTAAAAATGATACCTCACCTGCTATCGATACGAGAGCTCTCTCAAGGCGATGTTTTGGACATATTGGGGCGGGCTTGCAGGCTCAAACGTGAGGGGGCCCCTTGCACTGCGTTGGCAGGGAAGGTGGTGGTGAAGTTGTTTTATGAGCCTTCGACGCGGACGAGTTGCTCTTTTGAGGTGGCCGCGGCGGGCCTAGGTGCCCACGTATTGAATTGGAATATAGCGAATTCCTCTTCCATAAAGGGGGAGAGTTTGCTGGACACGGCGCGCAATTTGGCTGCGATGGGGGTATTTGCCTTTGTCATTCGGCACCCCAACGCGGGTGCGCCTGCGCGGGTGGCCAAGCACATAGGTTGTGCGGTTGTCAACGCAGGGGATGGGCGCCACGAGCACCCCTCGCAGGCCCTATTGGATGCGTTTACGCTTATGGAGAAGTGGGGGGGTGAGTTGAGGGGCCGGCGGGTGTTGATAGTGGGAGACATATTGCACAGCCGTGTAGCGCGCTCCAACCTCTATTGCCTGCAGTTGTTGGGGGCGAAAGTGCGTTTTTGCGGCCCCCCCACTCTAGCGCCCAAGGCGTTTGAAGCTTTGGGGGCCGAAGTATGTTTTGACTTGGACGAGGCTTTGAAGGATGTGGATGCGGTGATGATGTTGCGTTTGCAAAAGGAGCGTCAGCAGGAGGCGCTGATACCTTCTGCGCAAGAATACCAACGCCGTTGGGGGCTTGACTTGCGCCGCATGTCCAAACTCAAGGAAGGTACTTTTGTCATGCACCCGGGCCCCGTCAACCGGGGGTTGGAGATAGCCTCTGAGGTGATGGATGGCCCCTACAACCTCATTCTCGAGCAGGTGGCCAACGGTGTTGTTGTCCGACAAGCCATTTTGGAGAGTTTGCAATGAGCGCTCTCATTTTGAAGTCCGCACGAGTGATAGACCCCACCCACCGCCGGAATGCGATAGGCGACCTTTATTTTGAGAAGGGTGTGGTGAGCGCCACGGCGCCCTCGGGCGCTGAAATATTGGATGTTGCGGGCCACTGTGTGGTGCCTGGTTTTGTCGACTTGCGTTGCACCATACGCAGCCGGGAGGATTTGGAGTTGGCCCTCCAGCAAGGCTACACCACTCTGCTTTGTCCGCACAAGCCGCCGGATGAGGTTTTATTTCCAAGGGCGCCCAAGTGTTTTCCCCTGGCGCCGTTGACGCAAGGGGGGGAGGGCAAGGAGATGGCGGGGATAGAGGCGGGCGCGCACATATTATTTGACAGCCAGGCTGTTGGGAATGCGGGTTTGATGCGCCGGGCGATGCAATATGCTGCCGAGTTGGGCGCAGTTATTATGGTACACGCAGAAGACAAGTCTCTTTCAGGCAAGGGGGCCTTGGGGGAGGGCAAGGTGGCGTTGGCCTGGGGGATTCCTTCCATACCTGTTTCTGCAGAGGCAGCAGCGGTGGCGAGGGATTTGCTTTTGTTGGAGGAGGCGGGGGGGCACTTGCATTTTGCCCACATTGCTTGCAAGCGCAGTTTGCAGTTGATTGAAGAGGCCAAGCGCAGAGGTTTGTCCGTGACGGCCGACACAACCCCCATGCACTTGAATTATTGGGACACCAACATAGAGCCCTACTCCCCGCTTGCCCGCATATGGCCCCCTTTGAGGGGGGAGGAGGACAGTTTGGCGTTGCGAGAAGGGGTGAAGTCCGGTGCCATAGATGCGGTTGTTTCGGACCATTACCGGCGAACGAAGGATGAGATGGAGGAGCCTTTTGAGCTTTGCGTGCCGGGGGGAGAAACCCTGAATGCAGTTTGGCCGACGTTGTGGAAGATGGAGATGCCTCTTGAGGAGAAGATAGCGCGTCTCACCTCAGGCCCTGCGCGGGCGTTGAGGTTGGGGTGTGGGCATTTGGGAGAGGGGGCGGTGGCGGATGCGGTTGTTTTGGATGCCGAGACGGGGGAAGTTTTGAAGACAATTATTAGCGGCCATGTTTGTTTTTCGCGAGGAGCAACGTTGTGAAGAAAGCGGTATTGGTTTTAGCGGATGGTGAAGTATTCCACGGCAATTCATTTGGGGCGACAGGGGAGGTGGTGGGCGAGGTGGTATTCAACACCTCTATGTTTGGCTACCAAGAATTGATAACGCACCCGAGTTTGGCCGGGCAGATATTGGTTTTCTCCTACCCGCACATTGGCAGCGTAGGAGTGAATGCCGAGAATGTCGAGTCCGACAGGCCCCACGCCATAGGCCTTGCATTGAGTGAACTCACCCAGCCTTCCAACTGGCAAGCGAAGGAGTCCCTTGAAAGCTATATAGAGAGGTGGGGGATTGCAGGCGTATGCGACTTAGACACCCGTCGTCTCCTAAGCCACCTGCGCAGGCATGGCTGCCAACCGGGCGTCCTCTCCTCAGAAACCATGTCCACGCGTGCCCTCATAGACAGGGCGCGTTGGACAAAGCCCTATGAAGATGTGGATTTGGTTGCGACGGTGACGACAAAGAGTGTTTATTCCTACCCTACGCAAGCGCAAAGCCAAGGCAGCTGGCACGTTGTGGTGATAGACTTTGGCGTCAGCCGCAGTGCGTTGAACACGTTGGTGGCGTTGGGGGCAAAAGTCAGCGTTGTCCCCGCCGGCACTTCGGCGGAGGCCATATTGGAGATGAAGCCGCAGGCCATATTCCTCAGCAATGGCCCTGGAAGCCCCAATGCTGTTGAGGGGGCAAGCCAGACAGTGGCGGCATTGGTGGGCAAAGTACCTCTGGCTGGCATTGGTTTGGGCTACCAAATGTTGGCCCTGGCGGTGGGGTTGAAGGTGGTGAAGATGAAGATGGGGCACCGGGGTGGGAACCAGGCGGTACGTTTTTTGGAGACGGGGCGGATTGAAATTACCGGGCAACACCATGGGTTTGTGGTGGAAAACCCGAAGGTAAACAAGGAGGTGGAGGTGAGTTACTGCAATGTGAACGATGGCAGTGTTGAAGGAATTCAGTTGCCAGGCCTCAAAGCAGCAGGCATACAATTCCAACCTTCAGGTGCGGCGCATTTACATCCTTTCTACCAAAGGTTTGCCCGTTGGGCGGACAGCAGCATTATATGACAACAGCATTATATGGACAGCCACTACCAGCAGCCGTTTGAGGAACTGATTGCGTGGGCCATTCCGGATTCCAACCATGCAGATGTGTTGGAAGCGAAGGCCCAATACATGAAGTTTGTGGGAGACTTTCATGAGGAGGACAGGTTTTTTGAAAACCACATGACGTGTTTTTTGGAATATTTCCTTTTTGATAGGCCCCGCCCCCCTGACAACAAGACGCCCGCTGTTGCTTTTTATGAGCATTTGTTGCGTACAAAGCCGGACAAGGCCGAGCAAGCGCGTTGTTTCACCGAAACCATTCACGGCCTTTTTGAGGTGGGCAAATGCAAGGAGCACCGCATTGTACTAAGGGAGTTGTTTTCCGAAGCGGATTTTGAGGTAACGGAGCGTCGCTCCATATTGGGCCTCAACAAGAAGGACATATTGGAAGCGAGGCTCATTCCTTTTGGTGGGAGTTTGTTGTTTTCCCAGAGTTTTCTCATGCACCCTCCGGAGGTGGTGGAAGCCATTCGAAAGGAGGTGAAGAGGTGGAAGAAGGAGGAGCCCCGGCGTCACCCGAGGGAGTTGACGTGGGAGTGTGCGCGGCGTTTATTGCGTTTGGGCCGTTATAAGCAGATAAACCCGCTGCGCGTATATGACTTTGAGGCAGCAAGCAACGAAGCCAAGTGAAGGGGGCATGGTGGGAAGAAGGGGGGGGAGGTGGGGTTATTTTTAAAGAGAGAAGCCTTATAGAAAGTCTTTGGGTTATTGGACACAGGTGGAACGAGAGGAGGGGTGCTTCATGTTTAGACAAGGTGGGCCCCGATGAGGATTGGCATTTTTTCGGATGTACATTCCAATTTGGAGGCATTGGTTGCCGTATTGAAGAGGGCTGAGGAACTCAAAGTAGACCGCCTCATTTCTCTGGGGGATGTGGTGGGCTATGGTGCTTCTCCGGAAGAGTGTTGTCGACTGGTCCGCAGCAACACGGAGTTGACGTTGTTGGGCAACCATGATGCGGCGGTTGTAGGCCGGATGGACTACTCCTACTATTATGGCGCAGCCCGCCACGTGTTGGATTGGACGGCGGGGGTTTTGAGCGAGGACAGCTTCAGGTGGTTGTCCGGCCTTCCCTATACCTACCGTTATGGAGAGAACGTGCTATGCTCCCACGGCGCGCCGTTTGAGCCTCAAGCCTACGAGTATGTTTTCTCTTCGGACCAGATTGCGCAGCTATTGCCCGAAGTTTTAGCCCTGCCGCGTTTGTCCTTTGTGGGCCATAGCCATTTGTGCAAGGTATTTAGGGTACTCGACGGGGAGGTGGTGGAGAGGCACGAGGTGGCTTTTGAGTTGGAGCCCGCGGCGCACTATTTAATTTCCGTAGGCTCCGTTGGCCAGCCGCGCGACTATGACAACCGCGCCTGTTTTGTTGTTTTGGATGAGGGTGCACAAAGCATGGAGTTTGTGCGTGTTGAATATGACATTGCGACGTCAGCGCAGAAGATTTTGGATGCCTCTTTGGCGACCAGTTTTGCCAACCGGCTTGTTATGGGGATTTAGTGGATGAAAGAGCAGGCATTCCTAACGTTGATGCGGTTGTTGCCCAAGTCCACGTTGTCCTCGGTTGTAGGCCGTTTGGTGAATGCGAAGTTGCCCAAGTGGATGCACCGCAGAAGCATTGCAGCCTTTGCCAAGCGATATGCCATAAACCTGGACGAAGCGGAAAAGCCCATAGAAGCCTATGCGAGTTTTGCTGAATTTTTTTCACGCAAACTCAAACCCGGCATACGCCCCATAGACGCGGGTGACGACGCCATAGTGAGCCCCGTGGACGCCCGCATTTCCCAATTTGGAAAAATGGAGGCCGACAAATGTGTGCAAGCGAAGGGGATTTGGTTTTCCGCGGGACAGCTTTTGGGGTGTGAGGGGGCGGGGCGTTGTTTTGAGGGGGGAAGCTTCCTCACCCTCTATTTGTCCCCACGCGACTACCACCGGATACACGCCCCCCTGGACGGAGAAATTGCAAGCCTACACTACCTCCCAGGCGCCTTTTGGCCCGTACACCCCATTGCTGTGAGGAACAAAGAAGCCCTCTACTCCATAAACGAGCGCCTGTTTGTCCGCCTGCAAACGCGCATAGGAAAGGTGGCGTTGGTAGCGGTGGGGGCCACCTGTGTGGGGAGGATTGTGGCGGCATTTGACGGGCACGCCACGCACGAGGGGAAAGCGGCCTATACGAAGTGCTATGCGACGCCTTTGCCGGTGAAGAAGGGTGAGGAGTTGCTGCGTTTTGAGATGGGCTCCACGGTTATTTTGTTATTTGAGAAGGGGCGGGTGCAATTTGGGGAGGGTTTGGAGTTGGAGAATATGCTGCGGGTGGGGCAAAAAATAGGCAGTATTTTGCCAGGCAATGTTTTGCCAGGAAGTGTTTTGTGAAGCAGAAGTTTTGCAGTTTGAGAGGCATGAGGGACATACTCCCAGGGGAGAGTGCCCTATGGCAGCAGCTGGAAGGGGTGGCACGGGAGGTGTTTGGGCGATTTGGTTTTGAAGAAATAAGGACGCCCATTGTGGAGGAGACGGCCCTATTTGAGAGGGGGGTAGGGGAAGACACAGAAGTGGTGGGCAAGGAGATGTACCAATTTTTGGACAAGGGGGGCCGGGACATAAGCCTCCGCCCCGAAGGCACCGCCTCTGCCGCACGCGCCTACATAGAGCATGCCGTCCACCAGAAGGAGCCTGTCAGCAAGTGGTTTTATACAGGCCCCATGTTCCGCTATGAGCGCATGAAGACGGGCCGCTACCGCCAATTCCACCAATTGGGGGCGGAGGTTTTTGGCATAGCGGAACCCAAGCAGGATGCAGAACTCATTGAGTTGGCTTTTGCATTTTTGAAGAAGCTGGGCATAGAGAATGTACGGCTTGAGTTGAACTCGCTTGGGGATGCGGACTGTCGCCGGCGTTTTTCCGAGAAAACCCGTGCCTATTTTTCAACCCACCGGCACGTGTTGACAGAGGAGTTGCAAAAGACGTTGGAGCGAAACCCCATACGCCTTTTGGACAGCAAGGAGGAGGTGATGGCGCCCCTTATTGCAGCGGCCCCTGTGTTGTTGGAGCATTTGGATGAGGCTTCTTTGGAGCATTTTGAGGAGTTGCAAAGGTTGTTACGGCTTTCCGCGGTGGAATTTACACTCAACCCACGCCTGGTGCGCGGCCTGGACTACTACGCTCGCACGGCATTTGAGATAGTGGCGGACGACGCCCTATTGGGCACCGCCAGCACCCTATGTGGTGGTGGGCGCTATGACGGTTTATTGGAGCAATTGGGGGGGCCTTGTGTGCCGGCCGTTGGTTTTGCAATGGGGTTGGAGCGCCTATGTTTGTTGTTGGGGGCCAACACGCAGCCGGAGCCGCGGGGGCCTTTGTTGTTTTTGGCAGACGCAGGGGGTGGGGATGAGGCATGGAAGTTGCTTTCGCGTTTGAGGAAGGGGGGCCTAGCGGTGGAGGCGGACTTGCGGGGTGGCTCCGTGAAGAGCCAACTCAAACGTGCCCACAAACTGGGCGCCCAATATTGCATTGTATTGGGGGAGGCCGAGTTGCAAACAGGCAGGGCCAAACTCAAGGACATGCGAAGCAGCACGGAGCGTGAAATAGCGCTTGAAGAACTTGAGGGAATATTGCGTTGAAGGTGAAGGCAGCAACCCCAAGCTTGTTGGTGCTTGCGGGCCCCACGGGTGCGGGCAAAAGCCAACTGGCCATAGAGTTGGCAGAGTGTTGGGGGGCGGAGATTGTGGGTGCTGACTCGCAGCAGGTATACCGTCATTTTGACATTGGAACGGCCAAGCCCCCCGCGAAGCTGCTCTCCAGAATACCCCACCACCTCATTTCCTGTTTGGAGCCAACCGAAGAGTGCACGGCGGCGCGCTATGTGGCATTGGCGGACGAGGCCATAGCCGACATACACTCCCGAGGGAAGCGGGCAATAGTGGTGGGAGGCACAGGGCTTTATTTGCGCGCCCTGCTCCACGGTTTGGCCGCATTGCCGCCGGTGGACATGTTGTTGCGCAAGCGTTTGGAGGCATGGGCAGAAGAGGTGGGGGAGGAGGCGCTCCACCGTCGCCTTGGAGAAATAGATGCGGCAACGGCTGCGCGTTTGCCGAGGGGGGACAAGTTGCGGGCCATGCGTGCATTGGAAATTTTTGAGCAAACGGGAAAGCCCGCTTCAGCGCATTGGGAGGAGCACAACTTCCAAGAGGAGAGATATATTCACCACTATATTGTCCTCTCACCGGAGCGCCATTTGCTTTATGAAGCCATTAACCAACGTGTAGAGGACATGTTTGAGGCGGGCCTATTGGCAGAAATAAAGGCTTTGGTAGGGATGGGTTTTCGCGACACCCCGGCCATGAGGAGTGTGGGCTACCGCGAGGGGTTGGAAGTTGTGGAGGGTGTTTTGAGTGAAGCCCAGGCGCGCCAAAAAATGGCGCAAAACACACGCCACTATGCGAAGAGGCAGTTGACTTGGTTTCGCAAGGAGGGGGGGGCGCGATGGGTGGCGCTCCCCTGCAACGTTGAAGCATTGTTGCGGTACATTGAGGGCGAATAATGCTTTTTATGGGCCATGCGGCCCGGGCTTTTCTCTGAAACATTTCTTTTCGCCCTTCGGGCGTTGTTTTTTCCTGGGCCTGCGGCCCGGGCCTCTTAACTGATAAAGTTTTTAAGGGCCATGCGGCCCGAGCTTTTTTTGCCCTCCGGGCAGGTTTTCGCCTCTCGGCGAGTCACTTTTTTTTTGCGCGCGCAAAAAAAAAGTAACCAAAAAAAAACGGCGCC
>WQTM01000210.1 GCA_009786315.1 Pseudomonadota bacterium | reverse complement strand
CGTTTTTGAGGAACTTTTTGGGCGAGCAAAAAGTTCCCCGCCGGAGGCAAAATGCCCGAAGGGCGAGAAAGCGCGGGCCGCAGGCCCAGGAAAGAACAACGCCCGGAGGGCGAAAAGAAATGTTTTCAAAAATGGCCCGGGCCGCAGGCCCAAGGAGAACAACGCCCGAAGGGCAAAAAGAAACATTTCAAAAAAAAGCCCGGGCCGCAGGCCCAAAAAAAACATTCTCAGTTGGCAACAGAACCCCGCCCGGAGGGCAGAAAAGCCCCCTCCACAAAAAAAAGAAGGCCCTGCTTGAGACAGGGCCTTCTGTGGAAAAGGGCTCGCAATTGATGCCATAACCGCACAATATGACACATAAACATTTTCAAGCAGTTTTCGTATTACCCCCAAAGTTACCCCAATATGTTTTGGGGTGCCTTGTGGGTGGGCTGCTCTTCTTCCCCTGCCTTCCTTTCTATCATTGAGGATCAGCAAGCACAATCAGCTCCAGAAGAAAGCAAAGCAGCACAAGCGCATGCGGACTTAGCAAGCTGGCTGGAGAGGAAGCATGAGGCCAGCGCGCTGCGGCTTGCGTGTTTCGTTCCATGTGAACGGTGGTTTTTGTGCGAACGCCCTTCTATTTTTTTGACTTGCCGGGCATGATAGAGCCCCGTCGCGAGATCGAGGTTAAGAATGTGGTGAGCATTCATGGCCGCGCATCTACAAGCATGGTAAGTTATCCCCAACTTTGACGAAGATGGATAAATAAAGCCAATGTCATTCGCTGACGATTTTATAAGAGAAGTAAAAAAGCAGAGTTCTCGTGGGCGCTGCCTTCATTATGAAAGTAGCGTGCGCTGCGACAAGATCGTCTCGGCACATTCAATTCAACGAAGTGGACAGCTTGCTCATATCGCGGAAAACGGACACGTCTATCGTCTTAACAGCGATTTCTCGACGCTTAAGAAGAACAATGGCAAACCAATGATGCGTAAAGTAGGGCTCAATCGAGCATCTGCCTTTGCAGGCTTTTGCGGAACGCATGACAACGAGTTGTTCGCTCCAATCGACAACTTTCCGCTACGTCCTGATGCGCAACAAGTGGCACTCTATGCTTATCGTTCTTTGTGCCGGGAGTACTTCGTAAAGGAAAATGCTGTTCGAGCGCTGCCCAATCTTGTTAACAACCACAATCTCAGTCCTTCTGCCAAAGACATGTTGACGGCTTGTTACGAGGGGAACACAATCGGTTTCAACAATCTGAAATACCACAAAGGGCAATATGACCAAGCCCTTCTCTCTAAAAATTACAGCGATTTTGCCTATACCATCTTCACGTCGAATTCCCCTTGCGCCCTACAGCTCTCCGGCCTCCTCCATCCAAACTACGATTTCACTGGCGGCCACTTGCAAACGCTTGGAACAGAAGAACCAGCGCTTGATTTAATCACGTTCTTTACGGCACCCATAGAAAATGGATGGTCGTTTGGCTTTGCATGGCACGTATCGAGTTCAAGCACCTGTGAAAAATTCTTGGGGGCATTAGCGGCCGCTGTGCACTCCGGAGTAAAATTGAAAGACGCTCTCCTGCGCCTTTCTATTGCTTGTGAGAATCATGCGTTGCGTATTTCATGGTGGGATGCATTGCCTCCCGATTCAAAAGCGGCACTCCAGGAACGCATGTTAGCTTTTTATCCCTACAATCAGTTCTATCTAGCCGCGGGGTGCGAAGGAATCGCCGACTGGAGTTTCGAGCATGTACATACAACACTTCAGCCTGTTAGGTTGGGTTGAGCATGGCGAAACAAACAACAACCAAGCGGGTTTCGCCCTCCAAGAAAGGCCCGTCCGCTGCGGTGGAAAAATGCACGAGCGCCGATTATGCAGGCATCCACGGCAGCATTGTCGCCCTGCTGGAGCAAGCACGCCACGCCGCTGCACGCAGCGTCAATACGCTGATGACCGCCAGTTATTGGGAGATTGGGCGGCGCATTGTGGAATTCGATCAGGGTGGCAAAGAGCGGGCCGACTATGGCAAAGCTTTGCTTCAGCGCTTGTCCGTCGATCTGACAACCCGGTTTGGGCGAGGGTTTGGCGTGGACAACCTGGAACAAATGCGGTTGTTCTACCTGACTTACCCGCCCTCTCGAATTTCCGAAACACTGTCTCGGAAATTCGGTGTAGAACCTCCTCCTTCCACCGGTAAGCAACGGGGAAAGAAATCCGAATCGGCGATTCGGATTTTCGACCCGGGCCAACTTGCCCAAGCCTTTCCTCTGACATGGACGCATTATATCCACCTGATGCGTCGTACCCGATCCACTGAAGAACGGGAATTCTACGAAGCCGAAGCCCTTCGCGGCGGCTGGAGCGTACGCCAGCTCGCCCGCCAAATAGGCACCCAGTTTTATACTCGTGCGCTGCTGTCGAAGAACAAGCGCGCCATGCTTGAAAAAGACAGTCAGCCCAAACCCAGCGATGTACTTACGCCTGATGAAGCCGTTCGCGACCCTTATGTTCTGGAGTTTTTAGATCTCAAGGACGAATATTCCGAGTTCGAGTTGGAAGATGCACTCATCCATCGGCTGGAAGACTTTCTGCTGGAATTGGGCAACGACTTCGCTTTCGTCGGCCGTCAGCGGCGGCTGCGCCTGGATGAAAGCTGGTTCCGGGTAGACTTGCTGTTCTTCCATCGCCGCTTGCGCTGCCTGGTTATTATTGACTTGAAACTCGACGAACTCACGCATGCTGACGTGGGACAAATGCATCTGTATTGCAACTATGCCCGCGAACATTGGACGATGCCCGGGGAAAACCCGCCGGTAGGACTCATCCTCTGCGTGCGCGCTAAATCCGCCCTGGCGCGCTACGCGCTCGACGGCCTGCCCAACAAAGTGATGGCCGCCGAGTACCGCACCGTGCTGCCGGACGTGAAACTGTTGCAAGCCGAGCTGGAAAAGACCCGTCATGCGCTGGAGGCGCGGAGGAAGCGCCTGCCTACGCGGCAGCGGAAGCTCACTTCGTTTGCTTGACTCCGCTACGCTTCGTCCCCATGAGCCTCTAAAGTTTAGAGGTAGCTACCTTAGGGAGTTTGTACGCTAATGGGAAAATCACCATAGCGTTGAACAACGCCCTAGGAAGGTTGAGAGTTTGGCTTTCACCCTTGTTTGCCACGCCTTCATTTTAGGAACCGCATGCGCCTCATCAAGTTTTTCATCTGCTTCCAAAAGTGTGGGGCTCCTGGCGTCGCATCTGTCTGCAAGTTAGCCATGGTGGGATGGCCTTCTTGCGCGGCTTGGTGTTGGGGCGCAGTGTGCAGCGTGTTTTGGCCTGCCGCGTGGCCTGCCTGGCTGTGCTGAAGGTTGGCGGTGAGCCTCTCCAAGTCTCGAATAATGACGCCAATGTGCCAGCCTGCGCCTCTGTGTTTTTGCTGAACAACCCCAACGACATTTTCAAGCGCCGCAGCAATGCTTTCAAGGTAGATTTTGACATTCGAAAGCTCCAGCAAAACCAGTACCTGCTCGATAACAATGCTCGCGTGAGAATAACCGCTTTGCTTAAGACAGGCCAAACGCGCGTGGATGGCGATCAATGCATTTTTCTCGTCTTCGCTCAGCTTTCCTTCTTCAGGTATGACCGGCTCTCCGCTGCATTCGAAGGAGGCCGGGCAATGTCATTTGAGGGTCAAAAAAAAATGGCGGCTCAAACAAGCTGCTAAGACCGGCTGTCTAACATGAAAAGCCTGCGAATGAAATGAGCATCTCCCCGAGGGAGCACGGGAGAGGTAGAGTGTGCTCCTTCTGGGCTAACGGCTTTGAAGAGCCCAAAGAGGCCCTGAAGTTCAACAAACGACGAACACGAAGGAGCACGACATGAAGCTTACACCCGTTGGAGTGGACACGGCAAAGAATGTTTTCCAGGCGCATTTTATTGAGGAGAAAACAGGCGAGGTGGTGAACAAGCAGTTGAAGGGCTGTTGAAGTTTGAGAAGCGAATAGTGGGCATTGAGCGTGTCATTTTTTCTTGGAAGAAGGACGACGTAGCGGTGAAGGTGGTGAGTGAAATTCCGGGTGTAGGGCCGTTGACGGCGACGGCGGCGGTAGCGACAATGGGGGACGCGAAGGCATTCAAGTCCGGGAGGGAGTTTGCTGCGTGGGTGGGGTTGGTACCGCGGCAAATGGGGACGGGAGGGAAGAGTCGTCTATACGGCATCAGCAAGCGCGGCGACGTATATTTGCGGATGTTATTCATCCACGGTGCGAGGAGTGTATTGCAGCAAGTGAAGCGGAGGGGCGGGAATCCGTGGGAGGAGAAGTTAATGGAGCGGCGTCCGCACAACGTAGCGGTGGTAGCGTTAGCGAACAAGGCGGCGCGGACGTTATGGGCGTTATTAGCGCATGGTCGGCGCTATGAGAAAGGCCACATAAGCGAGTGTCCGCAGCGGGAATATGCGTAAGGGCGAGGAGGAGAGTGAGAGGGAAGGCCCAAAGGATAGAAGACTTTTTTAGAGAAGGGAGAAGCAAAAAATTGCGCAGGCGAAGGAGATGACGAAGACGGAAAAAACCGAGACTCACGAAACCTGAGCAAGGCCAAGGACTTCGAGTCCGTCCGGCGAATGAGGTGTGAGTCTACCGCTATTTTAAGCGAATTTCATCCGGGCCAGCAGCGGCAACACATGCTGCACAAAAGGCCGAATATAGAGCTGCAAACTTTCCTGTCTGAGAAGTCAAAGAGGCCTGGCGTAAAGAAAACAATGCACAGAAAAAAACCTATTGCACATGGGAGATGCTCATATAGAACCTTGCGATTCCCCATTCGAGCCGCCAGAATGGAGCCACGCAGAACGAAGAGATAAGGTCCACCGGCAGGCTCTCTCCGTTCATGTTAGACATAATGGGCTTAGCAGCCCCAGCCACAATCTCTTGCAGCAAAAGGGAGAATAGCATCTTTCGTTGTTGCGTGGGTTATTTTTTACGTGGGTGTTTTTGCCCTGCGTGTTGGCTGCGAAGTTCAGCCACCACGGCTTAAAATTTAGCACCCAAAACTCAAAGTCCGTCCAAAAGCTCTGACATGCTCACGCCAAAAGCGTCGGCCAGGCGTTTGATTGTCGTAAGGCGCGGGTCGAGGTCGCCGCGTTCAATTTTTTGGTAGTGGGACAATGAAAAGTCGGCATACCTCACCATGTCGAGCTGAGACAACCCATGCTCATGTCGCACTTGGCGGCACTTTTTTCCAAAGCGAACAGCGAGCTTATGGGGGTTGGCTTCACGTTTCACATAAGGATGCGTAGCCAGATACTTCATTGCATAATACGTCACGTTTGACGTAGCCTTGTTTGACGTATAAAGCAGTCTATGAATTCACGTTAGTGACTGCATTCACCGTTTCGGCCGACCACACAGCAACCAAGAAAAGAGAAACTCATGAGTGAAGCGAAGAAAACCAGTCCTTGGGTATACATTTTAGCAGCGCTTGGACTTCTTTTTGTGCTTGGCATTGGAAGCTGCATTGCCTGCTTCGGTGTTGGCGCTGTTGGTGTTGCGAGTGTTGCTGGAGTTGGTGCTGAGATTCGCGAAAATTTCAAGACCCAAGAGAGCAAAACCAAAGCAGAGCAAGAAACAACCAGGCCATCTCTGAATGAGCAAGGAGTTAGGTTGCTCAAGCTGACAATTTCTGCGGCGGCGAAAAAAGCAATAGGCGAGGCAAAAGTTAACGATGAGAGCATTGAAAATGCGGCGCTTTCGATGGCTGGATTGTCTGCCGTTATTCTAGCTCCTAACTATTCGTTCGAATATGAAAGCAACGAAATATCTGCAGACCAGATGTTCAAGGGCAGGATGATTCTTGTCTCTGGCGTCGTTGAAGAAATCAACAAGGACATTATGGGAGCGGGCTATCTTGTCCTCAAAGGGCACAAAAACTTTTCTCGCGTCCGTGCATCCCTGAAAACCAGCAGCCTAAGCAGAGCGGCGGTGGCGAAGAAAGGCTCAAAAGTTCACATGGTGTGCAAGGGCAAAGGAATGATGCTTTCTATTTCTATGCTCGACGAGTGCCAATTTGCTGACGAGTATTCTGCAATTGCAGTTTCTCAGGCAGAAAACGCCATTTCTGAATTTCTCAGTGGCAATGTTCCCGTTGTGAAGCCCCTTGGCGAGATGCTTATCGAAATATATGCGATGGGTGCAGAGCTTCCGCAAGACTCGTCATGTTTCGATGACCCATTTGGAAACCTATGTACAAAGGCAAAGCGAGAATTCAAAAAAGACGCGGCGGCTTCTCTTCGGGCTGAAAAAGTGGCCGATGAGCTTCGTGGGGTTGTGAAGCTGAAGGAATTGGATGAGCCGAAAACCTAGAGCGGTTTTGGTTTAAGCGCGTATGCTTGAAGCTACTGCTCCCCTGCTAGCTGGATTGGAAGAGTGTCTAGGACTCAACCAAAACCGCCCTAGCTCCTCTACATTTATTGGAGAGTGAAGCCGCATTCGGTTCCTGGCTCCGCCTCAACTCACCAAAGAGGTTGCCGCTCATATGACAATAGGAGGCACGCTGCTCCAACTGTCCTTGTCTTTGTCGAGCAGCCCTAGGATTTTGGCATTCAACTCAAGGGCCTTAAGCCGTGTGCGGGTGTCTGGAGGTCGCACCACCAAAGTACCCCCCTTGGGCATGGGTACCTCTTCCCGGGCTATACCCCTCGCTATGGCGTCTAAAAGCATGCGAATTTCCCCAATACCCATGGCGGCAAGCAACTGCGGCGCTTTGGTAGACGTGGAAGACTCGGACTCTTGAGACTCTGCCAGCTTCAAGGGTGGGGCCTGTTTTCTTCCTTCCTCAATAGCCGCCCTCACGTCCTTGTCCTTCATCAACCTGTGTCCCTGTACCTTGGCACCTTTTAGAGAGTACCCCGCCAGGCGAGCAGCCCTTGCGGCACTTTTCCCTTCAAGCACATGGCGAATGAAGAGGAACTTTCTGCATTGCTCTATTTCTTGTTTTTGTCTCATGTGCGCATGGGAATGTTTTTTGCTGTTAACTCACCTAAAACCCCAACCACCTAAATTTATTGCATTTTACATCTTTTTTGTCAAGCGTTTTGGCCTGTTTAGTTAACCTTGGGTGCCCTAAAGCTAACTGCCAGAAGGCTTGCAAATATGTTCTTAGTGGAAAAATTGAAGAAAGAGTATTTGGGAGCGAAAAACGATATATCGTTAGATTGGAGGAATTGAATGATTAGAGATATTAACGAACCAATGACAGCGGAGCGCCTAAAAGAAATTTGTGATGAAGGGAAAGGTAGAAGAAGTGGGGCAAGGAGCAGAAAAACGCTATTTGATAACAGTCGAGGAATGCGATGAAAAAGCAAGAATTGGTCGAAAAAGACGATGAGAAACAACTCACGATAGAGGAAAAGTGGGACATGTCGGGAATTCGCTTCCTCGACAACATGGAGGGAGCAGAGGAAGAAGAAGAGGAGAAAAAATGACTCAGACACACGGGAAAATTATGGAAAACAAACAGCTTAGCCATTTTACGAAGTGGCGTCTGTTTTTTTGCTCATGCTGCGACCTCCCCGTGGGCTTTGACAATGCTCCCCCAGCGCTTGCGGGCTCCCTCAAGGTACTGCCTTAGAAACCCCCAGGTGACATATTCAGCCCTGGCCCGGCTTCCCGCAAATACAAACGGCACATGGTAGCGGGCCATGAAGGTCAAAACACTCTGGCAAGCGCTGTGGGGGTCCAATTGGCTACGGTAGTTTCCAGCCGCCAGCTCCCCCCAACTTGCCTCCACCACCACGGCGAAGGCGTCAAGAGCTGCTGCCCCCTGCAATTCACGCTCAAACCTTTCTCTCTCCCTCCCAAGGCATGCCACCAAGTCAGCCAAGGACTTCCTCTCAACAGCAACCTTATCAGCCAGCCCAGAAAGGCTATAATCGCCTATAGGCAGCGCGCAGACTTCAACGAGGTCCAGCATACTTTTGGTGCTCAAAGGCAAAGGGGGCTTGCTCTCGGCTGTCTATGAGGACTTTCATTGAATGCCCTCCTCTGTTTTCGCGTGTGGGGGATAGCGGCAGCAGAAGTTCAGCCCACGGACGCGCTCCGGACATCTCTGGCAGCCGTGCCAAATAATTGGGGCAATGGGCGCGGTAGTGCAAAACAAGTGGGTTGGAGAGTGTCCCCCCGCACCTCTCCAGTTCCGACAAAATGAGGAGACGGTTTGCTTTGGCAGTCTGCAAAGCGCGGGCTCTGTCCTCAATAGACAAATGCTGCAAGCCGCCCAAGAACAGCTCGCCGTCTGCGTCTCGCTCCAAAGTTAGCCCCATGCCCACAAGGTGGGCTGCCGCGCCAACTGGAAACCATCCGTTGCCCGGATTCATATTTTCACCTGGCCAGGAAGTGGGTTGCCGGGGAAAAACTGGTTGGGGGTCCGGCTGGGACTGAGGGTTTGGCTTTGTTGTCTTCATCAAAGCTTTCTCCCTCTTCGTTTTTTGAGTCGGGCAGGGCGGGCGAGTCGGGCAAGCAATAATTACGTGGTGTTGCGCCGTTTTTCGAGTCGGGCGGTCAAAAGCCAGAGTCGGGCGAGTCGGGCCGCTCTTCGTCCGCTGGCATGACAAACGCATAAACCCGCTGCCGGTCAATCTCTGGAAGGCGGGGAGGCTTCACGGTGTAATTCTTGCCATCCTTTATAAGCATGCCCCTTTCGGCCAACACCCGCTGCGCAAGTTTGTAGTCATGCCCTTTGCAAATTTCGTTTTTGAAGGCTTCGGGCAAACAATAATATGTTGTCTTCCCGCTTTCCGTCTTGACGAATCCAACGCGGTTAACAGTCTTTTCGACAGCGTCCATGGAGCCGTCCACACGCTGAAAACGACTTGAGCCGTGCATCTCAAGAAAGCGCTTCACGTCGCCCACGATGCGCGTTTCCTCTTCTGCTTCGTTCTCATTTCCGCCGCGTGAGGCTATCCAAGCAGAAAAACATTTTTTGGCAGCCTCCAAAGCTTCTCCTTCCTTCCAAGGCACAATACTCAACCTGGCAGCCAACTCCCCAGCGGCAGCAGCCAACATGAAATGCTGCGCCCCCCTCTTCACCTGTCCAGTCGCCCCCTCAGAACAAAATTCTTTCAACATGCTTCTCATCCACCCCTGAAGCCATGCCGTTATTTCGGCTTTGTTCTCAACCAGCTTTGCAACAAACGCCCGCCCAGCGTGTCCGTAGTTTTGGGTTGCGGCACTCTTTATTGTGTCTGCAAATTCCTGGGCAGAAGCATGGCCATGGAGGTTTTCAAACGCGCCCAGGCCCTTCCCGGCATCGGCAGGTAATTCAATCAACCTGACGCTTTGGCCTGGGTTGGGCCGCATGCCTTCTTCGGCCATCCTTGCAGCAAGCGTTTTTTCTCCAGTCGACAAAGCAACAGTCCGCCACCTTTTGCGGGGCTTTGAGTCTCCGTTTCGTGAGGCTCGCCCTTTGCCCATGGAATTGAAAAGCATATACGAGGCTTCATTGAGTGTGCGCGCCGACGCTTGTCCAAGCTCATCAAGACATAGCGCCGTGTCGTTGTGCATTTCGGCTTCACCCTCAAGTCCGTTGTCCGTCGACCGCCAACTCTTGACATAGCCTCCCGTTAATCCACCACTGCCCCATACAGTCGCAGCAACTTGCAACGTCGTTGTCTTGGCGCAAGAGGTGCCACCATACAAATTGACTCCCCAAGACTCTGCCCCCATCAACTCCAGCAATAGAGCACTGAGCGCAGCGCTTAGGAAAAACATAAGCCTGCTGTTTGCTTGTGCCCACAAACCTATTGTCTTCTGCCATCCCTCCAATGTCCCAGCCATACGGTAGGGGTTTTCGTGCTTTTGGCCCTGCAAAACAATTTTTTCTGGCCCGGCTGGCCCGACCTCGGTTTTGGTGTGTCGGGCAGCCAAAACACCTGTAATTTCCATGGGTGCCGACTCGCCCGACTGGCCCGACTTAAAAACTTCATCTGGGACAACAGGTTCTTCTTTTTTTAGCATGTTAAGGCTCCTCATTGGTTCCAGCAAAAACAACACCATCTGGAAAAACAAATGCGTCTCCGCACCATCCAGTTTTGGGTACGCAACGCACACGCTGGTTGGTTTTATGGGTCATCAAGTATATGGCCAGCAGCCGTTGCTCGTTTTGCCCTGGCGCAGCACACCACCCCTCGCCAACCAGGCGACCAAGCCAGGCAGCCCTGTCTTTTCCAACCAGAAGGCTTTTAGGCATGGCCCAAGTGTGTGGTTTTCCGTCCGGGTCGAACCATTTGAGCAGCAGCCCCCATTCCTTGCTTTGTTCGTCTCTGGTTTGCCCAAGAACAAGCAGCGGTGGCCCCAACCATGTTCGCTTAGGGTCGCTATTCTCTTTGAGTTCCGTAAACCACAACCCATCGCTCTCCAGAGAAAAGCGCCCGTCTGGGTGGGCTTCACACCTGAACCCGTCTTCAATAATTTGTTGGGCCGCTGGCGCTTCGACTTCTGAACCTTTTGCCACCTGAAGAAGCGTTTGTTGCGCTTCCTCCTGCCATGCTTCGCCCTCGGCCTGCTTAAGTTCAGCGGCAGCAACGCTCAACGCTGTGGCAACTTCCGAAGGAGAAGCATTGGCCAGCCTGTCAAGCGCATTCTCGCAATCCAGAATGGTAGGCTTGCGCCTCTTGACAGGCTGAGATATAGTTTGCGCACACTTGTTTTGTTTTCTCGCCCTCGGTTGCTGCCGGGGGCTTTGTTTTTCTGACATGGCAGCCCTCATTTCTCTCTGGAAGCCTGTGCACCCAGGCGCTCAATGAGAGCGCGGATGTCTTCGGCGCGATAGGCAACACAGCGCGGCCCCAAGGCTACAGGGCGGGGGTATTCACCGCTTTTGACTCCTTGGTACCATTTCGTTTTTCTGACGGGGATAAATTTGAGGACTTGTTTCAAGCGCAAAAAGCCAGTGGCGGGCAGATTCTCAACAACATTGGACATAAAAAACTCCTAGGTAAATGAATGAACCTAGGAGGCCACAGGCGGGCGGGAATTGTCTGGGAACGAAACGGGAAAGTCGGGAAAGCAGGCGTCTGTTAGTCAGCTTGAATGTTCAACCTTTCAGCTTCCTTTAAAAGCTTGTCCCCATGTTTTTTATATGTGCTTTCTTCCATGCCTCTTTTTTTGTGAAGAAGGCGACCTATCTTTGTTTTGTCGGCCCCACATTTGTAAAGAACGCAGGCTATAGCAGCTTCACTGCTACCCTCGGCCCGCATCTCATCACGAATTTTCGAGTGGGTTTTGGCAGCCCAAGGCTCAGTAGAGATACGTACACAAGGCTTTTCTTCGCTACCGCTTGAGGGGGGTGGATAGGGAAGAAAACGGTGTTCCCAGTCCCTTTGCTCAGCAAGCGAAAACCGTGCAGTTGAGAAAGGCGTCCCAGGTGTGCATAATCTTTCTAGGTCGTCGGTGTGAATCAAAAAAAACTCCATAAGCGAGGACATAAAAAGACTGCCTGCGTATCCACCCACCTCTAAAGGACCATGTTCTTTTCTAAGCTTTTCAGCCACGCTGTTGACACGCTCTCGAATTTCGTCAAAACGAAGAAGTTTGTGATTCTTGTCAAAGAGAGGCACCCATTTCCCTTCTTTTTCAATCAGCCTCCACATTTGCTCAGCACGAATGCGTTTTTTCTGCATGGCCTCTTTTAGGGTGATGTATTTTTTCATGGTTCTCACTCCTTCTTCTTCCTCAACTCATCCAAATAATCCGCCCACCACTGCATCATTTTGCGGCGCTCGGGAAGGTACTCGGCATAATTGTATGCAGCGCGAACACCGTCCCGGTCTCCGTGCGCAAGTTGCCTCTCTATCCAATCTCGGTTGAAGCCTTTTTCATTCAAAAGAGTGGACGCCATGCTTCTGAAACCGTGGACGGTCATTTGCTCCTTGGTGTAGCCAAGCCGCCGCAGCCCCGCCAACAAGGCCTCCTTTGTAATAGGCGCACTGTTCGCTCGTGGGGATGGGAACAAAAAGCGCCCATTGCCGGTGTAGGGTTGAAGCTCCTGGAGCATTGAAATGACTTGCCGCGCAAGCGGCACAATGTGCACTTGCTTCATTTTCATTTTTGCGGCGGGAATGCGCCACTCCTTGCCCTCAAAATTAAATTCCGTCCACTCTGCTTGTTGCAATTCTCCAGGCCTGACAAAAACATAGGGGGCCATGCGCAGAGCAAACCGCACAATGAGGTAGCCTCCATATGCGTCCATGTCTCGCAGCAAAATGCCAACAGCCTTGGGCTCCGTAATGCTGGCAAAGTTTTTTGACTTTGCTGGAGCCAGGGCTCCTTTCAAGTCGGCGGTAATGTCTCTCTCTACACGGCCCGTTGCGAAGGCATAGCGCCATATTTGGCCACAGGTTTGCTTGGCGCGGTGCGCAACATAAACAGCACCTCTGGCCTCAATGCGCCGCAGCACGTCCAAAAGTTCCGGCGCGGTGATGGAAGCCATAACTCTGCCTCTAATGAAGGGGAAAATGTCGTTTTCAAGCCATGCGAGAACCCTCTTGCCACGGCTCTCAGACCATGAGCCCCTCCTCTTGGCAACCCATTCACGGGCCACTATTTCAAAAGTGTTTTCGTTTTTGGAGCGAGAGGATGCTTTGACGGCCTGCTTGTGCACGCCCGGGTCTACGCCCTTTGCGAGTAGCTCTTTTGCCTCTTCGCGCTTGCTCCGTGCATCCTTGAGGCTCACGGATGGGTAGGCGCCAAGCGAAAGCGTCTTCTGCTTGCCTTCAAAGCGATATTTTAGGCGCCACAGCCTGCCTCCCACTGGGGAAACGTGGATATAGAGTCCGCCACCATCCGCCTTTTTTTGGACTTCCCCAGTGGCCTTCAAACCCCTCAAAAAAGTATCCGTGAGCTTGTTCATGGTGGTATCGACTTGTCTCAATCTCGAAATGCCACCAAAAATGCCACCAATTTGGTGGTATGTCCATGGGCCTCGCTAGACAACACTGGAGTCCGGTCAACCAAAAAAACAAAGCCCATCAAGGCGTTGAGGCTTTGATGGGCTTTGTTGGTGCTTCTACCAGAGCGGGAAAAGGGATTTGAACCCTCGACCCTCGCCTTGGCAAGGCGATGCTCTACCGCTGAGCTATTCCCGCTTGCGGGGTTGCTTCCTACTCTCAAGCGCGGTGGACGTCAAGCCCCCTCTCCCCCCTAATAGGCATTTTTGGACAAAAATCCCCCAAATACCGTTTTCACCAATATCTTCATGTCCAATAACGGAGACCAATTCTCTATATAAAATAGGTCCGCCTCAATCCGCTCCTCTATGGAGCTTTGCCCACGCAAACCCCTTACCTGCGCCAAACCCGTCATCCCGGACTTCACCATGTGCCTCAAATGGTAGCGCGGAATGCGCTTTTTAAACTCCTCTATAAATATGGGACGCTCGGGCCTGGGCCCTACCAAACTCATTTCTCCCCACAATACATTCCAAAGCTGCGGCAACTCGTCCAATGAAAATTTGCGCAACACACCCCCCAAACGTGTGCGGCGCGCATCCTTTGGCAACGTCATCTGCGCACCCACCGCCTCGGCATCCACCCGCATTGTCCTAAATTTCAACATCCAAAACAAACGCCCATCCATCCCCATCCGCTCCTGGCGGTAGAGCACCGGGCCCCTGCTGTCCAACTTCACCCACAAAGCAAGCAACAACATCAGCGGTGACAACAATACCAAAAGCAGGAGGGCGCCCACCACGTCCACACTGCGCTTCACCATGCGGCTCCACGCATCCACAGGCGCACTCTGCAATGCCACCATCGGCAAACCACCAAACTCCTCAAACCCCCCCTTCAACGTCACATATTCCCCCAAGTCCGGCACTATTTTTACGTCCACCGTCCGCAAAGCCATCTGCCTCATCAACTCAGCCAACACAGCCTGCTCCGCAAAAGGCAAGGCAACAATAACATGGTCCACCTGCTCCTCATCCAAAACACGGCCTATGTCGTCTATGCCTCCCAAAATACGCATGCCCTCCGGCGAACTTCGCAACTCCTCCGGCTCGTGCGTGAGGTGCCCCCTCACCTGCAACCCCAACTCCCGGTGGGAAAGCAAGGCCTTCACCACCTGACGACTTAAACTGCCGGTGCCTATCATGAGTACGTAGTGGACGTTGTAGCCGCGACGGCGTACCTTGTTCAACACAGAGCGAAATAAAATACGCTGCGTGGACAACAACACAAAAGCCAATGTCACAAACATCAGCAAGGTAATGCGTGAGTAGCGCTCCCTGAAAAAATAAGTCAATGTCACCAATACCACCGTTGCGACAACTGTCGCCCTCAATATTTCCCCTACCTCCCCCCAGTGCGTGCGCGCACGGTTCGTCCTATAAAGTCGCATTTGCCTGAATATGAGCGGGAAAACCAACAACACCACCGCGAGGGACCAGAGCGTGTCCTCCATGGGAGGAATGGCCTCGTGCGGCAAACCCGAATAAAACCTCAGCCCATAGGCCAAACCAAAAGCACAAACGAGAACAAGCTCATCCGCCAAAAGTTTTATGGCGTTATAAAACCGTTGAAACCGTCGAAACACCAGAAGCCCTTCTCTAGGTTGAGGAAAACATTCGGCCCAATAATATCTCCAACTCGGCGCCTATGCCCTGCCAAAAATGCGCCTTTGAAAACCGCACCGCATTCTCCCTCGCTTCCTTTGGCAAAAACCCCTTCTCAAATGCACCAAAGGCCCCCACCACCCCCTCCAGAGAGGCCACCGAGGGCTCCGCAAAAAACAAACCCGTCTTCCCCTCTACCACCGTCTCCAGGGCCCCACCACGCCCCAACGCAATCACAGGACGCCCACAAGCTTGCGCCTCTATGGGCGTCAAACCAAAATCCTCTTCTCCGGGGAATATGAGTGCCTTGGCGCCATGCAACAGGGGGGGGACTTCATGCTCGGCTATTTGCCCAAGCCAACGAATGTTGCTGGGCAAATTCCTCCTCAACACCCCCTCCTCCTGCCCGGAGCCTGCCACCCACAAGGGAAGCCCCAAACGCTTGAAAGCCTCTATGGCCAAATCCAAACGCTTGTAGGGGGCCAAGGCCCCAAAACACAAAAAATAGCCCCCACCCCCGGAGCCCTCCAGCGGCAACGGCAAAAACCGCTCCAAATCCACCGGGGGGTGCACCACCCCGGCCTCCCGGTTGTAGCGCAACTTCACCTGGCGGGCTACGTGCCGGCTGTTGGCTATAAAACGTGTCACGCGCTGGGCACTCCTCACGTCCCAACGCTGCAAAAAAGGACGTAGGGCGTGGGCCGCTAGGCGTAGGGGCAAGGAGGCGCGGCCTTTGCCAAAATAGTCGTCAAAACGGTCCCACATATAGCGCAAGGGGGCGTGTATATAGCAGAGGTGGGGGGTGGCGGGGGGCAGCCTTATGGCCTTCGCGGCGCAGTGGCTGGACGAAACCACCAAGTCATAGCCTTTGAGGGAGAGGGTGCGTATGGCCAGGGGAAACAACGGCAAAAACATGCGGTGGCGCTTGCGTATCCACGGTTTGTCCAAAAAGCTGGTATAAATGGGGGTATGTTGGGTGGGGCCGGGGACGCTGCCGGGCTCGTGGAAGAGGGTATAGAGGGTGGCCTGCGGAAACATTTCCAGCAGGGCGTTCAACACTTTCTCGCCGCCACGGCAACTCACCAGCCAGTCGTGTACCAGGGCAACCTTCAAACAGCCCCCCTCTTCCTCCAGGGGGGGAAAGCCACCCTCCACCTGCCAACCCCGTGGGCATAGGCGCTGCCCAGCCCCCATGTCAAAATAGTCAAAAAAACCACCGGGCCCCAGGCCGCCCAAAAGGGCCATATGCGCTCCCCTACGGCCAATGCCCGGCCCACCACCATGCTGCCCCATAGGAGTACGCTCACCAATACCCCTTCTGTCAGCGCAAGCGTCAACTGCCCCTTGCGCCCAGGCCTCTGCGTCAAAGCCACCGTCAATAGGGCCCCCAATACCCCCATGAGGGGTGTCGCAAAACGGTTGTGCAGGGCCAAACTCAAGGCCGGTGTAGAAAGGCCCACCTGCGCCCGCAATTGGCGCTGCGTCCATAGCGTCTTCAAACGCATCCACTCAGGGCGCCCGGAGAGAATGCGAAAAGAGTCAGCGGAGCTTTTGGGGAAACGCACCAGCGCCAGGGGCTTTGTCTGCGTCTGCATTTGCCCACCTTCCCAAAAACGCCTAAAGCGCACCTCCGTCAACTGCCAAAACTCCTCACTGTCGTGCTTCATGGTTTCGGCGTCTATGCGCTCCACCATTTGGAAAGAGGGGGAGAGGCGAAATATGGAGACGTCCCTAAAGCCCCCCTCCTCCGGAGAGTTCATATAAAACATGGTGCCTTCAATGTGAAACCACTGCTTGGGGACAAAATAGGCGCCCACTTTGCCATAGCGCTTAAAGCGGTATACCTGAAGCTCATCCGTCATTTGCCCTGCACGTGTCGCTATCGTCTCATCAAAAATACACAGGCCGGCGGCTACGCACAAAGCGCACAGGCCCACCGGCGCATAAAACACCCTGGGCGAGGCGCCCAGGGCCAACATGGCTTTTACCTCACTGCGGTGGGCCAGGGAGGTAATGCTGCTGCCACCCGCCAACAACATGGCCACCGGACACATTTGGCTCAGGCACAACAAAAACTTGTTCCAATACATCAGCAGCACGTCTTCAATGGGGCGTGCCAAATACATCTTCAGCTGGTCCCCAAAATCCACCACGAGAAATACCACCACCAACCCAAGCCAAACCAACCCAAACATCTGCAAATAACGTAAGGCCACATAGCGGAACAATACCTTGCCCACCTTTATACCAACCTCCCTGCCTCAACATGGCGCCACCCCACCAACCCCATCCCTAAAAAAATAAAATTCGCCATCTGCGCCCCAAAAAATGCCGCCCATATGCCCTCCTCCGCCATGGAAACCCCTACCCTCGCTAATATGTAGTAGGCCACATAGGCTACCAGCGTCATCAGCCCCCCCATGGCCTTGTTGCCTCGCAAATATTTCAGCGCAATCGCCACCCCTAAAATGGAAAATACCAGCGGGGCCAAACCTTGGGCCAAACGCCAGTGCCAGGCAACATGCAAACGGCGCGCCTCCTTCTCCTCCCCCCTCTCGCCAGCCTCCTTTGAGAGGCGCTGCAACTCCCCCAGTGTGTATTCATCCAAGGCACGCCCCAGGGAGTTCCGTTGGAAATAGCCCCGGCCCAACTCCAAACGCAAACGGCCCTCCTCAAAACGCGCCCATGGGTAGGCCGCGGCAGAGTCGTTGTGTATGTCGTGTACTTCCCCCTCTTTGAGGTGCAACCAAATGGCCTCCTCCCCCTCCGGTAGCTGGAGTCGGCCCTCCTTGGCATTCAACAACCCCAAAGAGTCCTCCTGCCGGGTGTCATAAAGCCACAACCGCCTCCAATCCTGCCGCTCCACTTCCCCTACAAAAAGCACATAGCGGGTCAGCTGGTCATAAAATACGCCAGGCTTAATGTCGCCACGGAGGTTGCGTTTGAGTAATTCGCTGGTTACCTGCCACAAATTGCGGGTGCTCCAAGGCAAAGCATAGGCCAATGCGCTTGTCAGCAACAGGGAAAGCACCAACCCCAAACCCAAAACCCCCCAGGCCGCACGCATGGGGCTTAGGCCCAATGCCTGCATGGCGCGAATCTCCTTGTCCTCATTCATCCGCCCTATCCCCAAAAGCAAGGCCAATAAAAAAGCAATGGGTATGGCTTGAATGAAAAATTGCGGCAAAACAAAAAAACCAACAGCCACCAAGTCACTCAACTCTATGGCGGAGCCCAAAAGCAAGTCGGAGCCACGCAAAAAGGACATGGTAAACAACAACAACAAAAAAAACAAAAGCGCCGCCCCAAAAGGGGAAAGTATTTCCAACAGCACATAGCGGGAAAGGCGCCACACTTTAGAAGGCTTTCGCTCCAATGTCGCTGCGGAAATGCCGGCCCTCAAAACGAATTTTTTCCATGGCCGCATAGGCCAACTCCTGGGCCTTCACCCATGAGGCGGCTTGCGCACAAACACTGAGTACGCGGCCCCCATTCACCCTTAGCCTCCCAAAATCATCCTTCACACCTGCTAAAAATACTTGGGCGCCCAAAGCCTCCGCTTGCGCAATACCAAAAATTTCGGCCCCCTTGCGTGGAGCTGCCGGGTAGCCCGCAGCAGAGGCTACAACAGCCACACTCGCACCCGGTTTGCTCTTCAACTTCGCCTGGCGCAACTCCCCCTTGGCACAGGCCAAAGCCAAAGCCAAAAAATCCTCATTCAACTGCAAAAGCAATACCTGCGCTTCGGGGTCGCCCAGGCGACAGTTAAATTCCAATACCTTCGGGCCCTGCGGCGTTATCATGAGTCCCGCATAAAGCACGCCCCTGAAGGGTGTCCCCTTCTTCCTCAACAACTCCAACACCGGGGGAAAAATGAGGTGGCCCAGGGCCTCCACCTCCGCCTCCGCTAACTGGGGCAGCGGGCTATAGGCCCCCATCCCCCCTGTGTTGGGGCCCAAATCCCCATCCAAAAGGCGCTTGTGGTCTTGCGCCACCGGCAACAAGGCAAAACGCTCCCCGTCACATACCGCCATCAGCGACACCTCCCACCCCTCCAATAACTCCTCCAACAAAAGCTTCTGCTTGCCACCCCCCATGGCCCATAGGGTGTGCACCGCTTCCTCGGCCTCCTGCGCGTTGTGGGCCACCACCACCCCCTTGCCTTGCGCCAACCCATCCATCTTCACCACCACCCTGCCCCAACTGCGCGCACGCGCTGCCGCCGCCTCCAATTGCTCAAATATTTCAAACCCGGCCGTGGGTACCCCGGCCTCCTGCATGCATTGCTTGGCAAAATATTTGCTGCCCTCCACCTGCGCCGCCCCAGCCGTGGGGCCGAATACCCAAATGCCCTCCCCCTGCAAAATGTCCGCAACCCCCGCTACCAAAGGCGCCTCCGGGCCCACCACCACCAGCTGGACGCCCAAACGCTTGGCCAACTGAAGTACCCCCTGAGGGTGCGCCTCCTGTACCTCAAAACAAGTGGCAAACCGCGCTATGCCCGGGTTGCCACTTGCAGCGTATAGCTTTCCCAACAACGGACTCTGGCTCAACTTCCAGGCCAACGCATTCTCTCGTGCTCCACAACCCAACAATAATACGTCCACAAAACCCCCAGGCAAACAGTCCATTAACGCCATCCAAACATTAAAGACAAAAAAACAAGCAGCATGGCCACCGCCCAGCCAATGAAAATCCAACGGAGCCAAAACCGTATACCATGCTTTGAGGAAAACCCCGCACCAACAACCGCTTGCTGAGCGTCGGCATTTTGCGAAGGTACGTTTGAAATGTAGGAGAGGGGGCCCTCAAATTCATAGGGGGGGGTGTATTGGTCTGAAAGGCCCCCCACCCCCTCCACTCCCCCTGTCAACGGAGGAAAAACGGGGGGCTCCTCAGCCCCCCCTTCTCGCGGGGCCACCCCCCCCC
>WQTM01000209.1 GCA_009786315.1 Pseudomonadota bacterium | reverse complement strand
GGTTGAACGGTTTGTAGGGGTTTGGTTTGGCTTTCGCTACGTTCTTCCACTTTATAAATGAGGTAGCCGCGGGGGGTTTCGAGGGGGGGGCTTATTTCACCCGTTTTCATATTAAAGACAGTGGTTGCGAGCAGGGGGGGCAAGCCGAGGGCATCCTTCCATCCCATATCTCCGCCATTGGTTTTTGTCTCCGCATCATCCGAAGACTCGCGAGCAAGGCTTGCGAAGTCCGCCCCTTGTTGCAACGCTTCTGCCAGTTTTTCTGCTTTTTTCTTGGTTATTTCGCTGGACTCAAGCGTATCCGCCGAGCGCTCGATAAAAATTTGACGCAGGTGCAAGCGTTCTGGCTCAACATAGTCCTGGCTGTTTTGTTGGTAGGCTTCCTCGATAGCTTTCGAATTTTCCCCAACAAATTTCTCAAGTTCCCTAGGTGTTGGGGGTGTGGTCATTTGTGCAGCGAGTTGGGCGGGGGAGAAGCGCACGAAACGCACATTGGCCTTATTGGCCATGAGAGCATATTCGGCATAGAGTTCTTCGTCGGAAATATAGCTTAAGCGGCTCAGGAATTGTTGTAGTTTCAAGCGGGCGATATGGGTACGTTGTTCTTTTTCGAAAGCGACGGTTGTCAACCCTGTATTGGACTGGACAAGCCTCTGGTAGGTATTCGAGTCAAATTGGCCGTCTTTGTGGAAGGCCGGGTTTTTTTGCAAGTGAGCCAGCAATTCTGAGTTGGAGATGGCGATGCCTTCGTTGGGGGCCTGTTGTTCCAGGAGGGCGAGTTCGACCAACTGTTCCAAGGAACGTTCGACTAAGGCCTCTAAATTTTTGCGATAATCTCCCGAAGCGAAAGCAGGGTCTCTCAAGAGCGGGGTAATGTCTTGACCGACGCGAGCCGAAGTTTCTTTCAGCACGTCATCCAGCATAATTTTTTTGTTGCCGATATGGGCAACGACTTCGTTAGAAACTTCCTGTGCTGTTTTCCCTCGGCGCCCGGGGCCGAACTCTGAGGCGAAGACCAGGGCGAGAAGGATAATGAAGAGGAGGATGGCTCCACGCTTTAGATCAAAGGGCTTGCTCATAATTTTAGGACCAAAAACTCGAAAATATCAGGGTACACCTCTAGAATCTACGTTAAGAACATGCAAGAGGTTCATGCAAAGTGGTTAAATGGTGTTGTGGCCAAAATGAGTAAAACCTTTTATGCGCCCTTTTCTTAAGCATAACAGACAGAAACTTGTCATCGCATTTCTGTTGTTGGGCCCGTTGGTGGCTTTTTTGACGACGGGGCACAAGGGCAGGCAGCCCAATTGGGTTGACAAGTGCATACTCACTGCTGCTGTGCCGATTCAGAGGGGTTTGGAATGGGCAGGGGCGGGGCTATTCCACACAGTGGAAGAGCATTGGGCACTGAAGCAGGCGCGGGAGGAGAAGAACCAGTGTGCGCTTGAGTTGGATGAGATGAAGTCCAAGAAATATTTATTTGAGGAGATACAGCAGGAAAACCAGCGTTTACGCGAGTTATTGAGTTATACGCGCATGGCAGCGGGCACGGAGATTGTTGGCCGAGTGATAGGCATTAACCCGTCGCCGCATTTTTTGTCTTTCAGGATGGACAGGGGGGAGAAGGACGGGGTGCGAGTGGACATGCCGGTGGTGGCGCCGGCGGGTATTGTTGGGCGTGTTGTACGGACGATAGGGCACGCATCGGATGCGATGTTGGTGAGCGATCCTCGAAGCCATGTGGCAGCGGTTGTGCAGCGTTCACGGGTACGAGCCACAGTTGTTGGGAGTGGTGGGGGGAAGTTGTTGAGTGTCAGCAACGTACTGCGGGCGGATGATGTTGTAGAGGGGGATGTGCTGGTTACTTCTGGGACGGATGGAATTTTTCCTCCGGGGCTGATGGTGGGGACGATTCAGAATGTAGAGCGTGGCTCGGGGATGTTTTTGAATGCGGCGGTTGAGCTTTCTGCGGACATAAAGCGCCTTGAAGAAGTTTTGCTTCTTCAGGAGGCGGCGGTGGCCTATGGTTTTGGGAAGGAGGTATTCCGGTGAGGGTGGTGGCCTATTTGTTGTTGGCGTTAATAGCCTTGTCTGCGCAGTCTGTTGTTGTCAAGTCTCTGGGTTTTCAGCTGACGCGTTTGGAGGTAACGGCTGCGTTTGTTGTTTTTGCAGGCCTTCGTCTACCTGGGCTAAAGGGAGCAGCGCTTGCGTTTGCGGTGGGTTATATGGCCGATATATTTACAGGACGACCCACGTGGCTTTATGTATTTTTGAGTGTTTTAAGTTTTTTGTCTACACGTCTGCTTGCCCATTGGGTTGAGTTTCGAAAACCTCTGCACTATTCATTGTTGACGGCGGTGGTTTCCTCTGCATGCACGTTGTTGGGTTGTTTTTTGTCATGGCTGACAGCCAAACCCAACGAGTTGTCTGCGTGGCCGTTGTTGGCCGGTTTGCCTTTTGAAGCGCTCATTGCCTTATGCTCTGCTGCGTTGTTGTGGCCGTTTCTCATTCGAATTTACCCCCGTCAGGAAAGCACGGAAGTCTATATTCACTAACTCTTCATGCGCCTTGGAAAACATGTTGCAGGAAAAGAACTTCGGGTTCGCTACATTGCCTTAGGGGCTTTTTTCGTTTTGGGATTGCTCATATTGTCCATCAACCTCTACCGTTTGATGGTTGTGCGTCATGATGAGTTTCTTTCTCTTTCGCAGGACAACCAGTGGAAGGACGTACGCATTCGTGCGCCGCGCGGGCAAATTCGGGATTCAAGGAGCCAAATTGTTGTCGAAGGGCGCCCCTCCTTCAACGTATATATAACGCCTGCTTTTTGTTTGGGGTGTGTCAGGGATGTACTGCCGCGGTTAGCGGAGTGGCTCCGTTGGGAGAGCGAGCATTTTGAAAAAATTTCCACGCAGATTCAGCAAGCGACAGGCCTTTTACGTTATAGGGCGATGATGGTTGCTGGCGATTTGGCCAGGAATGAGTTGGATGTACTCAATGCGCATTTGCATGAGTTACCTGGGCTGGAGATTGAAGTTGTTCCGCAGCGGCACTACCGGGCGGGGGCTCTGCTTGCGCACATAACGGGATTTATGAATGAGGTAAGCCGGGAGGAGCTCGAGAAGAGGCGGCAGAATTTAAGCGAGGAGCGTCCTGTCTATACGTTGGGGGATTTTATTGGGCGGACAGGGGTTGAGCGTGCATTTGAGGAGGAGTTACGTGGTGTGGATGGTTGGAAGAAAGTGGTTGTCAACGCGCGGGGGGAGGTGATGCGGGATGCTCAGGGCAACATTATTCAGCGGGATGAAGTTGCGCCTGTTTCGGGGAACACAGTTGTTTTGTCCATTGACTTACGGTTGCAGGCGGCAGTGGAGCAAGCGTTTGAAAGAGCTGTTGCGGGCGTAGCGATTGTTGTTGATGTGAAGACGGGTTTTCTGCTTGCGTTGTTTTCAAAGCCTTCGTTTGATCCAAACCTAATGATGGGGAGGCAGTCTTCGAGAGCCCTTGGTGAGTTATTTAACAACCCCATGCAGCCCATGTTGATGAGAGCGACGCAGGAGCACTACCACCCGGGCTCCATTTTCAAGCCCATCAGCTTGTTGGCGGCTTTGCGCACAGAGGTTATGAACGAGCATACGCTTGTCAATTGTTTGGGAGGGTACCGTTTGGGCTCACGCGTATGGCGTTGCCACAGGGACTCGGGGCATGGGTGGGTGAATGCGAAGGCGGCTGTGCAGAAGAGTTGTGACACCTATTTTTATAGGGCTGCTGATTTAATGGGGATTGATGCGATAGCGGAGGAGGCGAAGCTATTTGGGTTAGGGCAGCCCAGCAATTTGGGTATTTCGTCCGAGGCGGCGGGGATTATGCCGGATTCTGCATACCATGACAGGGTAACACCTGGGGGTTATGCGAAGGGAATGGCTCTCAACACGTCGATTGGGCAGGGGGATGTGAATGTGACGCCTTTGCAGGCGGTGATGATGTATGCTGCGATTGCGAACAAAGGGACGCTTTTTCAACCTCAACTTGTCAGGAGGTTGGAGTCCTTGGATGGGCGTCTTTTGAAGGAGTTTTCTCCGAAGGTGGTTCACCACATTCCGATGAAAGAGAAAGAATACCGTCTACTTGTGGACTCATTGAGTGCAGTGGTTCACGAGGCTGGGGGGACGGCATTTCGGCATAGGCTTTCCCATATTCGGGTTGCGGGCAAAACGGGGACAGCTCAAGTTGCCCGTCTTGGGAAGAAGAGGTTGAAGACAGAGGAAGTTCCTTTTTTTCAGAGGGACCATGCTTGGTTTGCCGCATTTGCTGCTGCTGGCGAGCCTGAGATAGCTGTGGTTGTTTTGAATGAGCATGGGGGGCATGGGAGCTCGGATGCTGCACCCATTGCCATGAAAATTATTGAGAAATATTTTGAGTTCAAAAAACTGGATGAAACAGGCATTGATTCTCCAGCATTTCCTCCTCAAACGGATGAGGTTCCTCCGGCATTGCCGGGCCGTGCTTCTCAATTTGCACAGAACAAGTTTTCAGAAGTGAATAGGGCGCATGAAAGCACGCATTGAAAGGCGGATGTTTGCACACTGGCCGTGGAGTTTAATTGGCTCCATGGTGCTCATTGCCGTCATTGGTTTGTGGAACATGGCGTCAGCCTCACGTGCACCGCAGGTACCTTTGGCAGGCTCTCAGGCGATGTTTCTTGTTGTGGGATTGATGGTAGCTGTTGTTGTTGCTTTGCTGGACTACCGCTGGATTCAACGCATGGTTGTCCCTGCTTATTTTCTCAATTTGGCAGCGTTGATTGCTTTGAGGTTTGTGGGGCACAAAGCCAAGGGGGCGACCAGTTGGTTTCTGATTGGGCCATGGAGTGTTCAGCCTGCTGAATTCATGAAGTTGAGTTTGGTGTTGATGATGGCCAAGCTGTTTCATGAGGATTTCAAACCGGAGTCTCCGGTTTATGGCTTTAGGCGTTTGCTCATTCCAAGTCTTGTGGCGCTTGTTCCCGCGGCGCTTATTTTGGCGGAGCCCGACTTGGGAACAGCGTTGATGATGGTTTTGACGTCCATGACGATTATGGTGTTTGCGAAGCTTCGGTGGACAATTGTGCTCACATTGTGTTTGGCGGGGGTGGTTGGTGTGGGGGTCCTGTGGAATGACTATGTGCGGGAGCAGAGTGAGCCGCGGTGGACGCTTGTGCGTTGGGCTTTGAAGCCGCACCAGGATGGTCGCATTTCCGGGTGGCTTTCGCCTGAGACGGACTTGCGTGGGGTGAACTACCACCAACGTCAGTCGCGCATTGCTGTTGGTTCAGGTGGCCTCACCGGAAAAGGCTGGCAAAAAGGTTCCCAATCAGGCTTGCGTTATTTGCCCGAGCAACACTCGGATTTTATTTTTTCGGTATGGGCGGAGGAACAAGGTTTTATTGCTTGCCTGGGTCTAATTATTTTATATGGGGTTGTTTTTATTTCCATGTTGTTGGTGGCCTATGGTGCCAGGGAGCGTTTTGGAGCATTTGTTGCTGTTGGATTTTCTGCCATGTTGTTTTGGCAGCTTTTTGAGAACATAGGCATGGGGACGGGGCTTTTGCCTGTCACAGGCATTACTTTGCCTCTTTTTTCATATGGAGGCAGCTCCATGGTGAGCACCATGATTGCGATGGGCATATTGTTGAACATCAACATTAACCGGCGTGCGTTCTAAGGGTTTTGGGGGGCGCTGGAAAATGTTTCAAGTTGTTTAGAAGGAGGGGGTTGGAGCCAGGGGAGGAGGTGTTGAGCAACGCGGAGGGAGGTGGGGGTGGTCCCCAGCCGGGAGGAGAGGGTTTCGAGTTGGCGGAGCATTTTTTCTCGAGCTTCGCCATTCCACAGAGCGAGCACATGGGCGGCGAGGTTTCGAGGATTGGCCTTGAATTGGTCCAACTCGGGGACAAAAGGCTGTTTTGCGGCCAAGTTAGGCAGGCTAAAATATTTTATACGTATCAGACACTTAGCGATGCACCAATTCAGAAAGGACATGCGATAAGCGACCACCATAGGGATGCGCATAAGTGCTGTTTCCAAGCTTGCAGTACCCGAAGTCACCAATGCGACGTGGGCGGTAGCGACGACTTCGCTCAAATGTTCATCGCGCAGGTGGAAGGGGGAATTCAGTTGAAGGAGGTGGGGGAGGAATATTTCCTTTGGGAGGTTAGGGGAGCGTGGGATGACAATTTCCAGCCCAGGGATGTGTTGGGCGATGAGGTTAGCGGCTTTGACGAAGACGGGGAGCATTCTTTTAATTTCCATATGTCGGCTACCGGGGACGAGGGCCAGCACAGGTGTTTTCAAGGAGAGGCTGAGTGTTTTTTTGAAGTCCGCTTGAGGTTTTGGGGTGGGCATTTGCTCGACGATGGGGTTTCCGACGAAATAGGTATTGACGCCGCTTCCCCTATAGAATTCAGGCTCAAACGGCAAAATGCACAGGAGGGAGTGGGTAATTTTTGCCAATGTTTTCATTCTACCTTTGCGCCAAGCCCAGACGCTTGGGCTGATGTACCAGACGACGGGGATGTTCATTTTTTTAAGGCGTTTAGCGAGGCGGGTATTGAAGTCAGGAAAGTCCACCAGGAGAGCGACGGCGGGTTTTCTGATATGGGCTTCCGAGGCAAGGGTATTGAGGGCCCTGAAGATTTTGGGGAGTTTGGGAATAACGGCGCTGATGCCCATGACGGAGATTTCATTTTGAGCAACCAGCAATTCCACACCTTGGGCTTGCATTTGTTGGCCGCCCATTCCAAAAAAGCGAGCCTGGGGGCAAAATGCTCTAAGGTGGGCGATGGCGCGGGCAGCGTGCGTGTCTCCGGAAACTTCTCCGGCAACAACGAGGACATTCATGTTGCTAGACTAATGCTTGGCAACAAATAAATAAAGCCTTGAAGAGGTGATATGCGGCAAAGCGTAGGGCATTCCGTTTTAAGGTTGTTCATTTTGGGCAAACCGCACTGGCGCAGTTTGGCCATTTCGTTTGTTTTCATGCTCATTCTCGGGCTAACGACGGGGCTTTTGGCATTTTTAATGGGGCCGGCGATTCAGTTTGTTTTGTCTGGAGGGGCAGGGGGGTTGGGTTTGTTGGCCCGGTATTGGCCAGGGGTGGAGGCACTACCGAGGGAGGAGTGGGTGTGGTTGTTACCGGGGGCAGCCGTAGGGGTGGGTGCCATAAAGGGGTTGGCCTATTTGGGGCAATTTTATTTTTCGGGTTGGTTTGGCGCGTTGATGGTTTCGGATTTGAGGAAGCAATTTTTTTTGAATGCCTTACGGTTACAACCCAGCCAGACCAGCAAGCTGCAGTTGGGGGATTTTATAAGTCGGTTTTCTGCGGACATTTCTGCCATAGAAGCTGCGGCCACGTGGACCATTGCCTCTTGGCTAAGGGACTCCATTCAAGTGGTGGTGTTGTTATGCGTGGCGTTTTTTCTTTCTTGGCAACTTTCTCTTGGGTTGTGTCTGGCCCTTCCCCTGATTGTATTTCCGGCAATTCGTTGGATGCGGAAATTGATGGCGCGAATGCGGGAGAGCCAAGCTGGCCAAGGTGTTGTTGCGGCGCAAGTTTCGCAGAGCCTGACGACGCTTCGAAGTTTGCAGGCCTATGGTGCAGAAGTTTTTGAGCAACGTCGTTTTGAGAAACATGCAGTACAGACGAGCAAAGCCCTCATGCATGCAGCGTGGACGCGCTCGAAGGGGCCGGCTTTGATGGAGATTTTCATAGCGGTGGTTTTGGCTGCCATTTTGGCAGGGGTTGGCAGTTTTGCGTGGTTAGAGACGGATGTACTTTTGTCTTTTGTGACGACATTGCTTCTCATTTACCACCCGGCCAAGGAGTTGGGGCGGCTTAGCCAACTTGCAATTCCCGCGGCGACGGCCCTTGAGCGTATTTCAGCGGTTTCGGCCAAAGAAGGGAGGGAGGAGAAGTTTCTTTTGGAGGGGGCCTGTCCAAAAATGGAGGAGGGCATCCTATTTGAGGATGTGAGTTTTTCTTGGGGAGAAAGGCGTGTCCTTGAGCATTTGAGTTTCAAAATTCCCTATGGTGGCATAACCGCATTGGTAGGGCACAGTGGAGGGGGGAAGAGCACGTTGATTCATTTACTTATGGGTTTTGAGAAGGTGCAAGGAGGCCAAATTCGAATAGGTGGCCTGCCTTTGGAGGCGCTTTCTCTCCAGGAGATACGCTCCAAGTTTGCATTGGTAACGCAGGATGCGATGTTGTTTTCCGGGAGCATTTTAGACAACCTTTTGCTTGCGAAACCGGAAGCTGGATTGGCAGAAGTGGAGCAGGCGTTGAGAGTTGCCCAGCTTTATGAGCTTGTCTGTCAACTCCCAGAGGGGTTGGACACACGTATTGGGGAGAAGGGGCTTCAGTTGAGTGGAGGCCAGAGGCAAAAACTTTGTCTCGCCCGTGCATTGTTGTCGAATGCTCCCGTTTTGGTTTTGGATGAGGCCACCAGCAATTTAGATGCAGAAAGCGAACGTGAGTTTCAGATGGCATTAGAAGGCGCATGGAAAGACAAAACGGCTTTTATAATTGCGCACCGCATAGCGACGATTCAAAAAGCGAGTCAAATTTGTGTTCTCGAGGGAGGCCGCATTATAGAGTCAGGGACACATGCTGAGTTGTTGGCTTCTGGTGGAATTTATGCAAACTATTGCACAGGCACAGGCTAAATAGGGAGCGAGGATGCGAGCCCTCTATGTGCTTCTAAGCTATATAGCGTTTTTTTTTGCAGCGCCGATTTTGCTGCTCAGCCGCAAGACGCGCATGGGCTGGAAGGAGCGTTTGGGGTTTTATTCAAAAGAGTTGTGTTTAGAGAAGCTGAATGGGTGCATTTGGTTTCATGGGGCGAGTGCAGGGGACTTGTTGAGCCTGTTGCCGATGGTGAAACTCATGCGCCAACAGTGCCCTGAGCGCAAAATTGTGCTTTCAACCATAACGAACAGTGGTTGGCTGATGGCGCATAGACGCCTTGAGGAGCATGTGGATGCCATTGTTTTTGCGCCTTGGGACATTGAGTGGGTGGCGCGCAGGGCCATACGTTGCATTTCTCCAGGGCTTCTTGTTTTGGAATACACAGAAGTTTGGCCCAACCTTATTTGGGAGGCGAAGGCCCATGGTGCGAAGTTAGCGCTGACCAATGGGCGTTTTTCTGAGAAGCACCTCAGTGCTTATCAACTTTTGTTGACGCTTTCTGGAATTTCGTTGTCCACTTTTGATGCGATGATGATGCGGGAGGAAGAGGGCCTCAAGAGAGCGCGTCTTTTGGGGGCACGCCCTGAGAGCACCGTGGTGACAGGGAGCACGAAGTTTGATGTATTGGCTGACAACAGCACGGAGGAGGAGTTGGATACACTTCGCAATGCCTTTGGTTTTCCTGAGGACGCGCGGATTTGGGTTGCGGGGAGCACACACGAGGGGGAGGAGGCGTTGTTGTTGGAAGTATTTCAACGACTACGCCTAAAGTTTCAGACGCTTCGACTTGTTTTGGCGCCTCGTTATATTGACCGAGTTGACCGCGTTTTCGACTTAGCGAACCGGCACAAGTTGAAAGTAAAGCGGCGTAGCCAAGCGGTTTCTGAAGAAGTGGATGTTGTCGTCCTGGACACAATGGGGGAGCTGTCAAAAGCCTACCAACTTTCGGAAGTGGTTTTTGTTGGAGGCTCTTTTGTACCTCGCGGGGGGCAAAACATTTTGGAACCTGCTGCGCAAGGGCGAGCAGTTCTTTTTGGGCCCAACATGAAAAACTTTGAGGATTGTGTAGCTGTTTTGGTTGGGAGGGGAGGAGTACAAGTGAGCAACAAAGAGAACCTCGAGAAAGTGCTCTCCAAACTGCTTGCTCAGTCAGATGAGCTTTGGCGACTGGGGAAGATGGCGCAGGCAGCTGTAGAGCAAGTTTCTGGAGCAAGTGAGCGCAACGTTCGTCTTCTAAGAGAGTGCCTTGAAACGCATGGGGACTAGTCTGCGCATTTTACATTTGTTTGCGAGTCCATTTTTCAGTGGCCCTGCTGAGTTTATTGCGCAACTTGCTTTGGTCCAGCGCAGCCTGGGAAATTCGGTTTCTGTTGCGATTGACAGAAGACGCCAGTTGGCGTACTCTGAGGAATTGGCTGCAGAGAGATTTCGCTCTCTGGACTTATTAGACGACTCTGGCCTTGAGTTGTCCACCCAACCTTCCTTTGGAGGGCCATGGAAAGACATGGCTCGTCTGCATTCATTGGATGTGGACATATTGCACTGCCACTTTAGCCATGACCATTGGATAGCGCGTCTTGCGAGGCCAAAATGTGCTTCACTAATTCGCTCGCTTCATGCGCCCCGCTCATTGGGTTTTGGGACACCCAAAGCGGATGCGTTTACGGTGGCCACACCTGAGATGTTGAAAGAGATGAAACTCCGTCGTCCGGGCATTCGCAGCATATTGCATACGCCCATAGTGGATGAAGTGTTTGTCCCCTCCTCCGACATTTTGGGTTTGAGAAGGCGGCTTGGGTTGTGGGGCGAACCGATTATTGGAATGGTTTCGACGTTTCAAAAATCTCGTCGACACATGCTTGGGCTCAAAGCATTCAAGGCACTGAGTTTGGAATGTCCCCAAGCACAGTTTATTTTGGTAGGGGATGGTATTTTGGAGAAGGACCTAAGACTGGAGGCGCAGCGACTTAAGTTAGGGGAGAACGTCTTATTTCGGGGTTACCAGACGCAGGAGCGGTTTGTAGAAATATTACAAGCTTTGGATGAGTTATGGATTTTGGGACTTGGGAATGACCATGCGGCGAGGGCGGCAATACAGGCACGTGCTTGTGGTGTTCGCGTATTGGGGGTTGCGGAGGGAGCCCTCCGTACTTGGGTGGACGAGGTGGTTGAGCCGAATGAAGAGGGCATTCTAAAGGCGCACCGGAGGAAGGTGCGCAGACAAGTGGTGGTGCCCTCCAAACTTGAGGTTGCCGAGGGGATATTGGAACTTTATGCAAAAACTCGAGGGGAAAGTGCATTTCGGACTTGAGCAATTTTGGTATCAGCCATTGCGGGGGTGGGGCTATTTGTTGGCTTTGCTGTTTTTGCCTTTCTCCTGGGCATTTACATGCATTGTTGGGTTGAGAAATTGGCTTTACGCATGGGGAATTCGAAAGCCGAAGGTGGCTGCTGAGGCTTTTGTGGTTTCTGTTGGAAATATTCATGTTGGAGGAGCCGGAAAAACACCGGTTGTTATTTTTCTCGCCAATTGGATGAAAGCTTGTGGGCATAACGTTGCGGTGCTTTCGCGAGGCTATGGAAGAAAGTCTCGTGAAGTGGTTTGTGTGCGCGCAGAAGAAAAAGACATGCCTGACGCCAGAACAATCGGTGATGAACCGAGGATGATTGCTTTGCGTTGTCCTGGCATATCTGTCTGGGTTGGCCCAGACAAAGTCAAGTTGGCAGAGCGTGCTTGCAAGGCGGGGGCGAACTATCTCCTCATAGACGATGGTTTTCAAACGCGAAAATTACACAGGGATGTGGATATTGTTGTTTTGGACGAAGTGGTTGGTTTTGGCAACGGCTGTTTATTGCCTTGTGGGCCTTTGCGCGAACCCAAATCCTCTTTAAGTCGAGCACGTTTTTTGTGGCTCAGAAAAACACATTCCACCAACCGTTTGAACATGTTTTCTCCCATAGAGGCAGAGCATTGCCTGGCGGGTCTATGGAATTCTCAGCAACAGTTTTCCATGGACTGTTTGAAAAAAAAACAGGTTTTCGCTTTGAGTGCGTTGGCGAGGCCATCGGCTTTTGTGAAATCCTTGGAGAGGCTGGGAGCGAATGTTGTCGGGAATTGTTTTTTTAGAGACCATCACTTCTTTTCAAAAGAGGAGTTGGATTTTGCTCTTAAGCAGGCGAAAGAAAAACAAGCGTTTCTTGTGACGACAGAAAAAGATTTTCAACGTATGGCGTTTTATCCAGAGTTTTTGCCGAACGTTTGGGTATTCACAATGGACGTCAAGTTGTTGCAAGGGGCCCAACTTCTTGCTGAAGCGATGAAGCTTTCTATAGACAAGCTATATACGTCCGCGCCGCTTGGCCTCTAAATAATGGTTGACGGCGGCAAGAGGCAACTCGTCGTGTGCGACATCCGCAACAACCGTTCCCAGCTGTTGTATTTGTTTTTTGAAAAGTTCTCGACGTGAGAGTGTTTCAGAAGCCACGGCATATTGCCATGCTTCGTCCTGAGATTTTGGGAGCTGATAGAGAAGGTTTTTATGGACAGCGTCCCGAATGTTGAGGCAGAGGGAGAGGTGGCGTTTTGCCAAGAGAGGAAACACCTTCTGCATGTTTGAGAAATGTTCTTCCTCTCCGGTATCCGTGAAAACGCATAGCAGTGAGCGGCGCCTCATACGTCGGCTGGTTTCAAGAAAGAAATGGTTCCAGTCAAAATAGGATAGGTTCAAAGTCACCCTATAGAGTGCATTGGCAATGCATTTATAATTTTCACGATCGCTGCGTGGTGGCACATAAGCAATGAGTTCATTTGAAAAGACAATGAGTCCAACACGGTCTTTGTTTTTCAACGCAACGAATGCAAGGAACAAGGCTGCATTGATGGCATAATCCAATTTGGATGTGCCATTGACAAGAGGAGCCATCACTCGACTTGCATCCACAGCAATCAGCACCAACTGCGAGCGTTCTGATTCATGGATGCGTGTTGTGAGTTTTCGATGTCTAGCGGTCGCTTTCCAGTCAATGTCTCTGAGGGAATCTCCGGATGAATAGTCGCGCAAGCGAGAGAATTCTGTTCCGCTTCCATCCTGTCGAAAATTGCGTATGCCGAGATTAGAAAAATTGAGAAGAGCGTCTGCCGTCAATAATTTTTGAGGGCCGCGCAAATCCGGAAAAACCGTCACCCACGCAGGAAGAGGTATTTCAATTTGTTTCCATACCGCTCTGAGTGGCCCACGGATGCGAATGTGCAAAGCCAAAAAAGTGAAACGGCCACGTTGCAGAGGCTTCACCGTATAAGCCAGGGTAGTCCATGTTTTTGGGGGGACATCTGCTTTCAATTTGCGAGTGACGCTCAAAAACAAATCAGGCAAATCATCCACCAGTTCCACATGAACGGTTTGTGTACTGCCATGTCGAACTCGAATTTCTATTTTATTGAAAACACCAACCAGCATTTTGGAAGGCAAAATGCGAAAAGTTTCAACATGGATTTGCCGAAGAAACCCAATGTCGATGAGAATGAGAAGCATCAAAAAAACGTCTGCCCAAAAAACCAGGTCTCGGAGCCCAGGAAAAAACCCTCCAAGCAGCATTGGAATGGCCAACAAGGCCAAGGCTGTCCACAACCATCGTGAAAAAATCACTGAGTCACCTTGGGACTTCAATTTTGTCAACAACCTGACTCAAAGCGCGCTCTACTGTTTCTCCGCCAAGCTCAGCATCCGCAGAAAGAAGCAGGCGATGTTGCAAGACAGGATGGATGAGGGTGCGCACAACGTCGGGTGTTACAAAGTCAAACCCTCTTAGGGCGGCCAGAGTTTTTGAGGCGAGAAGCAAATGCACGCCAGCCCGAGGTCCGGCACCAAGGCGGATGTTGGAGGATTGGCGGGTTGCAACCAAAAGTTTTCGAATATATTGGAGGATGCCGGGCTCAACGCGAACATTTGTGAGGGCTATGCGCGCTTGCAAAATTTCGCTGGGAGAAACAACCGGACTAACGGTGGTGGTGTCCAGTCCTATTCCAGAGTTTGTTGCGACCAAAATAGCATCTTCCTCTTCTGAACTTGGATATCCAATTTCCACTTTGAACATAAACCTATCCAATTGTGCTTCTGGGAGAGGATAGGTTCCTTCGGATTCGATTGGGTTTTGGGTTGCGAAGACGGTGAAGACGGGGTTGAGGGCTATTTGTTTGCCTTCAATGGAAACCGTGCGCTCTTGCATGGCTTCTAGCAATGCAGATTGGGTTTTCGCAGGCGCCCGATTGATTTCATCCGCAAGCAAAATGTCTGTGAAGATAGGTCCATATACGAGCGAGAAAGCCTGAGTTTTCAAGTCAAACACGCTTGTTCCCAAAATATCCGCAGGCATCAAATCCGGTGTAAATTGAATACGTTTGAAACGAGCGTTGATGGAAGATGCCAGTGTTTTGGCCATCAATGTTTTTGCAACGCCAGGAACGCCTTCAAGCAATGAATGGCCTCCTGATAGCAAGGCGCAAAGCATCAGTTCCAACGCATGCTCCTGGCCAACAATAAGTTTTCGCAACTCTTGGAGAACCAGCTCTCGAAAATGAGATACGGCTTCAAGCGATGGTTGGGTGGGGGGAGAGACCAAACTATCCAGGTTCATTCTCTTTGTCTTTCTTAGCTAAAAAATGTTGTCGAATGGCAGTCGCTTGGCGTGCGAGCGCAAGCAGTGATGAGTTGGATTGAGTTTCAAGGGCTGCCCGAGTCAAGGATTCTAAGGCCTGGGCTGCGTTTTCTGCATGCAGAGATTTTAAATATTCAATAAGCGTTGAGGCTTGTGTTTGTGGCTTCAGAGAAAAGTGTTGGATAAATTCTTCCACAACTCGTTGCACAATGACATTGGCCGCGTGAGAATAGTGCTTGCCTGTTTGCAACACATGGCTTTGTCCTTGAAAATAGATGGCACTTTCATATTGAGCCATATCAACAGGAGCCTTGGGACGTCCAAAGTGTTTGAGGGAGAAAAACCACAACACAGCGGCGAAGAGGAGTTGAAAGATGACATATTCCAAGTCATACCCAGCTCCCAATTTTGCAATGGTGATTTTTTCTTCGAAGCCGTGGTGAGATTCATCGAATAAAATTTCTCGGTGTTCTTTGGAAAGTGCTTGCAACATGTGCAACCAAAACGTGGCATTGTCTGCAGAGAGAAGGTTTTGGTTGATAGCCAACGTGGGGGCGGCGATGAAGATGAGTTTCCCTTGGCCGAGTGGGGCGATGACAGCCGCGTGCTTTATTTCAGGAGTGTCACCGACAGAAAGCAGAGGCAACGCTTTCGTGGGGTCAATTTGAATAAAATGAGTTGGAGTAGCTTTGAGTTTGTTGACCCCAATTAAATAAGGACTTGGAAAAGCCGGAAACAAAGTTTCTTTGAAAACTTCATTATTCTCTTCAATTTCAGACAGTTGAATGTCAAATGCTTCAAGAAATTTTTCCGTTGTTTCATTGGGCAAAGACACAAGTTTGAGGTTTTGAGAATGGTTGTTTTGAGTTGCAGAACCGTGAATGACAAAAACGACAGTCATTCCATTTTGGATTCGTTTTAGAAGAGTTTCGGTTTCGCTTTCTGGAATACGCCATGCAGGTGCATGAAGAGGCTCCTGGAGATTTGAGCCAAGGATGATGAGAGCGTCCTTTTCAGAAAGTTGTTGAAAGGGCGTTTGGCTGCGTCGAACGGGGAGATTGTGGGACTGGGCAAGCAAGAAAATTCCGCGTGCACCATCAGGCAGAGCGCGGTAGGTGGACAAGGTTTCTGCATGTTCCGAACGTTTCGCACTTGAGGCGAGGTAATTCCATAGGACATAACTTGAGAGGAGAATGCCAACAGCTACCCAGGGAAATCGATCGTGCACTTTAACTCTCAACCCTCAAAATCCGTTGGCATAGTTTTTTGTATTCGACGAACATAGAAGCGTCTACCGTTCTATACCCATACCAAGAAAATTCGAACCCGATGATGACCTGTTTAAAATCCTGTCGGATTGTTTGTGGTCCGCGAAAACGTTTCAGGTTTTCAAAGTTGCTCAACGTTGGTTCAAAATCCAATTGTCCGTTGTTGTGTGTTTGGACCAAAACCCCCAGATAGAGGCTACGAATGGCTTCTCGGAATTGACCTTTTTCGCATAACTTTTCTGCATGAGAAGTCCAGTGAGAAACAGGTTTTGTCAATGCCTGGGCAAGCTCGTTTGTTATTGAAGGGTTTGTTTCTTGAGGCTTGGCGGTCTTTTTTTTATGGGGAGAGAGAAAGGCAAAAAAAAGGGTGATTCCGAGGATGGCCAACCCAGCGACCAAACCCAAGAGCGTCCATCCTCCAAGGGAGAAATTCTTAAATGGGCTTATTCTGGGTTCATAATGGGTATTTTCTTCTGGTGACGAATTCTCTATTATTTTTTTAAGCCATTTAAACAAGCCTTCCCACCAAGAGTTTGTGTCTTTGGGTTGTGCTGTTTTTTTGGATTTGGGTTGTGCTTGTTGAAATTCGTCTTGGCTTAAAATGCGCTCCGCTGTTTTGGTGGGTTGGGAGCTTTCCAGAATTTTTGAGTGATGGATGAGTTGTTTAAGGGGTTGAGCTGCGAGTTCAAGCTCTTTTTGAACGGTTTCGCAGTCGTTTTTGTTGTTGAGGGAGTCAAGCCAATGCTCTGTTGCTTGGGGAGATATTTGGTGGGCCTGCTCAATGAGGTTGGAGGCGGGTTGAAATTCTTGAGGGCAATTTCGTTTCAACGTTTCCAACGCGGAAGGCGTTTTTGCATATGCCAGTGTTGGCAGGAGGCAAACCAAAACCAAAGAGGTGCCGACAAGTTTATTTCTGTGTGGAAGGCGTTCAATGGCCACCGACAAATCCAAACCTTCTCGTCGCGTGCGTGCGTTGGCCAGAAGCAAGCTTGTCAGGCAAGCGCGTATAGGCTCAAAAAGTCCAAAAGCAACAACGGCAACAATGAAATACCAAGAGGGGTTTTGGGAGGAGGTGAGTCGCAAGAAGAAGTTGGTATTGAGGCCGATGAGTTGGTTGAGGAGCTCAAGCCCCCAGGTGGTGGATTGAACAAGGCCCAACACGATGAGCAGGCCGGACAAACCAAACAAGTTCAACCACACAGTTTGGTGTTGAAGGGGCGCAAGTGCACGAGAGCATGTGAAATACAAGGACCAGGTTTTTCCGTGACCTTGTTGCGCGACACCATAGGCCACAAAATGCGCATTGAGCCAAAAAAAGAGAAGACCTCCGCTGAAGCACAAAATGAAGACATTCATCCAAAAACACAGCCCTGCTGCAAAAACCAAACTGGGCAAACGGGCAAGGGCTGCTTTCCAGCACGCCAAAAACCCGGCATGGTTTTGTTCAAAAAGTACACTGTTAATGTAGTGAGTGGCAGCTCCTTGGCCACATGCGCGAAAGCACCAGGCCAGACAAAGCAGGGCTGAAGCCCAACCCATATTTGAATTGAGTCGAATGGCGTCCAGCAAAAAAATGGATGCTGCCAATAGGGCTGCGCTTGGAAGCAAGGTGATGGACCAAAGCTTTGCATCGCGCATGCCGAGGTGAATGGCCGCATCAAAAGTGGCCAATGCGTTAGGCAAGCGAAGTTCTGTTGGGTCTACAGCCAAGAATCACCTTAGGAGTTATATGCAAGGAAGTTTGAAAGGCAATAAACAACTAAAACCGTTACACCAAACATGCTTGCCAACGCTACCCCAGCTCCTAGAATGCTGGCCACTCCCCATTCATTGCGGGAGCTCAGCTGGGCAGAAAATGCGCAAAGAAAATATTCAAGGCAGGATGTGCAGCGGTGGATGCCGTCGAATTGAGTTGTGCATTCTGCGCAGATAACACGTCGACAGGAAACGCAAACAGCAATGCCTGGTCTCTCTGGGTGATGGTTGCAGTTATGTGCGGGCATAAACAACTGCTTCACAGTTCTTCTAAAAATTCATCATTATAGGTATAGCGCGACAAGCGTTTTATCAAGGCCTCCATGGCTTCGACAGGTTTGACTTGGAAGAGCATTTGCCGGAGTTTTTTAATTTTCTCATATTCTTTGAACGACAACAATTTTTCTTCTTTGCGTGTGCCTGACTGCGCAATATTCATGGCAGGCCAAATACGTTTTTCTGCCAACAGTCTGTCGAGGGTAATTTCTAAGTTACCAGTGCCTTTAAACTCTTCAAAAATAACTTCGTCCATTCGGCTGCCAGTGTCAATGAGAGCAGTTCCTATAATGGTGAGTGTTCCTGCCTCTTCTGTTGCTCGGGCTGCGCCAAAAATACGTTTTGGTCGTTCAAGAGCACGCGAGTCTACTCCGCCGGTGAGAGTTCTTCCTGAAGAGTCGACTTCTTTGTTGAATGCGCGCGCCAGTCTTGTAATGGAGTCCAAGAGGACAACAACATCTCTTCCGCTTTCTACCATTCGGCGAGCGCGTTCCAATGCGAGCTCTGCTACTTTGAGGTGATCTGCCGCATGGCGGTCCGAGCTTGAAGCAAGGACTTCGGCCTGAATGCTGCGGCGCATATCTGTTACTTCTTCTGGACGTTCATCCACAAGCACAACCATAATGTGTGTTTCTGGATGGTTGACGAGGAGTGCTTGGGCAATACGTTGAAGCATGATGGTTTTGCCCGTTTTGGGAGGTGCGACGATGAGAGCTCTCTGCCCTTTGCCAAGCGGTGCGATGAGGTCCAACACTCGTGTCAACATTTCTCTGTGAGAGTGTTCGAGTCTTAATTGCTCGACAGGATCAATGGAGGTGAGGTCCTGGAAATGAGGAAGCCGTATGGCTTGCTCCAGGGGGAACCCTTCGACCATGTCGACACGTTGGATGATTCGTTTATTGCCTTTAGCGGTTGCCTGAGCAGAGACATATTGGCCTGGGCGCAATTTTAGTTTTTGAACGAGATTTTTTGACAACTCTGGGTCATCCGCTCCAGGAAGCAAGTTGCGTTTAAGTTGTCGCAAGAAAGCGTTGGGGCCTTTTACGTCCGTGTCAAGCACGCCTTCGACGGCTACCATAGGCGCGGGCGTGCTCTCGGGTTGCATGCGTTGCGCCTGTTGTTGGAGAAGCCGTTGTTGATATTGTTGCAACTCTTGTGGTGTCAGAAAAACTTGAACGCGTTGGCCGTCAGGCTGGACAACCATGCGATAGGCTTGTCCGTCAGGGGAGAAGAGGATGGGGTTGGTTTTGCGGCGTCTGCGTTTACGTTTTCGTTTTGAAGAAGGTTGTTGTGGAGGCTCTGAGTGGTTTTCACCTTCTGCGTTATCATTTTCATTCTCTGAAAGTTTTTGGGCATTTGCCCTCATTTCCTTTTCAGGAGTTGTTTTATTCTCAGGTTTGGGTTGGAACTCTATATTGTCAGAGGAGTCATTCATGAAAGAGGTTCACCTGCTAGGTTTTTGCTTTGGAAACAACTTCTTAGAGGGGCAAGTGCGGGCACGCATAGCAACCGCAGCTTAAGGGCAAACCACATGAACGCCGAACAGCACAGCCGACATGTGGCTTCCATTTCTTTTAGTGCAAGGGCTATATAAATTCTACAATACGTGTGCAAGTTGTGTTTTCGGTTTAGGGTGCGGGTTTATTTTGTTTTTACCGGGGGAAGCACAAGGTTTATATTGTCTCTGAAGAGGCATTTTCTCCAAATTTGGTAGGGTGGTATTTTTCCAGAGGAAAAGAGGGAGGGGGGGGCCATTCACCCCCAGAGGGGGGGGGCAGGTGGGTAGGGTAGGGGGGA
>WQTM01000208.1 GCA_009786315.1 Pseudomonadota bacterium | reverse complement strand
GGAGGCCGCCCTCCCCCCCCCGGCCCCGTGCAAAAAAACAGCGGCTTGGCAAGCCTCCAGAGTGGGCATGCCTTGGGCCAAAAGCCCAGCCAGCAGCCCCGTCAATATGTCCCCGCTGCCGGCCGTTGCCATACCTGGCGTACCGCTGGTATTGAGGCTAAGTGTCCCCTCGGGCGTTGCAATGAGGGTGTCCACCCCCTTCAGCACCACCACGGCCAAAGTATGTTTTGCCAAGGCCATGGCCACTTCAACGCGTCGTGTTTGTATTTGGGTTGAGGGCAGGCCCATGAGGTGGGCCATTTCCCCGGGGTGGGGGGTAAGGACGGGTTGGCAGCGTGCTTTTTGGAGGCGCTCCAATTGGGGAGGGGGCAGGGCATTGAGGGCGTCCGCATCCAACACCAGGGGAATGGGGGTTTGCTCAACGAGGGAAAACAGCAACTCAGCCGTCTCTGGGCCTCTCGCAATGCCGGGGCCTATGGCCATGGCGGCCTTGTTTTGGCTTAAGTGCAACAAAAGCTCCAAGTGAGAAAGCCCCAACCCCACCTCCCCTGGGAGGACATGTCCCATGAGCTCCGGCGTATTGCCTATGGCCTGGGAGACGACTTTCTCTGAGGAAGCCAAGGTGACAAGGCCCGCCCCTCCGCGCAAAGCCGCTTTCGCAGAGAGAGAAGCTGCGCCGCTTTTTCCGGGGCTTCCGGCAACCAGCAACACATGCCCAAAACTTCCCTTGTGGCTGTCTCGAGGGCGTTGGGCAAACAAGGTGCATATGGCCGTCTCTTCCAACAGGAAGAGGCCGGGTTGTTGGAGGGCTTTCCAGGCGGACGGGGGAATGCCAATGTCTGCTGTCAGCACTTTGCCGCAGTCAACGGCCGCGGGGAAGAGGAAGTGGCAAGGCTTGGGGGCGCCGAAAGCGAGGCTTAAGTCCGCTTGTACATGCGCAAAGGCACACTGTCCCTCGTCGGCTTGCAAACCGGAAGGCAAGTCCGCGGACAGCACTTTGGCGCCCTTGCGTCGGCAGGAGGAAATGCTTTCTATGAGGGTGGCCTCAACACCTTGGGGGGCATGCCACAGGCCCGTGCCAAACACAGCATCCACCACCACATCTCCTGGGCGAATTTGGTTTGAGTCCAAGGCCGTCCAAACAATTTCAGGGAAAGCTTCACATAATTGGGCGTTGCGCAAAGCGTCGCCTTTGAGTTGTTCCACGGGACGAGAAGTCGAGAGGAATACCTTCAGGCCCCGGCTTGCCAATATGCGGGCACAAACAAACCCATCTCCCCCGTTGTTGCCGGGCCCACAAACAACAAAAAAGAAGGCGTGTGGCTGGGCCAACTCAAAGGCTGCATTTGCCAAAGCCCGGCCTGCATTTTCCATGAGGATGGAGGTGGGCATTCCCAGTGTTTCTGCGGAGCGCTCCAGGGTTTGCATTTGTTGCGTATTCAGGGCTTGTCTGAAGGGCGAAGCATGCATTGCAACATGTCCTTTATGGCGCGCTCAATGCCCACATAGAGGGCACGTGCGACAATGGAGTGGCCAATGTTGAGTTCATCCACCTCCACCATGGCCGCAATGGGGGCGACATTGGCGTAGTCCAGGCCATGGCCTGCCGCACAACCCAACCCCAACTGAAGGGCATGGCGTGCCGCCTCGTGAATGCGTTGCTGCTCTTTGAGGCGCCGTTGGGAATGGGTTTCATTGCAATAACAACCCGTATGCAGCTCAACCCTTTGTGCCCCTATTTTCAAAGAGGCCTCCAATTGCTCGGGCCTTGGGTCCACAAACAAGGAAACCACAATGTCCCTCTCCCGCAACATTTGGACAGCCTTGGCAAGCGCCTCCTGGTGGGCGACAACATCCAAACCGCCCTCTGTCGTCAATTCTTGTCGACGCTCCGGCACCAAAGTCACCATGTCCGGAGGTTGTTTCAACACCAACTCCAACATGGCGGGTGTTGCTGCCATTTCGAGGTTGAGGAGCCCTTTTTTGGTTTCTCTCAAGAGTGCATAGTCGCGCTCTTGGACGTGGCGGCGGTCCTCCCGCAAATGCAAAGTAATTTGTTCTGCTCCAGCAACTTCGGCAATGGCCGCAATGCCCACCGGGTCCGGCCACAAAGCAAGCCTGGCCTGGCGAACGGTTGCAATATGGTCCACATTAAAACCCAAACGTGGTCGGCTCATCCACCCTCCTTGGACAAATTCTTCTTCAAAACGTGCACAATGTCATCGGCATATTCTTGGACTTTGGCTTCGTCGGGCCCCTCCACGAGGACACGCACCTTCGGCTCTGTGCCTGAAAACCGTATAAAAACGCGGCCTTCTTTTCCAAGTGCGGCTTCAACGCTTTGAATTTTGGTTTGGACTTCAGGCAGCGTTTTCAAGTCAACACGCATGGAAACCTCCAAGTTGCGGAGGACTTGGGGCGAGGGTTGGAAGAAGGAGGCCAACTCCGAGAGGGGTTTTTGTTGTCTGCACAAAATGGCCAAAATTTGCAAGGCAGCCAAAGTCCCATCACCTGTGGGGGCATAGTCCAAAAAAACAATGTGCCCGGACTGCTCGCCACCCATGTTGAGGCCACAGCGCCGCATATGCTCGACGACATAGCGGTCCCCCACCTGTGTGCGTACAACTTTGGCGCCAAAAGTGGCCAAAGCCTGCTCCAGGCCAATGTTGCTCATAACGGTTGCAACCAGGGTTTGCGCATGGAGGTTTTTTTGGAGGGACCACTCTCGTGCACAAACCGCCATAATGGCATCGCCGTCTACCAAGCGGCCTTTTTCGTCCACAAGGACAAGCCTGTCTGCATCTCCGTCTAGGGCAATTCCGAGGTTGGCGCCCTCTTGCACAACAGCCTCTTGCAATTTTTGAGGGTAGAGGGCGCCGCAGTTGCTGTTAATGTTGACGCCGTTGGGTGAAACATTCAGGCGAACCACCTGAGCGCCCAACTCCTCCAACACTTCAGGTGTAACGCGGTAGGCAGCCCCATTCGCGCAGTCCACCACCAACTTCATCCCCTCCAGAGTGAGTTCCCTCGGGAAAGTGTTTTTCAATGAAACAATATAGCGCCCACGCGCATCCTCCCAACGTACCGCTCGCCCAATATGGGCTCCACTGGGGCGTTGGCAACGCGCATAGTCCTGCTCCAACCATTGCTCAATTTTCTCCTCTGTCTCGTCCGGAAGCTTAAACCCGTCACGCGAGAAAAATTTAATTCCGTTGTCGTCAAAGCGGTTGTGAGAGGCGGAAATAACAGCGCCCGCATCCGCCCGCATGGAGGTGGTAATATTGGCAATGCCGGGTGTTGGCAGTGGCCCCAAAAAAGCAACGTCAACACCCATGGACATCATGCCGGCGGCCAAAGCCTGCTCCAACATATAACAAGAAAGCCTTGTGTCTTTGCCAATGACAATTTTGTGCCGGTGTCCGCCGTTTTGGACAAAATGCGCAAGCGCGCACCCCAATTGCATGGCCAAGTCCACCGTCATGGGTTGTGTGTTGGCTTTTCCTCGCACTCCGTCTGTTCCAAAAAGTTTTCGTGCCATAAAAGCTCCTTAGGCAGGAAGGGAATGGGAAGCAAGTTGTGTTCCTGCTTCCAATGCCGTTTTTGCCAAGGCAACGTTGTGGACTCGGACCAAGTCTACGGCGGACTGCGCGGCCAACACAGCGCTAATGGCTGCGGTTGCCACATCGCGACTGTTTGGCTCCGCTGAGTTGCCAAGCAACCCAAGAAAAGCTTTGCGGCTGAAACCTATGGCCACGCGAACATTCAATTCTCTAAACCTAGGCAAACTTCTCAACAACAACCAATTCTGCTCAAAGGACTTTCCAAAACCAATGCAAGGGTCCACAAGAATGCTTTCCCTCGCAATGCCCCAAGCCATGGCAGCTTCAATACGCCTGGAAAAAAAGGCCAACAACTTTTCGACAATGTCGCCTTCCATGAGTTGGTTTTGCATGGTTTGGGGAGTGCCTGGCATATGCCCAATACACACGGCTGCTTTTTGAGAGGCCACCACCTCAAGCATGGCGACGTCGGCCAACATTCCTGAAACATCATTAATGAGGTCTGCACCCGCCAAAAGCGCCTCTTTCGCAACAGAGGCTCTCATGGTGTCTATGGACAAAAAAGTTTTTGTATTTTGAGCTCGAAAAACCTGCACTGCCGTCAAAATGCGTTCTTTCTCAATGGACTCGTCCACAAGTTTTGCGCCGGGACGTGTGGACTGCGCCCCCATGTCCACCCAATGGGCCCCCTCCTCTACCAATTTTTGAGCATGGGCCATAGCCAAAGGAATGTTCTCTGAAAAACCATCCTGTGAAAAAGAATCCGTCGTCAAGTTGACAATGCCCATCAGCGTCGGTTTGGACAACCAACGCCAACTTCGCTCTTTTGACAGCAATAGGGGCAATGCGCAATCCACGGGAGGGGGGGGGGCAAGGGCTTAGGCTTTTCCGGGCTCCATACTCAAACCGTCAATGGAGTCCAAAATATTTCGGTTCTTCTTCTCTTCTTTGGGGGGGGCTGTCAACCTCGGCTGCGGTTTTTCACGTGTCAGCGAGCCGCCCTGTATGAGTACTTCCAAGTCCGCAGCATCCAAAGTCTCATATTCAACGAGGGCATCCGAAACCCGTTTGAGCAAATCCAAATTCTCTGAAAGCAATGCCTTGGAGCGCTCATAGGCCTCAACGACAATTTTGCGTATTTCGTCGTCAATGTTTTTGGCCGTCTCGTCCGAGTGGTCTGCACGTGAGGCAAAATCCCTCCCCAAAAAAACCTCCCCTTCTCGGTTGCTATAGGACAGGGGGCCCAACTTGTCGCTCATCCCCCAACGGCAAACCATCGCACGCGCAATCTGCGTCGCTCGCTCAATGTCGTTGGTTGCTCCTGCACTCATTTCATCAAACACCAACTCCTCCGCCACACGGCCACCCAAAAGCATGCTGAGCTCATCCTTCAACTGCCTACGGTAACGGTTGAGTTGGTCTTCGGTGGGGAGGGACCAGGTAATGCCCAGGGCTTGCCCGCGGGGAATAATGGTGACTTTGTGTACGGGGTCGCACCCGGGGAGCAATTTGCCAATGAGCGCATGGCCGGCTTCGTGTACGGCCGTATTTTGCTTCTCCTTCTCCGTCATAATCATCGACTTGCGCTCAGGCCCCATGAAAACTTTGTCCTTGGCCGTCTCAAAGTCGACAAACTCCACCCGCTCCTTGTTTCTGCGCGCTGCAAAAAGCGCCGCCTCATTCACAAGGTTCTCCAAATCCGCCCCCGTCATCCCCGGCGTCCCTCTGGCAATAACGTCCAAGTCCACGTCTGGAGCCAATGGGGTGCGCCGCGTGTGGACTTTGAGTATGCCCACCCGTCCGCGCAAATCCGGGCGTGGAACCACCACCCTTCTGTCAAAACGCCCCGGACGCTGCAAGGCGGGGTCCAAAACATCGGGGCGGTTGGTGGCTGCCATGAGAATGACACCATCGCTGGACTCAAACCCATCCATCTCCACAAGCAGCTGGTTCAACGTCTGCTCCCTCTCGTCATGCCCACCTCCCAAACCGGCCCCCCGGTGCCTGCCTACAGCATCAATCTCATCAATGAAAATAATGCACGGGGCGTTCTTCTTGCCCTGCTCAAACAAGTCTCTCACGCGACTTGCGCCTACGCCGACAAACATCTCCACAAAGTCGGAGCCCGAAATGGAGAAAAAAGGAACACCCGCCTCCCCTGCTACTGCCTTGGCCAACAACGTCTTCCCCGTCCCCGGCGGCCCCATCATCAACACCCCCTTGGGAATACGCCCTCCCAGCTTGGTAAACTTCTTGGGGTCTTTCAAAAACGCAATAATTTCCTCAAGCTCTTCTTTGCTCTCATCAATCCCCGCCACATCTGCAAAAGTCAGCTTGTTGTGGTTCTCAGACAAAAGCTTCGCTTTTGACTTTCCAAAACTCATGGCCTTTCCGCTGGAGCCCTGCAACTGACGCATGAAAAAAATGAAAAGGCCGACAACCAAAATAATGGGAATCGACTGGGCAAGCAAACTCAGCCACAAACCCCCTTGCTCATCTCTCTCAAACCGCACTTCCACATTTTCATCCGAAAGCTTTTGCAAAATGCTGGCATCCGCAGCGGGCCCAATGGAACGTACCGTCTCCTTGGGGTTGCTGCTCAAGTGTCCAACATAAATGTTCTCTTTGATGGAAACCTTGGAAATTTCCTTCGACTTCACCTTCTCGAGAAAAGCGGTAATGGGGAGCTCTCGAACGTTTTCATTATTCTTGGAATAGAAGGCATAAATGACGGCGAAGAGGGTAATGAGCAATACCCAAATACCCATATTTTTCAAATTTGAACGCACGTTTCAAAAACCCTTTGCTTCAGCTGAAAATAAATAAGCTCTTAGGGTAGAATAACCCTAGACTGCCCTCACGACAATAGGCGTTTCTTGCCCAAACGTTTCTTGCGTGGCGGGGCCGCCTCAATGAAGATAAGCCCTTTTTCGGATTTGAGAAGGCTATCTTGAGCCAAAGTTGCATTTTTTTTCGTTTGGATGGCTACAACGGAATTTTCAATGGATTTGGAGTCTATTTCCAGGCCATGTTGACTCAAAAGCAGCGCGAGGACACGACGCTGCAGGGGCTTTTCGAGGCAAAGAAACCCCATGACGTCCAGAGCCGTCGGCGATACTTGAATTTTTTGAAAAGCACGCAAAGCCAACTGCTGCAAAAAGGCTTCGTCTTCATCGGCATACCGGCAAAATTGGGCCAAATGCAACGTTGCAGAGGCTCCAGCGACATCCTCCAGCATTCTCAGCAAGCCACGTCGCATTCTAACGCGAAAAAAACGCTCGTCCTTGTTCATAAAATCCATGACGGGCGACAAGGAGGTTTGTTTCAGGTAGTGCTCCACCTCCGCCCTCCTGAATGTCAACATAGGACGAAGCAAATACCCGCGCCGCCGCCAAATCCCCCTCGCCCCCGAAAGCGCCGCCCCTCTGCTAAGCCTCATCAACAAAGTACAGGCCTGGTCCGAAGCCGTATGCGCCGTGAGAATGAAATTCAAACACCGACGCTCGCGAATTTCTTCCAAGGCCGCATAACGCAAATGACGCGCACGCTCTTCGAGAGCTACATGGCTACGCATATTCAAATTCTGTGTATGAAATGGAGTCCCCAGTTTCGCAGACAGGGCCCGAACGAAATCCACCTCCTGCGCACCCTCCTCCCGCAGACCATGGTGGATGCTTGCCACCTCAACATGCAAACTCAGCTTGGACGAAATGCGCGAAGTGGCCAGCAGCAAAGCCAGAGAATCCACCCCGCCAGAAACCGCCAACAAGAGACGCTCCCTTCGCAAATTCAACTCCAAGTAGTTGTTGTATAATGATTTTTCGAATGAGAGCAGGTTTTTTTTGGAATGCAAAAACATGAGAGTCGGCCTGAGTGAGGTTAGACTTATCTAAAGATGGGCGGTTTGAAAAACCCTATCGGCGTTATGTTTGACTTAACGCACTTGGCCAGTTCGGCGGTTTCCCTTCCCCCTCTGGACGGCCAGGGGCTGCAAACAAAGAATGTTTGCAGCCCTTTTTTGTATTCTTAGAATATTCTTTTGTTTGAAATAATTCAGGTTTTGGAACACCTATTCACAAAAGTGTTTTTTTGTGGTAATCTCCACAACTGCAATGTTAATGAGGTCATGGTGTCATGGTGTTAAACGAAGTATGTTGAATGCCGGTATGGGGGGCGTACCGTCATTACTTTAAGGGCTTTAAGGGTGACTTTATTAACCTCGTAGATAATAAACAATGGAGGTTTATCGATGGCTGGAACAGACAAACGAAAGCAATCATTATATTTTCCTGAAGATATGTTGAAAGAAATTCAGGACGAAGCAAACCGTCAAGACCGCTCGTTGTCCTGGGTGGTCCAACAGGCGTGGAAAATTGCTCGGGAACGAATTAAGGCCTATCCTTCGGTGAATGATGTGAACGGGGATGAGGAGATAGATAGAAAAGAGGAAATGATGTAATTTTTTTTTAATAGGCTAGAATATAGCCTAACGTGCTTTGTCGTTTCAGTTATCTCTCGCTCTCTGTCAAAGGACCGAGAGCGTGTTCGTTTCATGTTTCGTGCTGAGGAGACCTCTTGACCAAGCGAGTCGGCGAATTGTCCATGGCACGAGGGGAACGCAATTTCATTCAGGCTCAACTTAAAAGAGAGTTTGGACCTTTGAGTTGGAGGCTGTCTTCGCGTTTTTTCAAACACGTTCGTTTTTCTGCGACAGCACTCTCAGAATTGCGCCATTTATACCAAACAGGTTATGTGGTGCACGTCATGAGGACAACAGCTTGGGTAAACTACCTCTACCTCAGCTGGGCCATGTTGGTGCATTCAATGCCGCCTGTACGTGCAGTTGCCAATTTGCGCCGCTGGTTTACGCGCCCCTTCTCCCGCTGCCACCTCAGTGGCCCCATTGAGGAACGTTTTCAAAAAGCCTTCCTCCAAGGGGGCTGCGGCATGGTCTTCTTGAGAGAGACGGTTTTGGGAAAAGCCGAAGGGACTGTCGTTCGAGAAGACCCTTTCCCCGCTTTGGTGGAGCTTTCAAAACAACTGGACAAACCCATCTTCTTGGTGCCGGAATTGTTCGTCTGGGAAAAATCCGCACAAAAAATTTCACCGGGGTTTTGGGACCATGTCTTCGGCGCACCCGAACACCCAGGCTTTTTGCACTCCCTAGGGGCCTTCCTCACCAATTTCCATCGCGCACAATTCCGCGTGGGAGAGCCCATCAACCTGAGCGCCTTCGTCCAAGGAGCGGATACCGAAAAACTCCCTCTCTTGGCCCATAAAGTACGCGGCGTTTTGAATGTACACCTCGCCAGAGAAACACGCGCCGTCTTTGGTCCGCCCATTAAGTCCAGAGAGCGCTTGCTTCGAGAAACGGTGAGAGATCGCGACTTTTGCAACCGCCTTTCAAACATTGCTCAAGAACAATCCAAAAGCATCGAATCCGCTCAAAAAGAAGCCAACCGCGCTCTTCGCTCCATTGCAGCCAAACAAAACTCCACCGTGCTGGCTTTGGCCGCCCCCCTCATGTCTCTGGTGTTTCATCGGATTTATGACGGCATTGAAGTCGACGAAGCTGGGTTGGAAAAAGCCATGAAAGTGGCTACAAAAACGCCCGTCGTCCTGGTTCCCAGCCACAAAAGCCACGTCGACTATCTGGTGATGAGCTTTGTCCTGTGGCAACGCGGTTATAGCGCTCCGCTGGTCGCCGCTGGCGCCAACCTCTCCTTCTTCCCCTTGGGGACTTTTTTGCGACGCTGCGGCGGGTTTTTTCTAAGGCGTAGCTTCCGCGGCGACAAAATTTATGCCGCTGCTTTCAGAGCCTATTTGAAAAAACTTGTGCAAGACGGCATTACCCACGAGTTTTTCCCGGAAGGCGGCCGCTCCCGAAATGGCAAACTCCTCGTCCCCAAAATGGGTTTGTTCTCCTGGCTGGTGGATGCTGTCTTGGAAGGCGCTCGCGAAGACTTGCACTTTATCCCCGTGGCCATTGACTATGAGCGCGTCGTCGAATTGTCGAGTTATTCAGCAGAATTGAAAGGGAAAACCAAAAAAAACGAGGATATTGGCCGCTTGCTGGCCTCCTCCAAAGTGCTGACCAAACGCTATGGCAGCATTCACCTCCGCTTCGGAAACCCCATCTCCCTCGCCCAGTTGATGCAAGAGCGCCATATACAACGCTCAGCCATACAGGAAACACAGAAAACAGCCCTGGTACAAACCCTCGCTTCCAAAGTCATGCACGCCATCAGCCAGGCCTCTACCATTACGCCGCATGCCCTTCTCGCAACCGCTTTGCTCGCCCACCAAAAACGAGGTTTGCTCGGAGACGAAATCGCCGAGCGCATCGGCTGCCTGCGACACCTCGCTGCCCATATGGGTGCCCCACTGTCCACCTCGCTGAACAATGCCCCCTCCTCCCCTTGTGTGCTTGGCCCCATAGAAGAAACCATGCACCGCTTCGTCGCAGAAAAGTCTGTACGCGTCGCCCAAACAGAAAACAATACCATCTTCCAAGTCCAAGAAGAAAAACGCTTGGAGCTCTCTTTCAATAAAAACAGCCTGCTGAATTGGTTCGCCTCCCATTCTATGCTGGCTTTGGCCATTCAAAGCAACAACGGTGAGCCTACATTAAAGCAGGTTAACCAACGCGCTGCGTTTCTAAGCTCCCTCTTCCAATTCGAGTTCGTCTCTCACCCCAAGCCGGACTTCCATGCAGAATGGGTGGGGTTTCAAAAATTGGGACTCCTATCCATTGTTGATAAAAATTACGTGCTTACGACGGAAGAGTTCGCCGTTTTGCGACTGGAGTTTTTGGCAAACCTCCTGCGCGACTACCTCGAATCCTATAGGCTGGCTGCCCTCGCCATCCAAACAATGGAGAAAAACAGCAGCGTTGATTCAAAAGAATTGTTAAAAAAAGCCATTGCTTTGGGACAGGCCAATTTGCTTCTTGGAAAATTGACAATGGCAGAGGCTTTGTCAAAACCTAATTTGGAAAACGCCATCCGTTATCTCGCTCAAGAAAAATTTATCGAAGCGAACGGCAAGGAATGGCGCTTTTTGAGAGATCTCCACGAGTTTGAGTTACAGTTGAGAAGCTATGTCTAACTTGAGGCCCCCCATGCGCCCTTATCTTTTCGTCGTCTGTCTTTTTGGTTGGCTTGCTCAAGCACAGGCGCAAGAATTGGAATTGGACTTGTCAGACGAGCCCCCCTCTTCGAGCAGCCGCTTCGCCCCCTCGCTGGCCTTCACCGGTATTCACCCTGTCGGAAACCGCCAAGCTGAAAGAGCCAAACACCTCAACGCCGAGTTTCAACGCGAACTCACTGCCGCAACCCAAGCAGGCCGCTTCTCCCGCCTATTGGGCCCCCAAGAGGTGCTTCCTGCCCTCAAAACCCTCCAAAAAACCCCCAGCGAATGCAAAGACAAAGCCTGCCTTGAGTCGCTGGCAGCAACACTGGGTGTCGACCGCGTTCTCTCAGGTGCCCTGACACCTTCAGGACCAGGCTCCCTGTTGACACTCTGGGGTTATGACTCGACAATGGCTCAACCAACAACAGAAACCGCCGAAAGTCCGGAGCGTGAGCAAAAACAACAGACAAGCGGCTTCACCGGACTGGTGAAACCCTCCAAAACCAAAACAGAAGCAGAATTCTTGGCGAGAGCTCGAAGTGCCTTCCACCGCATGACTGCAACCTTGGATGCCGGCCTTGGAAAATTGGTTGTCGACGCTGTCGAGTCCTCTGCTCAAGTCAGCCTTTCAGGCAAAGAAATTGGCAGGGGCTCCTTCGAAACCTTGTTGGAGCGCGGCCGCTATTCCTTGCTCGCTGAGGCAGAAGGGTTTTTGCCTTTCAATACCGAAGTCCACATTCAACCCAACAAAGTTGAGCTTGTCAAAGTGCTGCTGGTTGCCAAACCCCTGGACAAACCCTTTAGTTCTCGAGCCTGGAAATCGCCTGACCCTGATAGAAAAAATAAACCCATTTATGCCCGCCCAGGTTTTTATGTCGCCCTGGCAGGACTGGCGGCAATGGGGACAGGCGTCTATTTTGGGCTCACCGCCAAGTCCATTGAGAAACGTGCCGTGGATGAGAACAAAAACAACATCCTCGGCATTACCCGCAAAGAGGCCAACCAGGCGAAGCTTTATGCCTTGTTGGCCAACATCCTCGTGGGAGGAGGAGGGGCTATGGTGGCAGGTGGAACCATTTGGATGTTTGTCGCACCAGGCAAAGTAGCTGAGAACCCCTTGGATGATGTTGACGGGCAAATTGGCGTCGTCATGGGCATAGGAGGAACTTTCTGATGAGAGCTTATATGCGCTTTTATATTTTGGGGCTGCTTGTGCTTTTCGCAGCAAGCTGCAAAGTTGAATTTGACGAAACCATGCCCTTCTATTGCGAGGAGGACAGCGACTGTGGAGGGGATGGTTTTGAGTGCATTTACCCCAAACAAGGCGGCTTGTCCTATTGCTGCAAAGACGAAGGGTTTAACTTCCAAACCAATTCCGAAAATTGCGGTTTTTGCGGAAATGCCTGTCCCAAAGGCAAACAATGTTCCTCCGGCGTTTGCCGCTAGACTTAAATCTTCAGTCCCAACTTAGGGTCCCACCTGTTTGGTATTCCGTTACGCGTGTTTCGAAGAAATTCTTTTCTTTTTTCAAGTCGATGACTTCCGACATCCATGGAAACGGGTTGGTGGCACCAGGGAAAAGTTGCTCCAGACCGATTTGCTGGCAACGTCGGTTGGCAATAAAACGCAGGTATTCTTTGAACATGGATGCGTTGAGACCCAACACGCCGTGCGGCATGGTGTCTTCCGCATAGGCATATTCAAGGTTGACCGCTTTTCTCATAAGCTCGCCCAGCTCCTCTTTGAATTCGGGTGTCCACAAATGCGGGTTTTCAAGTTTGATGGTGTTGATCATATCCATGCCAAAGTTGCAATGCATGGACTCATCGCGAAGGATGTATTGGTATTGCTCGGAGGCGCCAACCAGTTTGTTTTGACGGCCGAGCGCCAGAATTTGCACGAAACCGACATAGAAAAACAAGCCTTCCATAATGCAGGCGAAGACAATGAGGGACTTCAGCAATTTTTGATCGTTTTCGACAGTTCCAGTTTTGAAGGCGGGGTTAATGAGCGTGTCAATGAACGGCATCAGAAACGCGTCTTTTTCCGCAATGGATTGGATTTCATGATAGGCGTTGAAAATTTCACCTTCGTCGAGGCCAAGGCTTTCAACAATATATTGGTAAGCGTGCGTATGAATCGCTTCCTCGAATGCTTGTCGCAGCAGATATTGGCGGCACTCCGGCGCGGTGATGTGGCGATAGGTGCCAAGCACAATGTTGTTTGCAGCCAGAGAATCGGCGGTTGAGAAAAAGCCGAGGTTGCGAATGACAATAAGTCGTTCAGCACTGCTCAGTCCATTTGGGTTTTTCCACAACTCGACGTCGCGCTGCATGTTGACTTCTTGCGGCATCCAGTGGTTTGCGCAAGCTGCAAGGTATTTGTCCCAGGCCCAATTATATTTGAAGGGTACGAGCTGGTTGACATCCGCTTTGCCGTTGATGATGAATTTGTCCTCAACGCGCACGCGGCGGGTTTCAATTTGTTTTTTCGCGGCGTTGGCCATTGCACGGTCAGCGGCCCTATGAGCGGAAATTTCTTCAAAGGTTAACATGGGTCTCTCCTTCTTTGATGACGTTTATTTCAGGGTGTTGCTCATTGACAGGCTTCACACGACGCTGAGCAAAATTTTGGAGGCGTTTCTTCTCTGGGTGAATGCGCTGAGACGGCATTCAATTCTCCGCCAAGTCCTGTTGATTTTTCGGCTGAACTGACGGCCAGCGTCCGCAGGTAATAGGTTGTTTTCAAACCCTTCGTCCAAGCAAGTTTATAGGTGTCGTCGAGTTTTTTTCCGGACGCGCCAGAGAGATAAATGTTGAGGCTTTGCGCCTGGTCCATCCATTTTTGTCGACGCGACGCTGCTTCGACTATCCAACGTGGTTCAATTTCAAACGCTGTTGCATATAATTCACGAAGATGCTTCGGAACACGCTCAATTTTTTCCAGCGAACCATCAAAGTATTTGAGGTCGGCAATCATCACCTCATCCCACAAACCCAATGCCTTCAAATCATCCACCAGTTGTTCGTTGACAACGGTGAATTCGCCTGAAAGGTTTGATTTGACATAAAGGTTTTGATAGTCTGGCTCGACGGACTGCGACACGCCGATGATGTTTGAGATGGTTGCTGTCGGTGCAACAGCGACGCAATTCGAGTTGCGCATACCGTGTTTTTGGATTTGTTGGCGCAGTGCCTCCCAGTCGAGTGTTGAAGATGTGTCGACGTCGACATAGCCACCACGCGCTTCCCTCAACAGCGAAATAGAGTCATACGGCAAAATACCGCTGTCCCACAAGCTGCCTTTGTAGCTTGAATAAACGCCGCGCTCCTGTGCCAATTCGCTTGAGGCCCAGTAGGCATCATAACAAATTGCCTCCATCGACGTGTCGGCAAAACGAATGGCGGCGTCCGACGCATAGGGGATACGCATCAACCGCAGACAGTCTTGAAAACCCATCAGTCCGAGACCCACTGGGCGATGTGCCAAGTTGGCACTTTTTGCTTTGTCGATGGCGTAGTAGTTGATGTCAATGACGTTATCAAGCATGCGCATCGCCGTGCTTATCGTCTGTTTTAGCTTTGAAAAATCCATCTGCCAGCCATCGCGCGTTTTCTTCATATGGGCGACGAGATTGATTGAACCCAAGTTGCAGACAGCAATTTCGTTGGGACTCGTATTCAGAGTAATTTCAGTGCACAGGTTGGAGCTGTGAACAACGCCGACGTGCTGCTGTGGCGAGCGCGCATTGCAAGAGTCCTTGAAGGTAATCCACGGATGCCCTGTCTCGAATAACATCGATAGCATTTTGCGCCACAACTGCACAGCAGGCAGCTTTTTGAAAAGCCGTATCTCCCCGTGCTCAGCTTTTTTCTCATAGGCGACGTATGCGTCTTCAAAGGCTTTGCCCCATAAGTCGTGCAATTCTGCCACATCCGAGGGCGAAAACAGCGTCCATTCGCCGTTTTCCATCACCCGTTTCATGAATAGGTCGGGAATCCAATTGGCCGTGCTCATGTCGTGTGTACGGCGGCGATCGTCACCGGTGTTTTTGCGCAACTCGAGAAATTCTTCAATGTCGAGATGCCAAGTTTCGAGATAGCAGCACACAGCGCCTTTGCGTTTGCCGCCCTGATTCACTGCCACCGCCGTATCATTGACAACTTTCAAAAAGGGTACGACGCCCTGCGAACGCCCATTGGTCCCTTGAATTTGTGCTCCCATTGCCCGCACGTTGGTCCAGTCGTTTCCCAGCCCTCCGGCAAATTTCGACAACAACGCGTTCTCTTTGAGCGCGTCATAAATGCCATCCAGACTGTCCGCAACAGTCGTCAGATAGCACGACGAGAGTTGTGAGCGTCGGGTTCCCGAATTAAACAGTGTTGGCGTTGAATTCATGAAGTCGAACGACGACAACAAATTGTAGAATTCAATGGCGCGAGCCGTGCGGTCTTTTTCCTTCAATGCAAGCCCCATCGCTACCCGCATAAAAAAACATTGCGGCAACTCAAAGCGGCGACCCTGCTTAAATTGTCGATTGTATGTGTCTGTCAGGAAATAACGATCATACAGCGTTTGCAAACCAAGGTAGCCGAATTTTAGATCGTTCTCCGGTTTCAAAGCCGCGCCGAGTGCGAGAAGATTGAAGTTCGCCAGTTCCTCATTCAACAAGCCAATTTGGATGCCATGGGCAATGAATTTTGGGAAATACGCCGGGTATTGCTGGGCCATGTCGGCCTGCGTTGTCGCCACACCGAGTGCCTCAAAGCGCAATGTGTCGAGCAGAAGTCGCGCTGTTACATAGGAGTATACCGGGTCTTTTTCTATGAGCGTACGACCAGCCAACACAACGGCTTTGCGTACTTCAGAGATGGGCACACCGTCATACAAGTCCTTGCACGTCGCCTTCAAAATGCGCTCCGGCTCCGTCGCTGCCAAGCCTTCGCACGAAGAGCGCAGCAGCTGCTCAAGCCACGCCATGTCAAGCGGTTTTGAAACACCGTCCTCAACAACATGCAAGGTTGCCTCTGCCGCTTTCCCCACAACGGCCTGTGCCGCCGCCGCACGTTCTTGCGCCCGTCGTTCGCGATAGAGCACATAGGCACGTGCTACCTCGTGCTCACCGCTGCGCATCAACGCCAGCTCGACTTGATCTTGAATTTCCTCTATGTGAATAGAACCGCCCTCCGGCTTGCGACGCATCAGCGCGCCAATGACGGTCTCCGTCAGCTTGCTAACTTGAGCGCGCATGGCCACACTGGCTGCAGTCTGCTCGCCACGTACTGCCAAAAACGCTTTGGTCATCGCCACCGAAATTTTATTGGGCTCGAAACCAACAAGCGAACCGTTGCGACGAATCACCTGATAGCGGGCATGGTGTGGCTCGGCGGGGTTGGTTGGAGGAAAAACCTGGGAGGGAGCAGGGGTGGAGGGGACAGAATGAAACGGGGAGGATGCTGAAGACACGGACATGTACACCTCAAAATGAGCACCAAGGATGATTTTTATGCGGCATTAGCTGACTGCTAAGCTGCGAAAAAGCATGTTGGCCACTATATATGGTGGAATTTTCAAAAAACAATCTATATATAGTGTTCGCGTTTTAAATTTCGAAAGCATTCGGCAAAAGGTAGGTTTTGCTAAAACAAAGCAACCCAAAGCCATGCCTAATGGACTTGCTGCATCAACCTCAGCACTTCTCTTGGCCCGAGAAAACCTTCCATACGGGGCCTGGAGAGCAATTCGCCTTTGGGGCTTATGAATATCACCGTTGGCAAACCTTGTATTGAAAACCGCTCATAGAGCGCCTCTATCTGCTTGCTCTCCCGAGTGCCATCCACCTTAATGCGTATAAAACGCTCCGCTTCCCTCTGCACTTTCGCGTCGGCATAGCTGATTTTGTCAAGCTCCCTGCACGCCACACACCATTGCGCAAAAAAATCAACCAACACAGGCCGCCCCTCCTCCTTGGCCTGCAACAATGCTTCGTCAAAACCCGCCATAGAATGGCTTTGGGCTGAAAACAAATAGTCCCAAACAAAAGGGGACTGGAGCACACCCTTCTCCGGCGGCAACTCAAAACGCATGAATATGGCCACAAGCAACATTCCCAATATTGCCCACTCCGCCCTCCCCTTCTCCGGGCTTTGCCTTCCACCCCATATGATGGCTAGAAAAACAAGTACCCCTGCCAGGGCCAAACCCAGAGGCCGCCCCAAACTGTGCGCCACCCACACCACCACCGAGTCCAATGCCGGCCACGCCCCCTTCAAATAGTTGAGCGCCAATACCGCTAACACCACCCCAAAAAAATACTTCACCCACCCCATCCACCTCCCTCCCTTCGGAAGCTTGAGCGCACATACGCCTACGAGGAAAAACGGCACCCCTATGCCCATGGCATAAATAAACAAACCCACCGCCCCCAACCCCAGGGCTTGATGCTGCGCTATGTAGGCCAACAGCCCGGAAAGTATGGGGCCCGTGCATGGCGCGGCAAGCAAACCCGCTGCCCCACCCATCAACAATGCTCCCCATAGGCCCCCACCTCCACCTATGCGCCCCAGGCGCTGCGCCCACGCATAGGGAAGGCTTAGCTCAAAAAAACCCAACATGGACGCGGACAACAAAGCCATAAAACAGGCAAGCCCCAACAATACCCAACGGCTGCTGAGCAAAAAACCAAAAGCTTGGCCCGAAAGCGCTGCCATCAGCCCGGCTGCGCTGAATACCAAACCCATGCCGGCTATATAGGCCGCCGTCAACCCCACCGCCTGCACCTTGCTTCGGGCCTTGGTCGCCCCCAATACGCCCACCGTAATGGGAATGAGGGGGTATACACAGGGCGTCAACGCCGTCAAAACCCCCCCCACAAAAAGAAGGCCCCCCACCCTCCACCAGGCCAAACCCTCTGAAAAAGAGGCCAACCCCCCCCCTAGCCCCC
>WQTM01000207.1 GCA_009786315.1 Pseudomonadota bacterium | reverse complement strand
CCCCTCCCCGGGGGCCACCAGGGCCCTCGAATACCTCCAGGGGGCCTCCTCCTCTCCTGGGCTCCCACCCCCCCTCCTCCCCTTCTCCCTCTGGTACCTCGCACAGGCCCATGCTTATGCCGGGGAAATACCCGCGGCTTTGCTCCTTCTCCAAAAAATGGACAACGCCCCCGCTTGGCTGCTCTCCAAAACCAAACTGCGTATGGCTGAGTTGCAATTCCTCCACGGCCAATATGCCTCCTCCCTCAAAATATTGGCCGCGGAGCCTTCCCAAAACCCCGAGGCCCTCTTCCTCCTCGCCCTTAATTATCTCCGCATGCAACAGCAGGACAAGGCCCTCTCTCCCCTGGGACAATTGGCCGTACGCTTCCCCACCCACCCCCATGGAGTGTGGGCACAGGAAACTCTGGAGGAGCTCCCCATGTCCAGGCTCCCTGCCTTCCGCCGCAAACCCGCAGAGCGCTTGCTGCGCGCCAAAAACCTCGTGGAGGGCGGCGCCTCCCAAAAAGCTTTGGAGGAGTTGGGCCGCTTGCCCCAAAAACTCGAGCCTGCCCAAAAAGCAGAGGCCGCCTTCTGGCGCGCACGCGCTTATTTCACACAAGGCAAACCTGAGTTGGCTCAACCCCAAATAGCGCTGGCCCTCAAGGGGACACCCCTGCTGGCTCAACAGGCCGCTTGGCTTGTGGCCAGGCGCCATATACGCAACAGAGAGAATACGTCGGCCAGGCAATGGCTGGCAAAAGCCGCCAACAAAGGCGCTCCCAAACTCGCCGACGAGGCCCGCTTTATGTCCGCCTGGCTATGGCTCAACGAGGGCCAATGGGAGAAGGCCCAAACTGCCCTCAAAAAATTTGCAGACGAATACCCCCACTCCAGCTTCGCCGTCGACGCACGCTGGTTCCAAGGTTGGGCACAATTCCGCCAGGGCCATTGCGACAAGGCAAGCCAAACTTGGCAAACAGCAGCCATACAATGGCCCAACTCCCCCCTCTATCCCCAATTCCTCTATTGGGCCGCCCGCTGTACCCCACAAACCAGCCCCGCGGAAATAACAGCCTATGAGTCAGCCCTCTCCCATTTGGCGGACAACTTCCCCGCTAGCCTCTATGGGCGTATGGCCAAAGAGCGCCTCCAAAAAAACGAGGCCCTCTTCCCTCTACTGCCTGCCCTGCCCCCTTCCCCAATGCCCCAGGAGTTGGCCTTGGCCCAAGCCCTCTTCCAGGCCGGCCTCTTCGCTGACGCACAAACTGAAATAGAAACCCTTCGTCGACAGGTGCGCAACAGCGAGGCGGCCTTGCGCCTGGGGACGGCTTTGCAAAACTTGGGCGCCTATGACGTGGCCTACCAGCTGGCGGCACGGCACTTGTGGGGGGCGGCATTCTCCCGCAGGGAGCCTCTGCCCCTCTCCCTCTTCTTCCCTCGCGCCTTCGAGGCCGAAGTCCTCTCCTCCTGCCATGGCCACCTCCTCCCCCCGGCCCTGGTGTGGGCTGTTATGCGCCGGGAAAGCGCCTTCTCCGTCAACGCCTTGAGCCATGCCAATGCCCGCGGGCTTATGCAAATTATTCCCCCTACGGGACAGCGTATTGCACAACAACTGGGTATGACACTCTCCAACTCGGACGCGTTGTTCGCCCCAGCCCTCAATATTTCCTTCGGCAGTTGGTATTTGCAAAAACTCGTCGAGCGCTTTGGACATTTGGCGCCCGCTATTGCCGCTTATAACGCGGGCCCCAAGGCCGTTCTGCTATGGCTGAGTACGCACGGGCAACGCCCCCTGGACGAGTGGATTGAGGAAATTCCATTCCGGGAAACACGCCTCTATGTCAAACAAGTATTGCCGGACGTCTATGCCTTTGCTGAAATGTATGCTTCTCTGGGAGGGGGGGGCTCTACCCCCTCGGTTGCTGCTGCTGGCTCTGCTGCCCCTACCCCACCTACTGCCTCTACTCCCCCCCCTACTGCCCCTATGCCCAGTATGGCCCCTCTTCCACCCCCGCCTTGGACGTGGGCTTTGCCGGAGCCTCAAACAACAGGGGTGAGTTTTTGAAGTGGAGGAGAAAATGGTTTTGAAAACCTTGCTTGAGGAGGCCTTGGCCAGGGAGGGGTGGCATTTGCCCGGGGGGGCGGTGGAGGGCCTTGTGCGCTATAGCCATGAAATGTTGCGGTGGAACCAGCGTATAAACCTAACAGCGCTAACGCAACCTGCCGAGGTGGTAGAAAAGCACCTCGTCGACTCACTGCACCTGTTGCCGCTGCTGCGCGGCAGCCGGCGCCTGTTGGACTTGGGCAGTGGCGCGGGGTTTCCAGGGGCCATATTGGCCATGGCCATGCCGGAGTTGGAGGTGTGCCTTGTGGAAGCCTCGGCCAAAAAAGCGGCCTTCCTGCAACATGCCGCCCTATGCTGCGGCCTGCACCCCCGCGTACAGGTACGCCCCTTGTTTGCGCGTGGCCAGGCCCAAGAGGAGCGCCTTGAGGGTTTTGACACCGTGGTGTCGCGTGCCCTCATGGAGGTGGGCGCCTTTGTGCCGTTGGCCAAAGCCTATTTGCAACCTGGCGGCAAAGTGTTGGCCATGCTGGGCAAAGCCGACGAGGGCCAAAGGCCCGGCCTGGAGTCCCTGGCCACCACCCAAGGCTGCCACCTCGCCGAATTCCACTGTTTTCACCTAAAGCCCAGTGGGCATGAACGGGCCCTGGCTTGCTTCAAGGTGTTGTGAAATGGAGAAAACTCAGGGTTTGAGGTTGTCAGGTTTTGCATAAAGTCGTGAAATAAAAGCCAATGTTGTGGAGGTGGGGAAGTGGCGCATGACGAAGGCCAGCAGGCGGTTGGAAAGGCCGGGCACCACAAGGCGCTTGCCTGCCAAAAGGCCCTTGAGGGCCAATTCGGCACATTTGGGGGCACTCATAATGCCAAAACTGCCGGGCTTAAACTTTTGGCCAAGGCCCGTCAATACAAGCAACTCGGTGTCAATACCACCGGGGGCATATGTGGTTATGTGCACGTTGTCCTTGCGAAATTCGTGGTGGAGGCCCTGGCCGAAACTCGTGAGAAAAGCCTTGCTGGCACCATAGCTGCTTTGCATGGGCATGGGCGAAAAACCCGCCACCGAGGAAACCAACAAAAGCCGCCCCCCCCCGTGCCTTGCAAAATGTTGCGCAAAACGCAAAGCCAGCTGGGCTGGTGCAAGCACATTCGTCGAGAGAATGTCGCTCAAATTTTGGGGGGACTGCTCATGGAGGCGCCCCCAATAGGTAATGCCTGCGTTGAGTATGGCCGTCTTGAGGCCCTCCTGTGCACAAGCAGCCTGAAAACACGTCTCTATGCCCTCGGGTGTGCTTAAGTCCGCCGGCAGGGCCTTGGCCAAAATGCCGTGCTCCTCTTGCAATTGGGCGGCCAACTCCTCAAGGCGCTGCTTGCGCCGGGCAACCAAAAGGAGGTTACCCCCATAACGGCGTGCAACCACACGGGCCATTTCACAACCCAACCCTGCGGAAGCCCCCGTAATGAGTGTCCATGTGCCTTTGAGTTTGCTCATCTCTGCTCCTTCGCTTCCCCTTCACTTAGCATAGGCCACCGGGGGGGCAAGTCTTCTGCCTGTGGACGAAAAGCTTTAGCGCCTTTTCTTGTTTGAATAATATCTTCCCCAAAATTTGTAGTGTGTCAGCGAAGTCAAAGCAATCCACCCCCCAACCCATTTGTTTTTGAGAAATATATATTGTATTTTATAGAGAGCAAAAAACAAAACAAAAAATATAACATTCCACAACAACGTGTCGGCCCACCCTGAAAGGCTGAGCAGTTTGGCAAACAAAGCAGACAATATGAAACTTGAAACCGTCAACACAACCCAAAGTCCATGCGTGGTTTCAATGGCGCGCTTTGGACAAACATTCATGCACTTCATGCAGCTTTCACATTTGTATGTCCAAAACGGCAAATGTTCACTGTTTTGAATGGCTTGGACGGGGCATTCCCTCTCGCAAATGCCACAATTGTCACAAGCGTTGGTCGCATAAAAGGATTTTGCAAACAAAAACCGTCCAAAAAAATAATAAGCCAGAGCTATTGGAAAAATTAGAATGTCTTGCGCCAACTCTCGACGGGCAAGAAAGTCTTTTTTTTCTGAAAATATGAGTTCCGCATGTTTCTCAACCCGTTGGCGGTTCTTTTCATGTATAAATTTGGACGCTTTGTCCGTCAACGCAGGGTGCGTTGAAATCCAATTGGACGGCATGTCAAAAGGAATTTGTCCAACAATTTTATATCCTTTCCTCCTTAATACCCATGAGGAGCAGAAAAATGCCGCCCCCGACAACCCCCACGTCACCCAATTCCCAATTTTCAGCCCCGCCCGAGTGTTCATCAAAACAACACGGTTGCTTCCTTTGGGAAGTCGGTTGATGAATTTTAATGTTATGTGAGGGTAGTTAAAACCATGTATGGGAGAAATAATAACAATCAACTCGTCCGAAAACTCAAAAGGCGGCATTTCTGTTTTGCTTTTGTTGAGTTTTCCAATATTGGCCGTTTGCACCTCCATTCCTCTCTTGCGGGCCGCTTCAGAAAACCATGACGCAATTTGTTTCGCGTTTCCTGTTCCGGAAAAATAGAATATTTTCAGTTTTTTCATTCTCGTCTCCGCTGGCACCCCCCTCCCCTCTTCCCTGCCCAAATTGAAAATAATATATTGTTTTAAAATATTTTGAAAATATTTAACGAAATATAATACCAACAGGAAACGTATGAGACAATCGCTACAATATTTTGCTGAACAAAGTGAAACTGCGGATGCTTTCGGCAACACCCGTCAATAACCGCTTTGCCGACTTGAAGCATCAGCTCACGCTTGCCTATGCGGGCATTTTTATTTTTTTTGATTGGCCGACGTAATGCGCCTAGATTGAGGGGCAAATCCATGGACAAACTCCCCCTCCGCACCCCTGACCTCACCGAGCGTAATTTCGCCGCCCTTACGGCTTTATTCCCCAATGCCGTCACGGAAAGCATTGATGAAAACGGAATAGTTGTTCGCGCCATTGACGCCGACATTCTCCGGCAAGAAATAAACACGCACGTTGTTTCCGGCAAGGAGGAACGCTACCAGTTCACTTGGCCGGACAAGAAAAAAGCCGTGCTGTTGGCAAATGCTCCTATTGCTGCGACTTTGCGCCCATGCCGCGAGGAAAGTGTGGACTTCGACAACACGGAAAATCTCTACATTGAAGGCGACAACCTAGACGTGTTGAAGTTGTTGCGGGAAACATATCTGAACCGCGTGAAAATGATTTATATCGACCCGCCGTATAATACCGGCAATGATTTCATTTATGAGGATGATTTTTCTGAAAACGCGAGTGGGTTTTTGGCGCGTGATTTTCAATACGATGAAGATGGCAACCGAATGGTACGAAATTTGGACAGCAATGGACGTTTTCATACGGATTGGTTGAATATGATCTACCCACGGCTGCGAATTGCGAAGGATTTGCTGGCGGATGATGGGGTTATTTTTATCAGTATTGATGATAATGAAATTGGAAATTTAAAAAAGATTTGCAATGAAATTTTTGGTGAAATGAATTTTATTGCAAATATCGTTTGGAAACATACCCAACAAAGCAAAAATGATGAGCTGCACTTTTCTCGACAATATAACCATATTCTTGCATATACCAAAAAGATAGAAAGTCTACCAAATTTCTACTTCAAGCGAACAGATGAAGATAATAAAAATTACTCAAATCCTGATGATGACCCTAAAGGGCTCTGGCGAAATGGTGATGTAAGAAGCCCGAATTACAGAAAAACGCTATGCTATGATATTATTGCCCCGGATGGGAAGGTCATTAAAGCACCTGAAAATGGCTGGCGTTGGTCTGAGGAAAGCATAAAAAAGAAATTTAAGTCTGGTGAAGTCATCTTTAAGAAAGATTACTCTGGGATTATTCGTAAGATATATCTTTCAGAACAGCGTGGTCGAACCCCTGAAAATCTTTGGGATGGAGATAGGTTTGGAACGACTCGCCAAGCTACTGCTGTCATAAAAGAATTGTTCGAGGGTTTGTCAGTTTTTGATACGCCAAAACCCAAAGAGCTCGTTGTTTCAATGGCCAGAATTGCTGCGGATAACGATTCCATCATCCTCGACTTCTTCTCCGGCTCTTCCACAACCGCTCACGCGGTCATGCAACTCAATGCCGAGGACGGCGGCAATCGCAAATTCATCATGGTGCAGCTTCCCGAAGCATGCGACGAAAGCAGCGAGGCCGCGAAAGCTGGCTATAAAAACATCTGCGAAATCGGCAAAGAGCGCATACGCCGTGCCGGAGCAAAAACAAAAACCGACACCGCGGGCAAAGAAGGCAATCTCGACATCGGCTTCCGCGTCTTGAAACTCGACAGCAGCAACATGAAGAACGTGTATTACACACCCCAGGAGATGGTCAATTCGGGCGGCACATTCCAACTCAACCTTGACGGCCTCGTCGACAACATCAAACCTGACCGCAACGCCGAAGACTTGCTGTTTCAGGTCATGCTGGATTTGGGACTGCCACTGTCGAGCAAAATTGAACAGCGTACAGTCGACGGCAAGGCGGTGTTCTCCGTCGCTGACAACCATCTCATGGCCTGTTTTGGGCGTGCCACAGACAAAATCGTCACCGAGCTCGCGAAAAGCAAACCCTATTATGCCGTGTTCCGTGACAGCAGCTTCACCCGTGACGCAACGCTGGTGAATTTCGAGCAAATTTTCAAAACCTACAGCCCTACAACCATCAGAAAAGTGCTGTAGTGGATGATTCATATGACGATGAGGAGGAAAATGAAATGATGGGGGCGGATGAAGTTTAGCTTTAAAATACAACCGTTTCAGAGCGAGGCGGTGGGGGCGGTACTCCGCGTATTCAACGGCCAGTCGAAACAGGAATGCATAAGTTATCGCCGCGACGTGGCCAAGCCTGTTCGGGCAGTGCTCTTTGACGACGAAGAAGCTGACACCGGCTACTGCAACGCGGCGATTGAACTTTCGGACGAGCAGCTTCTGAAAAATATCCGCGAAATTCAGACGGCGAACCATCTCAACCTCTCTCCAACACTGCTCAAGGCGCTTGGTGCGGTAAGTCTGGACGTGGAAATGGAAACAGGTACAGGCAAAACCTATGTGTACACGAAAACCATGTTCGAGCTTCACAAACGCTATGGGTGGAGCAAATATATTGTAGTCGTTCCATCCGTCGCCATCCGTGAAGGCGTGAAAAAGTCTTTCGAGATGACGCAGGAACACTTTATGGAGTTGTATGGCATAAAAGCCCGATTTTTTGTATATAATTCCTCAAATTTGCATCAGCTTGACGAGTTTTCCAGCGGTTTTGGCATCAACGTCATCATCATCAACATTCAAGCCTTCGCCACCAGCCTGAAAGAGGACGGGCGCAGCAAGGAGTCGCGAATCATCTATTCCAAACGTGACGAATTCGGTTCTCGCCGCCCTATTGACGTTATCAAGGCCAATCGCCCGATTGTCATCCTGGACGAGCCGCAAAAAATGGGCGGCACGGCAACGCAAACCGCTTTGAAAAACAACTTCAATCCGCTATTTTCACTGAACTATTCCGCAACACATAAAACATCGCACAATCTGGTCTATGTGCTTGACGCTCTCGACGCCTTTCAAAAGAAACTCGTCAAGAAGATAGAAGTAAAAGGCTTTGAAATAAAAAACCTGCGCGGTACGGATGGCTATCTCTATCTCACGGAAATCGTCCTTGACAGAAAAAAGCCACCCCGTGCCCGCCTGGAGTTTGAGGTTAAGCACAAAAGCGGTATCCAACGGGAGATGCGCCTTCTTGGCGAGGGCGACAGTTTGTATGCCGCGTCTAACGAATTGGAACAGTATAAAGGCATATTCATCGCAAATGTTGACCCGCTTCAGGGCATGGTGGCTTTTTCAAACGGTGAAACCCTTTCGGCGGGCAGCGCCAGCGGCAACATTAATGAGAGCGACATCCGCCGTATTCAAATTCGGGAAACCATATGTTCTCACCTGGCCAAAGAGGAAAAACTGTTCCAGCAGGGCATCAAATGCCTCTCGCTGTTCTTCATCGACGAAGTGGCAAAATACCGTCAATATGGAGAGGGTGGAGTGGAACTGCTTGGCGAATATGGCAAAATGTTCGAGCAGGAGTATGTCGATGCGTTGAATGAACGCCGAACGCTGTTCCAAAGTGAATATCAGGAGTACCTACAAAAGATTGAGGTATACACAACCCATCGCGGCTACTTTTCCATCGACAAGCAAGGGGGAAAAGAGCGCTTTGTGAATAGTACCGTCAAACGCGGCAGCGAATTTTCAGACGATATTTCGGCTTATAACCTAATTCTGAAGAATAAAGAACAACTGTTGTCGTTTGAAGAGCCGACGCGGTTCATTTTTTCGCACTCGGCACTCCGCGAAGGCTGGGACAATCCAAACGTCTTTCAAATTTGCACACTCAAACACTCTGACAACGCCACAGCAAAGCGTCAGGAAGTCGGGCGTGGCTTGCGCCTGTGCGTCAACCAGTCCGGCGACAGGCAGGATATGGATATGTGCGGTGAAACACTCGTCCATGACATCAACAAACTTACTGTCATCGCCAGCGAGAGTTATGCCGGGTTCGTCGCGGATTTGCAGAGCAAAATTCGCGAGGATTTGTATGAGCGCCCGACAAAGGCGAGCATTGCGTATTTCACCGGCAAAACCTTCATGGTCAATGGCGAGGTGCATACGCTGAGCGCGCAAGAGGCAACGGTGGTATATAACCATCTTGTCAGAAACAACTACGTTGACGACAATGGCGCTATAACTTCCGAATATCGCACCGCGGCGGAAAGTGGACAGCTTGCCCCGCTGAAGGATAACCTTGCACCTTTGGCTGACGGAATACATACGCTTGTGCAGGCCATTTTTGAGCCAAGCGTTCTGGAAGACATCATTGAGGACGGTCACGAAACCAAAGTCAAAGACAACCCGCTCAACGACAACTTTTATAAACAGGAGTTTCAGGGCTTGTGGAACGCCATCAATGGGCGATACGCCTATACGGTGGAATTCGACAGTCCTGAGCTTATTGAAAAATCCATCGCGGCCCTCAATGCCGGGCTGCATGTCGCCAAACTTCAATATACGCTGACCGAGGGTGTCCAAACAGGGGTGGATTTTGACGTATCCCGCACTCAGACGCGGACGCTCAAACATACGGAGAACAGCGCCGTACCCTATGACTTCGTCGGTAAAATCGCCGCAGGGACAACACTGACTCGCCGAACCGCAGCCGCTATTCTCAAGGGCCTTTGCCAAAAAAAACTATATATGTTTCGGCTCAACCCGGAGGAATTCATTCAAAGGGTTGTCGAGGAAATCAACAGGCAGAAAGCGGCGGTGGTCGTGGAGCATATCTCCTATCAACCGAGCGCGGAGTCACCCTATACGCAAGGCATTTTCAACATGAGCAAGTCCTCGCAGGAATATGCAAAGGCATTCAAGGCGAAAAAAGCAATTCAGGATTATGTGTTCACGGATGGTATGACAGCGAACAGCATTGAGCGAACGTTCGCCGAGGATGTGGACGCCGCTGATGAGGTCGTCGTGTATGCCAAATTGCCACGAGGCCCAAAAGGTTTTTATATACCGACACCCGTGGGCAACTACTCCCCCGACTGGGCGATAGCGTTCAAACGCGGTGCTGTAAAGCACCTCTTCTTCATAGCGGAAACCAAAGGCACTCTGGACAGCCTGCATCTGCGTCCCATTGAGCAGGCAAAAATTTTATGTGCCCAAAAACTATTCAACGAGTTTTCCACCTCAGGCGTTCAGTACCACAACGTAGACAGCTATAAACATCTGCTTGAGGTGATGCAAACGTTGTAGGCTCAATTTGGGTATGAGCGTGCTGGTTAGACACATTTTTCAAGCAGAGGTTAAACATATGTTTTTTGCGGTTGCCTTCGCTGAGTCGGAAGACGAATATGCTGAAACCTCAACCTCATGCGCATTTCTTGCTTTGAGCCTATTGAAGACAAATATGCCCGCGTGCTGATTCTTGGAAGCATGCCGGGGCAAACCTCGCTCGCTGAAAACCAATATTATGCACACCCCCACAATGCCTTTTGGCCCATCCTTTCAGAAGTCCTTGGGTTTGAAAAAAATGCCCCCTATGCTTTGAAAATTCAGGCCCTTAAAAACGCCCATATTGCACTCTGGGATGTGTTGCAGTTTTGTATACGGGAGGGCAGCAGTTTGGATGTGCGCATTCGGACGTCCTCAGAGAAGGCAAATGACTTCCAAAGTTTCTTTGACGCACACCCTGAAATTCAACATGTCTTTTTTAATGGAAGCAAAGCCCAAAGCTGTTTCAAAAAACATGTCCTGCGAAAATTGAATTCTTCTTCTTCTCCGTCTTATGTTCGTCTTCCCTCCACCAGCCCCGCCCATGCAAGCCAGTCCTATGCCCAAAAACTCGAAATTTGGCGAACACAACTGGGGTGCACGCTAAAACTTAGGTTGCCTTGTGAAACGGAAACAACAACGGCAATACCAACACCATGACGATTCCTAACGTCACCTGCAAAGGCAAACCTACCTTCACATAGTCGATGAAACGGTAGCGGCCAGCGGACATGACAAGGGCATTGGGGGGGGTGGAAAAAGGGCTTGCAAAACACATGCTTGCAGCTATTGTTACGGCAAACATGAAGGGATAGGGGCTGACATTCATCGCCTGGGCAGACTGCATGGCAATGGACGCAAACAAAGCCGCCGTCGCTGTGTTGCTGATGAAAAGCGTCAACAACGAAGTTAAAAAATAGACGCCTGCCAAGAGGGCCAGGGGGCCAAAGTTGCCCAAGGAGGAGGCCAAAGTGCCGGCAATGGTGGAGGAAATTTGCGTCTTTTCAAGCGCAACCGCCATGGGCAACATGGAGCCGAAAAGCACCACACTTTCCCAGCGAATGGTTTTATAGGCCACTTCCACGTTGCGAAAACAACCACTCAAAATGGTCAAAAGCGCGGCCGCCATGACGGCGATGACGGGGGGAACGAGGTTCAACACCATGGCCAATACCATCATCACCATAATGCCTGCGGCGATGGGCGCCTTGTGGCCCAAAGTCAACTTCGAAGCCTCCTCCAAAGGCTGCCCCACCACCACCCACTCGGAAGTCTTCTCACTTAATTTCGCAATGTTTCCCCACTCACCTTGTACCAGCAACACGTCCCCTGAGTGCATGACTTCATCCTTCAAATTCTGAAGAATGTACTTGTTTCCACGCTGAATGCCCAAAATGTTGACGTTGTATTTCTCTCTGAAACCCGACTGTTTGACAGGCTGTTTCACCAACCTCGAGTTGGACAGCAACACCACCTCGGCAATACCAATGGTATCAAACCGAAGCTGCCCCAAAAAAGCGGGGGGAAGTTGCCCCTCCGAGGGCCTGTCCGCCTGCCGCGCATCCATCAAATCCAACTTGTTCTCTTCAACAAAAGCCTGGACACGCTCAAACTCGCCCACAAGGTAGAGGACGTCGCTTTCGAGGATGATGGTTTTGGCATCGGCTATTTTCTGGTGGATGGGTTTGAGGAAGGATTTTTGGGCGTGGATTCTCCGCCTAATTTCGAGGACGTTGAGGGAATAACGCTGAGAAATTTCAAGTTGTTGCAGTGTTTTTCCGATGATAGAAGCGCCCGCCACTGCACGCGCACGAAAGAGTTTTTGAGACAGCTGGTATTCATTGGCCAGGTCGCTCAGAGACTTGCCTCTTGGGTTGTCCTTGTCGTCATCGGCCTTTCGGGAGAGAAAGGTTCTGCACAGTGGGGCCAACATGAGAATGCCTGTGGTGACGCAAATGAGGCCTATGGGCAAAAATGAAAAAAACGAAAGCCCTTCATATCCCCCCTTCATGAGGGTGTCGTTAATAATGAGGTTGGGGGGAGTACCGATGAGGGTCATCATCCCGCCCATGCTGCTGGCAAAAGCCAAAGGCATCAACAGGCGGCTGGGACTGGTGCCGGCAGCCATCGCCAAACTCACAACAATCGGCAACATCAACGCCACCGTCCCTGTGTTGCTGATGAAGCCCCCAATGCCGGAAGTGACCAGCATGACCAGCAAAAAGAGTTTATTCTCGCTGTTTCCAGCCAATTTCAACAACTTGCTGCTGATGGCTTTGGCAAGCCCCGTCTGAAAAATGGCGCCCCCCACCACAAAGAGGCCAACCATCATAATAACGATGGAGCTTGAAAAACCAGAAAGTGCTTCTGCCGGCGTGAGAATGCCAGTCAACATCAACACCAACAGCGCACAAATCCCAACCAAATCGGCTCTGATTTTTCCGTTGACAAAGAAGACAATGGCGCCAAAAAGCGTGGCAAGGGTAATGAGCATAAGCTGTCTATGCCGTATATGCTGTCAACGGAGACCGTGGACAAGCCTTTTGTGAATATTTTCAGAAGCGGCTGCCTTTTATTTCTCCAGCAGGCTGCGCAACATCCATGCGGTTTTTTCATGGAGTTGCAGGCGTTGCGTCAGCAAGTCCAAGGTGGGCTCGTCACTGGCTTTGTCGGCCTGAGGCACAACAGAGCGGGCGGTTTTGGCAACCCCCTCGTGGTTGCTCAAAAGCACCCGAATCATCCCCTCCGCGTCGGGCACATTTTCAGGTTGTTTGAGGCTGCTGAGTTTTTCAAACTCCCTATAGGAGCCTGGCGCAAAAAACCCGAGGGCGCGAATACGCTCGGCAATGAGGTCCACCGCCTCCGCCAACTCCGTATATTGCCCTTCAAACATTTGGTGCAGGGTGTTGAACATGGGCCCCCTGACATTCCAGTGAAAATTGTGCGTTGTCATATATAGGGTGTAGCTGTCAGCAAGCAACCGTGACAAACCCTCGGCAATTTTTGCGCGGTCTTCTTTATGAATTCCAATGTCTATTTCCATCTCCCCTTCTTAATGTCGCGTGACTGTGTCTGTCAACTGCAGCTCTATCCAAGGGGGGCCCTTTTCTTCTTGGGCAACATGGCAAGGGTGGTTTCAAAACCCACCATGAGGGCCAGGACAATCAGCACGGTGGAGATGACAGGAATAAGGGGGTGGCCTGTTTTCAACACCCAGCCCTCATAGACAGCTATGGCCAGGGCCCAAATGGAAATTGCAAACATCCACAATGCGGGGAAAAACGCTGCCAGCCACACATAGGCGCGTTTGCTTTCATTTTTCAGCCAAATGCTGACGCCTATCAGCGCAAGCGCCGCCAGCAGTTGGTTGGAGGCGCCAAAAGTATTCCAAAACAGTTTCCAAGCAGGAATGGCTTGCCCCTTTGCGTCCGTCATGCTCTGAAAAATAAAGAAAACGGGCACCCCGGCGGTGAGGGCCGTCCCAATAAAACTGCCCTTCAAACCTTTCAAACCCGTCAACTCCTCAACAATATAGCGCCCCAACCGTGTGCATACGTCCAAAGTGTCATAGACAAAAGTCGTAAAAGCCATCAAACCGAAGCTGATGCCCAACGCGGCGGGAATGCCTATCAACTCCATAAACCTGCCTATGCCCTGCGCATAAATGAAGTTGGGGGCCTTGGAAAGAATTTCAGAGTTGGAAGCGAGCACCATGACGCAAGCTATGGAAATGCACGCGAACATGCCTTCCAACAGCATGCCGCCATAACCAATGGCTTGGGTGTGGGACTCCCGTTGGACTTGTTTGCTCGTTGTGCCGGAGGAAACCAGCGAATGAAAGCCGGAGCATGCGCCACAAGCAATGGTAATAAACAAAAAAGGGAAGAGGGGGGAGGAATTCCCCCCCCCCGTGGGGGGAATAAAGGCGGGGTATTGAATGGTATAGCCGCCAAAAACAAGCCCTATGGCCGCCACCACCAAAACGGCATAGAGGAAATACCCCCCCAAGGCCCCCCTGGGTTGCAGCAAAATCCACATGGGCGCCATGGAGGCCAACAGGCAATATATGAGAATGAGAATGCCCCATGCCTTTTGCTGCGCGGCCTCTTCAGCAAACGGAAGGTGGAGGGGGAGGTGTTGCCCCAACCAAATGGCCACCCCCACCAATGGCAAAAAAATGAGCGTCGCCTTGCCTTCCGAAAGCCCGGCCTTGCGCATGAGCAGTCCCATGAGAATGGGCAACGCCAAATACATGAGCGACGAGCTGGCAATGCCGGCGCCGAGTACGGTTTCACCGTTTTCCAATGTGACATTTCCCACAAAGGAGCTGGCCGTTATGTCCGTGAAGGCGACAATGACATAAACAAGCGTTATCCAAATGAAAACCATGAACAGCAGCCAGGCCCGCCTTGAGACATTGCGGCGGATGACTTCCGTAATGGACTTGGCCCTATAGCGTATGGAGGCGATGAGGCTGCCCATGTCGTGCATGCCGCCTATGAAAATGGCCCCCACCAGGCACCACAAAACAGCGGGCGCCCACCCGAACATGACTGCCGCCAAAATAGGGCCATTAATGGGGCCTGCCGCCGCTATTGCGGAAAAATGCTGCCCCAACAACATGCCCTTCTTGGCCGGAACAAAATCCTGCCCATCATTCAACTCAACAGCCGGCGTCACCCGGCTGTCATCCAACCGGAAAACCTTCTTCGAGAGAAATTTTCCATAGGAAAAATAGGCTATTAAATAAATAACACCACAACCCAATATAACGACAAGCACATGCATTTCTCACACCTTCCCTCACCTTATAATTCTTCCTCCAGGGCCACAAATGGTTTTCCTGTGGGCCACCTCCCCCCTCCCCTTCCAAGCAACAAGGCGGGGCCGTTTTTGGGGGAGAGGTGTTTTCTACGCCATGGGTTCAGCATCCCATTTCTGGACTTCTGCCCCACCATAGAATGAACGGAATTCTCATTAGGCTGTTGATTTTAATTTGCGAATATGTTGGCGCACAATTTGCATTATAAGTGAGCCACAACCTAAAAATATGAGAAGTACAAAAGGCTTTTGAAAGGAGAATAGCGTAATGGCGAGGGGATGGAGTGTGGTTGGAATTTTGTGTGTTGCGATGGTGGCGTGCGGCAAACCTCAGAATGAGGATGAGGAGAATCATCCAAAGTTGGTGTCGCGTGAGTTGGCCGTAAAGGTGAGCGTCCCGGGGGGATACTCTCAGACCGATCAACTGAATAACAACCAGGGGAGGGATACATGGGAAGATCAGGAATTGGGGAGCCACACCATTTTCCGCCTGCCCAAGCCGTTGTCCAAGGTGTTCTTCCAGTGGCAGGCTGGGCACAATTATGGTTATTGCACCTATAACTATGGCGCACCAACAGACTATATCATTGAAGTTTCTGGCGATTCCACAGATGGGATGGATGGCACGTGGACAACCATGGTCACTGTGGCCAACAACCGGGTGATGACCCGCTCCCATATCCTCTCCAGCCCCAATATGCAGTGGATTCGCTTCCAGGCGAATACGGCCGAGGAAGGCTATCGCATGGACGAGTTTGATCTCTATGACATCAACGAATGCAAGACAACACACTGTGACACCTGGGGCTTCATTGGTGACAGCATCACCGCACAGACATTCAGGAGAAGTTCCTCCCCACTGCATTTCAATGACTGGGTCCACGCCAGCAATGGGGAGCGCTTTCCGAGCATGATGAATTTGGGGATAGGCGGGAACAATTCCAGCCAACTTTTGGCTCGGCTGGATGAGGCTTTGGCCAACAGCCCAGGTGTTGACCATTGGGCCATCGGCATAGGGAGCAATGATGGTTTGGAGCCTAATGAGAAGGGAGGAGGCTTCGAGAGGAATTTGAGGAGCATCATCAACACCCTCCTTGCCGCAAAGAAAAAACCCATTGTTGCGCGAATCCCCTACCGAACGGATGGCAATGCCTCTCAAACAGCGGTTTTGAACGAGGTTATTGACCGGGTTACCGCCGAAATGGGGCTGACTCCCGGCCCGGACTTGTGGACCCACTTCCAAAACAACCCGGACCAACTGTATTGCGAAGGTGAAGACTGTGGCCTTCACCCCACGGAGGAGGGGGAGGCTGCCATAGAAAAGCTATGGGCTGAGGTGGCAATAGGCCTCTCCCTCGCCGCAAACTGAGACACGCAAGGGCCAGCCGCCATGAGTGTGCGCTGGCCCCTGGGTTGTAGCAACTTTTTTGACATTGTGTTTAGGGTGTTTTGCATGCGCACCCTTCAACCGTTTTTGTGTGCTGTATGCCTTTTTTTTCCGGCGTTCGGCCCTGCTGACGCCGGCCATGCGCCTCGTGAAGAGAGGCAGGCCCAAGCACCCAAGCCCAAGCTGAAAATCCTCATTCACAAGGCGAAGAAAAAGCTCGAAATGTGGGAAGGCGAGAAACAACTTCATGAGTTTCGCGTGGTTTTTGGGAATGCGCCTGAAGGGAGCAAGCTGCGCCGGGGCGACATGAAAACCCCCGAAGGTGTCTATTATGTACGCGTCAAAAATTCCAAAAGCCAATTCTATCTCTCCTTGGGGCTAAGCTACCCGGAGCGGCGCGACGCCAAGCGGGCTTTGGAGGAAAAACAAATCAGCAAAGCCCAATATGAAAAAATCATCCAAGCCCATAACAAAAAGCAGAGGCCGCCTTCCAATACCCCCCTAGGAGGGGAAATTTTTATTCACGGCGGGGGGGCGTCGGGGGGAGAAAATTGGACGCACGGCTGCATTGCCCTGGACAACGCGGATATGAAGCTGCTGTTTGACAAAACCCCCCTCGGCAGTGAAGTCGAAATCCTCCCCTAACCTGGGCGAGGCCCCCCTATGCCCTCTAACCCTCTATTTTTTTTATATAAGGAGTGTTTTTCTGGCTTTTGGGGGGTGGTTTGGGCTATGGCTATATTTTCGTAGTTTCAAGTGGAGGCGGGGGGGCGGTTTCGTTTTTTCGCCACCCATGGTTTGAGGTATTTCCCTAAAAACTTGCAGTGAGGCAACCCGATGAGTCCTTCTATGTTCAAAAAAGTGTTTGCTGAGTTTTTTGGTACTTTCTGGCTTGTATTCGGCGGTTGCGGGAGCGCCATTTTTGCGGCCCAACACATTGGCTTTGCCGGTGTTTCCCTCGCCTTTGGCCTCACGGTACTGTCCATGGCCTATGCCGTGGGCCACATTTCAGGCGGGCATTTCAACCCTGCTGTGACGTTGGGTCTCGTGGCGGGCGGACGTTTTCGCGCCGCAGAGTCCATATATTATATTGTCTCTCAAGTTTCGGGGGCCATTGTGGCGGGGTTGTGCCTATGGCTCATCGCCAGTGGGAAAGAGGGTTTTTCTGCTGCCGCAGGTTTTGCCTCCAACGGCTATGGC
>WQTM01000206.1 GCA_009786315.1 Pseudomonadota bacterium | reverse complement strand
CGTGGGAGAGGTGGAGCTCATGTGTTTGGGAATTTTTCCAGGCAGGGGGAGGGGGGAGTTGTTGTGGGGCGCCCGGGGGGGTATTTTTTCTAACGCGAATACCCTGTCCGGACTTCAGGCGTACGGACTTGCCTTGTGCGGTTATGTTGGCCTCACCTTTTTGGATGCTGACGCGGCTGGTCTGCTCCGAGTCAACATCAACGATGGCGTGGGTTGCGCGCACGGAGACTTCCACGGAAGGCGTCAGGATGTTTGCGGGGGGTTTGCGCAAGTCTGTCAAGGAGATGCCCAACTCGCCGTGGAGCAATTGGACGCCGCCGGCTTTTTGGAAGCGGACTTTGGAGCTGCTTCCCCCATAAATGATGATGAGGGCGTTTTGTTTCATTTGCAAGGAGGAATGGTCCCGGAAGAGGATGTCGGCGGAGGCGTTAGAAAGCGTATGCACCTCGTCGAGGCGAAAGAGGGGTTGGTTGCGCTCGGCCAATTTCCATTCGCGTATTTGGGCGCTGCGTGTATGGACGGTAGCTCTGGAAGCAGTGAGGAGAGCATCAGACTTCAATGTTGCATGGGTTGTTTTTTGGAGGGCGGCCTCTTTCAGTTGGATGATGGAGCCGGGCTTCAAGTTGTGGGGCAGGGGGCCCATGTCATTATACTCATGAAGGCGCGGGTATTCAGAGGCGCTGCCGAAAAACTTTTTGGCGATATCCATGCAAGTGTCGCCCGGTTGGACGACATAGGTTTCGGGGATAGTGTTGGGTTGTTGGGCGAGGGCAGCGAAGCTGAGGAGGGAGCCGAAGAAGGCGACATATTTCATTCCAGCACCTCATAGACGAGTGTTGTCGTGGACTTGCCGCGCAAGGTTTTATCGCCGACGCATTTGAAGGCGGGGGAGGTATCTTCTCGGATGAGGGAGCGGGTGGTGTCGCTCACCAGAATTTGCCCGGCCTGAGCAGAGTCTTCAAGGCGAGCTGCGATGTTAACAGTATCTCCGATGACGGTATAGTCCATACGTTTTTCACTGCCAATGTTACCTGCGACCGCCATCCCTGAGTGCATCCCCATTGCCAGCTGTATCTCCACCCCCCACTTCTGTCGCCACCTTCGGTTACCTACCTCCAACCAACGCCGCAAATCCTCAGCTGCCAACAAGGCCATCTCTGCATCATCCGGATGAGACTCTGGGACACCCCAAACCGCCATGATGCAATCCCCGATGAATTTGTCGATGATTCCCTTACGCTTGTGGATGATTTCCGTAGCTATACTGAAAAGCTCATTAAGCAAAGAGACAATTGTTTCAGGAGGAAAAGCTTCAGAAATATATGTAAATCCAATAATATCGCAAAACAGTACCGTGACAAAGCGCCGCTCACCGCCCAGTTTGAGGGCTTGGGGGTTTTGGATGAGGTTTTCGACAATGTCGGCGGGGAGGTAGCGGGAGAGCGCCGCGCGTACTTGGGTTTCTTGAATCAACTTGCACTCATAGGCCTTGAGCTCCAAAAACATTCGCTCAAAGGACTGCGCAAGCTGCCCAAACTCGTCAGAGCGCGCACAAAGCGCAGGCTCGACTTGCTCAAACTGACGCTTGGCCAAAAGCTGCGTCGCCAAAGTCAGCGACTGCAAGGGCTTGCTGATGCGCTTGGCCAAAAAAATACCCGAAGCCAACGCAAGTACAAGGCAGGCAACAATGCTATATAAAGTCCACACGAGGGCGGATTTTAGGTCCCGAAAAGCATCCTCGCTGGGGTGCGTTATCACCACGCCCCAGCCAAGCTCGGTGATGGGCAAGATGGCCCCCATCATCTCTACTCCCTTCTCCTCAAATTCGGCCACCCCCTTATAGTTGGCGATGCTGGCCACTCCCCCGAGGGCTTCAAATAGGTTGCCGGGAGAGAAATGTTTTTGAGGGCCCAGAAGTTGGGCATTGGGGTGGGCAAGCAGATGCCCCTCTTTGTCGATGATGAAAACCGAGCTGGGTTGGAAGGGGAGTTTTTCTTGCAAGTCCGCAGTGAGTTTGCAGAAAATGCTGAGGTTGATTTGGGAATAGAGCCAAGCGCGGGTTTGTTTTTCTGTGGAGTCAAAAACCCTTAGGACAATTTCCAGCATGGGGCCGTCGCCGCCGGCCACAATGTTTCCGGTGCCCAGGCGCTCTGCCTTGTTTTCGATGAAGCGGAACTCCGGCAAGTTTTCCGGGAGGACAACAGGGTCCTTGGAGCCCAAGGCCTTGGCGACGAGGCGACGTTTCATTTCAGGGCCATAGACGGCGATGAAGTCAAGCAACTTGGACTCGGACAAAACATTTCCAACGAGGTTGAGCCTCTCTTCGTCCGAAACCTCACCTCCTTCAAGCAAGGCGATGCCCATAGCGGTGAGTTGGCTTTGGGCTTGCTCCAAGTGGTGGATGACTTCAGAAGCTGCGTGCTCCGACAGGGAGCTGTCCAAGCGAAACACATAGGGTTTGACTCTGTCCCAAAAGCCCGTGGTGTTTACCCAGGCCAACCCCAGCGCCAAAGGCAGGGTAATGAGAAAAATGAGGGCGACGAGACGGTGAAAAAGCCTTGGAAACAAAGTTTGAATGAGCTTGCTTAGAAAAGACATGGGGGCTCCTTAGGCGTTTTCACTGGTCTCAAATAAGCTTCATACATAAGCTGTTGCTGTGATTGGAGAGGTTATTTCAGGCAAATTTCGGTTAGAGCGTGCCATTGCCAAGGGAGGCATGGGCGTTGTTTATGAGGGCACCCACCTTCATTTGAAACGCAAAGTGGCATTGAAAATTTTGCATGCCCACTTGGTGAGGAAAGACAACTCCATGGAACGCTTTCGCCGGGAAGCCATTGTGCTGGCGAAGTTGGACCACCCACATGCAGTGCGGATTTATGACTTTGGTATTCACCAGGGAATGCCCTATATTGCGATGGAGTTTATTGATGGCATAGAGTTGGCAGATGTGTTGGCGATACAGGGTTTTTTGTCGCTTCCTCGAATTGTCCATATGGCAGAGCAGATTTTGGATGTGCTTTCTTCTGCCCACAAGCTGGGCATTATTCACCGGGATTTAAAGCCAGCCAACATTATGCTTTGCAATACGGAACAAAACAAGACGGACTCTAAGGAAGATTTTGTGAGGGTGGTGGATTTTGGCATTGCTTTTTTACGCGACCAGGATGAGCCGCGTATGACGCAGCAGGGCCATGTGCATGGGACGGCTGCCTATATGTCTCCGGAACAATGCCGTGGTTTGGACATTGATGCGCGCAGTGACTTGTATTCTCTGGGGTGTGTCATTTATGAGTTGATTTCCGGACAGCCCCCCTTTGTTTCAGACGGCAGCATTGAGACATTGTCTGCGCACCTCTACAGAGAGCCTGCCTCCTTGAGACAAACTTTTCCAGAGCGGGAGGTGCCGGTGGCGATGGAGGCCTTTGTTATGCGCGCCCTTGCCAAGCAGAGGAGTGCACGCTTTCCTTCGGCAGATGCCATGCGCCAGGAGTTGATACGAGCCTATAAGGAAAGTGGGTTGAAAACAGCTCGCCCTCCAAGGACTCTGCTCCCCAACCAAGTTGCTGAGTGGTGGGTGAGCGATACGGATGCTCCGCCGGTTGCCCTGCTGGAGTTGAATATGGATGCGGCTTCGCGCGACATTTTGCTGACAACACTTGGGGTTGCCGCTGTCAAAAGCGTACGCATTGAGCCAGGAGACAGCCTTTTGGGCTATGGGTTGGTGATGGTGCTTGCGCAAGACGGACAGCAAGGGTTGGCTGTTTGTGAGAAGCTGCTTGCAACCCCCCAGACCCCCCCTATTGTCCTTTGTGGCCCCGAGGATGATTTGGAGTTGATGACCACCGCTATAGGCGTTGGCGTGCATGACTACATTCCCTTGCCCTTGGACCCAACGGACGTTGCACGCAAAGTGGTGCGTATACTCCGCCGCTACACGAAGCTGTCTTCAGCCGATGCTTGAGGCCCATTTGAAACAGCGTGCAAAGAGGGAAAGCCCCTCGTGTGTGCCCATGTATGAGCCGATAGAAGAAGAGGGTGGTTTGGGGGGAGCCGACCGTCCCGAGGGGGGCGAGGGAGGGGGCAGGTAGGGGGGAGGAGGAGGAGAGGGCTTTCCTGAGGCGAGAGGATGGGGTATAATGGGGGAAGAATTCCATGAAAGAGCCCGCAGGAGAAGAAGCGGTTTTGCCGTTGCCGGAGCGTCAGCGTGGGCGTGTTTTGGTGGTGGATGATGATGTTCCCCTGGGAGAGCTTATTCGGTTGCATTTGAATGCGCGGCATTTTCAAGTGGACTGGTGTGCTTCGGCCAAGCAAGCGCTTGAGCGCATGGGGGTGGCGGACAAGAGGTTTGACGTGGTGGTGACGGACTTAAACCTCAACCAGAGCTCCGGGATAGACTTGTGTTTGGAGATAGGCAAGCTAAGGCCTGGGCTACCCGTCATTATTATTACGGCCTATGGAAGCATTGAGGCGGCGATTTCCTCTGTGCGAGCGGGGGCTTATGACTTTATTACCAAGCCGCTTGAGTTTAATGCGTTGGCGTTGACATTGGACAGGGCCATTCAGCACTATAGCATGCGAGAGGAGTTAACGCATTTACGCAAGGCCATTGCCTCGACGCAAGGGTTGGGGGAGTTGATAGGGGAGAGTGCGGCGATGAAGGAGGTATTTCGCCTGATTGAGCGGGTGGCGGCTTTGTCCTCTTCCATTTTAATTACGGGGGAGAGTGGGACAGGCAAGGAGTTGGTAGCACACGCGTTGCACCGTTTAAGTGAATTTCGCGAAGGGGCATTTGTTGCTATTAACTGTGGGGCGATGCCGGAGACGTTGTTGGAGAGTGAGTTATTTGGGCATGTGAAGGGGGCGTTTACGGATGCGCATGCTGACAGGATGGGTGTTTTCCGTGAGGCGAATGAGGGGACGTTGTTTTTGGATGAGATAGGGGAGCTTCCTTTGAGTGTACAGCCCAAGTTATTGCGTGCACTCCAGGAGAGGAAAGTACGTCCGGTGGGGGGCAACCGCGAGGTGGGGTTTGAGACGCGTATTGTTGCGGCAACCAACGTGGATTTGGAGGAGGCGGTGAAGATGAAGAAGTTTCGAGAAGACCTCTTTTACCGTCTCAATGTTATACCCATTGAGTTGCCCCCTTTGCGTGCGCGAGGCAACGACATTTTGTTGCTTGCGCAGCATTTTGTGGAGCGCCTTGGGAAGCGCAAGGGGCAAAAAGCCGTCCTTGGGTTTAGTCCGGAGGTAGTAGAGCGTCTGTTGACATACCCATGGCCCGGAAACATACGCGAGTTGCAGAATTGTATTGAGCGAGCCCTGGCCATAAGCCAAGGGGAGGTGTTGTTGCTTGAAGACTTTCCTGAGAGGATTCGCCACAAGGGCAAGCTTGAAGCCATGGATGTTGCTGAGCCGGCGACTTGGCTCCCCATGGATGAGGTGGAGCGCCGCTATATATTGAAGCTGCTGGAGCATGTAGGCGGGAACAAGCGTCGCGCGGCGCAAATTTTGGGTTTTGACAGGACGACACTCTACCGAAAGTTGCAGCAATACAACATTTCGCCCAACAAACCCGAGTGAGGGGGCCCATACATGAAGGGGCTATATTGTTTTTCCCTATGAGGGGGGGGCTTGGAGCTTAGGGGGGCCTGTGCCTGTTGGGGGAGACGGGGTTTTCCCTATGGGGGGGGCTGGAGGTTTTTCCATGGGGGGGAAAAAACCGGTGGTGGTGGTTGGGCGAGCAAATTTTGATGGGGTTTTTGTGAAAAAGCTGGGAGAGAGGGTTATGCAAGAGGGGGTGGTTTCTGTGGGAGACTGCAAATAAAAGCCCACTTTGGGGTGGGCGTTTTTCAGCCCAAAGAGTTGAGGTTTTTCTCGTTTTGAGGAAGCACAAGAAAGGACATTTCATATGTGGATTGGAGCCGTTGTTGCAGCTTTACTCTATTCTCAAGCTTTGCAGGAGGTTGCCAAGACGCCTGCCGCCCAAGAGACGCCGACAACCTCTTTGGCAGAGCAGACAACACCGGCAGAACAGGCGGCAGAGGCCGCTTTGCAAGCTGCCAAAGCAGCCCAAACTGCCGCCCAAGCCGCGCAGAAGGCTGTTGAGTTGATGGAAAAAACGCACGGGCCTGCACAGGCGCAAGCGCAGGCCGCTGCGGCCGCCGAGGCGCCGCCCCCTTCTCCTTGGACAACCTCCGCCAACCTCAACCTTATTTTCCTCTCTGGGAATTCCAGCAGCATAACGCTGAATGGGAAGGTGGCTGTCACCTATAAGACGGAGAATTGGATTTTTGGAGGCCAAATATATGGCGCCTATGGGCGGGCGCGTTTGGAGAAGAATGAGCGCTATACGGACATTGCCCTGCAGGGGGGCGTGGACTTGCGCGTCGACAGGCGGTTTGTTTCCATGCTGAGCGGCTATGTGCTTGGGGGCGTGGACTTTGACCATATTAAGTCCATAGAGTCCCGGCCTTTTGCGGAACTTGGCGTGGGCGTCACCTGGTTGGACAACAAAGTGGACAGTGCCCAAAAAACCCTGCTGACAACGGACTTCGGCCTTCGTTATGCCTATGAGGCCCGCTTCCGCTATTACCCGACGGATGCGGAAATTCCCCTGTTGGACCCGGCAGACGTCCCAACGGAGCCCAGAAACCTGCCCAATGTGGACATACTCGCGCCGCGTGCCGCTGTGGCTTTCCGCTATATGCTGACAGACGGCATTGGTTTTGGAGAGGACTTGGAAGTGCTGCTGAATGTCCTCGAGGTGAAACGGTTTTGGCTGAATTCCACCACCAAAATTTCTGTGCGCCTCACCAACATTTTTTCAGTGAGCACCGCTTTGACATTCAAATATGACAGCCAACCGGCCGGCGATGCCAAAAAACTCGACACCATTTTGGCTTTGGGTTTGGACGCCGTGTTTTAGCAGCGGGACATGCGGCTTGGAGCCTCACGCGCCTTTGGGTTTTTCGGCATGGCTGAATTGTGCCAAGTGCTCATAGAGTTTTCGCCGCCGTGAGGCTTGCTCCTGTGCGTGGGCGGCGAAGTTGGCATAGCGCTCCGGGTTGGCCACTTGAATCATACGAAAGCGGCTTTCGTTTTTGAGGTAGTCACTCATGGGGGCCTTCAGCGCGCCACTGTCCAATTGCAGGGGGTTTTCGCCCGCCTGACGCCGCCGCGGGTCATAACGGTAGAGTGGCCAGGCGCCCGCCTCAACCGCCAGGCGCTGCTGCTCCAGTGAGTTGGCCAAGTCATACCCGTGGGCGATGCAGGGGCTGAGGGCAACAATGAGGGAAGGCCCGGCATAGCTTTCGGCCTCTTGGAAGGCCCGCACCGTTTGAGCGTCACGCGCCCCGAGGGCCACACTGGCGACATAGGCCGTGCCATAAGTCATCGCCATGAGGCCCAAGTCCTTTTTGGCGGTGGTTTTTCCGGCAGCGGCGAATTTGGCGGCGGCGCCGAGGGGGGTGGCTTTGGACTGTTGCCCACCCGTATTGGAGTAGACTTCCGTGTCCAGGACGAGAATGTTAACATTGAGGGTGGAGGCGAGAATATGGTCCACCCCACCATAGCCAATGTCATAGGCCCACCCGTCTCCCCCCAATACCCACAAGGACTTCTTCACCAAAGCCTCCGCCAAAAGCTCCAACCGCCTTGCCAAAGGCCCTTCAATGGAAGGCAGCAAGCTTTTCAACTCAGCGACGTGGCAGCGCTGCTGCTGAATTTCGGCCTCGTTGTTTTGTGTGGCCTGCAACAGCTTTTCAACGAGGGCAACGCCCAGCTTCTCTTTGAGGGCGCCAAGCAATGCACGGGCCTGCTCCTCACGTGCGTCCAAGGCCAAGCGCATGCCTGCGCCAAACTCGGCATTGTCCTCAAACAAGGAGTTGGCCCAAGCCGGCCCCAGGCCCTGTGCGTTGGTACAATAGGGGGAGGTGGGGAGGTTGGCGCCATAAATGGAGGAGCACCCCGTCGCATTGGCGAGGAGGGCGCGCTCGCCGAACATTTGGCTGAGCAGTTTAATATAGGGGGTTTCGCCGCAACCGGTGCAGGCGCCTGAAAACTCGAAGAGCGGCTCAAAGAATTGGGAGCCTTTGGCGTCCATGCGTATACGGCTGCGGTTGAAGGGGGGAATGTCCTGGAAGAAGGTGAAGTTTTCCCGCTCCTCCTCGCGGTGTTTTTCAGCGGGGAGCATGTTGAGGGACTTGTGTTGGGGGTTGGCCTTGTCCTTGGCGGGGCAGACGGCGACGCATATGCTGCAACCCGTGCAGTCCTCCGGGGCCACCTGGACGGTGTATTTCCAAGCTTGGCCGTTTTCGGTTTTGCCCAACTCATTGCCCTTATAGTCCACGCTGCGGAAGCTTGTTGGGGCCTTTGCCTCATATTCCGGGGCATAAGCTTTGACGCGTATGGCCGCGTGGGGGCAGACGAGGGCGCACTTGTTGCATTGTATGCAGAGGTTGGGCTCCCAAATGGGTATTTCCAAGGCGATGGCGCGTTTTTCCCAGCGTGTGGTGCCCACAGGCCAAGTCCCGTCGACGGGGAATGCGCTGACAGGCAGCAAGTCTCCGTTGCCGGCCAGCATGGCCGCTGTCACTTTTTGCACAAAGGGGGGCGCCTCCGGGGGGACAACAGGGGGGCGTCTGCGGGAGGTGCTGGGGTGGGGGGGGACTTTCACCTCATAGAGGTGGGCGAGGGAAGCGTCAATGGCGGCGAAGTTTTTGAGGACGACATGCTCCCCGCGTTTGCCATAGGTTTTGCGCACGGCATGCTTCATAGCCTCAATGGCTTCTTCTCTGGGGAGGACGCCCGAGAGTGCGAAGAAGCAGGACTGCATAACGGTGCTGATGCGTTTGTCCAACCCGGCCTCGGCAGCGACTTTGAAGCCGTCGATGACATAAAATTTGAGTTGTTTCTCCACAATTTGTTGTTGGACTTCCAGGGCAAGTTTGTCCCATATTTCCTCGGGGCCCCAGGGCGTATTCAGCAGGAAGGTAGCGCCGGGTGCGGCCTTGTCCAGGACATGGAGTTTGTCCATGAGTTGAGGTGCGTGGCAGGCGATGAAGTTGGCCTGGCCGATGAGGTAGGAGGAGCGTATGGGCTGGGGGCCAAAGCGCAAGTGGGAGATGGTGACGGCGCCGGACTTTTTAGAGTCATAGACGAAATAGGCTTGGGCGAAGAAGGGGGTGCCGTCGCCGATGATTTTGATGGAGTTTTTGTTGCTGCCGACGGTGCCGTCAGAGCCCAGGCCGAAGAAGATGGCGCGGACGACTTCCTTAGGCTCAATGTCCAAGGAAGCCTCAAAGGGCAAGGAGAGGTGCATAACGTCGTCATAAATACCGACGGTGAAGTGGTTTTTGGGGGTGTCTTTTTGAAGCTCGTCAAAGACGGCCTTGGCCATAGCTGGCGTATACTCTTTGGAGGAGAGGCCGAAGCGTCCGCCCACGAGGCGGGGGGTTTTGGGGAAGAAGGAGGGGTTTTCAGCGAGTGCGGCCAGCACGTCCTGCCAGAGGGGCTCCCCGAGGGCGCCGGGCTCCTTTGTCCTGTCCAAGACGGCGATGGTGCGGGTGGTTTTGGGGAGGGCGAGGAGGAGGGCTTTGGCGTCCAGTGGGCGATAGAGGTGGACTTTCAAAACGCCGACGCGCTCTCCTTTGGCGCGCAGCCAGTCCACCATTTCATGAGTGGCTTCAGCGCCGGAGCCCATGAGAACAATGACGCGCTCCGCCTGAGCGTCCCCCTCATATTGGAAGAGTTTATAGCTGCGTCCTGTCAGTTTTGCGAAGGCGTCCATGGTTTCCTGGACGGTGTTGGGGCAGGCTGCATAGAAGGGGTTAATGGCCTCACGTGCTTGGAAGAAGCTGTCCGGGTTTTGCGCGGTGCCGCGGATGACGGGGGCTTGGGGTGTGAGTGCGTGTTTGCGGAAGGCGGCGATGTCCGTTTCCGGCATGAGGGCATGGAGCACTTCGTCTGTCAGCGGGGTTATTTTGGCCACCTCGTGGGAGGTACGGAAGCCGTCGAAGAAGTGGAGGAAGGGGATGCGGGTTTTGAGGGTAGCGGCGTGGGCGATGGCGGCAAAGTCCTGGGCCTGTTGCACGGAGCTGGAGCAGAGCATGGCGAAGCCTGTTTGGCGGCAGGCCATAACGTCCGAGTGGTCCCCGAAGATGGAGAGGGCGTGGGTAGCGAGGGTGCGGGCGGCGACGTGCATACAGAAGGGCGTCAACTCTCCGGCGATTTTATAGAGGTTGGGCACCATGAGAAGCAGGCCCTGCGAGGCCGTAAACGTTGTGGTGAGGGCCCCGGCCTGCAAGGCGCCGTGCGCAGCGCCGGCGGCGCCGCCTTCGGACTGGAATTGAGCGACGGAGGGGACTTGTCCCCAGATGTTTTTTTTGCCGGCGGCGGACCATTCATCCGAGAGCTCCCCCATAGAGGAGGAAGGGGTAATGGGGTATATAGCGATAACCTCGGAGAGTCGATGGGCAACCGATGCAACCGCCTCATTGGCGTCGATGGTGACGCTTGGAATACTCATGGCCTACCCTCATAAGCGTTGTGAAATGGTGTTGAAGACAAATTTAATGCGCTGCTTTTTCCATGCGAGCAAAGCGGATGCAAAAGCCTTTTTTAGCGGTGAGTGTTTTGCCACCAGGCACTTAGAATGCAAGCTTTTGTTGCGAGGGCGTCCACTTTTCAACGAAGTTGCCACCCCCAAACCAACAGTCCGAGGGTAGGCAAAATACGGACAGGGCTAAAGGGGAGGCATGTTGTTTTGGCATTCCGGGTATTTTTGGGGAGGGGCGCGGAATTTCATTAGGGTTGGGTGACAAGACGTCCGGCGGATTGGACAGTGGCCCCTGTGTGGCTGGCTGCTTGGCCGTGGCCATTTTCTCCCCAACAACGCACAACACCGTCCTCTTGCAAGGCGCAGCTATAGGCACTGCCTGCGGCAATGGCCACCGCAGGCCCCAAGTCCCCGGGGACGTTTGTGCGGCCATTGCTGCTGTTTCCCCAACAGCGCACCACACCGTCTGTTTGCAAGGCGCAACTGTGTTGGTAGCCTGTGGCAATGGCCACCGCCGCTGCCAGGTTTCCAGGGACGCTGGTTTCTCCATGGGCATTGTCCCCCCAACAGCGCACTGCTCCGTCTACTCTCAAAGCACAGGTATGGTTGCCGCCTGCGTCCATGGCCATAACGGAGCCCAAATTCCCTGGGGCATTTGTTTGCCCTTGCGTGTTTTTCCCCCAACAACGTGCCGCGCCGTCGGCCTCTATGGCGCAGGTGTGGTTCCACCCTGTGGCAATGGCCACGGCCCTTAGGCCTGCGGGGGGACGGAGTTGCCCGTCGCCCCCCTCTCCCCAACAACTTACCTCACCATTCTCCTGCAAGGCGCAAATGTGCCAGCCGACAGTGGCAATGGCCACCACTGGGCCCAGGCCCTCGGGAATGGTTTTTTGGCCATAGGCATTGTTGCCCCAACAACGCACGGTGCCATTTGTTTGCAGGACGCAGGAATGGTAGCCGGCCACAACAACGGCCTCCACAGGCCCCAAGTCCGCGGGGACAAGTGTTTGCCCATAGTCCGCGGAGCTTCCATTGTGTATGCCCCAGCAGTGCACGGTGCTGTCCGGCTGCAAGGCGCAGGTATGGTATTCGCCGGCAGCAATGCTTCCGCGCAAAGTGGCCCCCCAACAGTCTCCGAGAGGGTGGACGGTGCCAAGGAGTGGCCCTATGTCCCGAGACGTCAGCGCCTGACGGCCCACCATGGTGTCGCGGCCCAGGGTTGTTGAAGGCATGAGGTATTCCAATGGAAACAGAGCTTCTGTGTCCTCCAACGTGGTTTGGAAAGCATAGGGCAAAGCCGTGGACATGCCGCCAAAACTGTCTCGCACCATCCACTGGGCACTATAGCTGTTGGGCACAAAGTGCGTTGCACTCAAAAGGCAACGGAAGCCCAAGCTGTTTCCAGCCAGGCCTTGGGGGCATATGGAATGAATGGAGCCTATGCTGCTTGCATAGCTTGCCGGGGGGTGAATGCCATGTTGGCCTGACAGCTGAATATGGGTGCAGTCATTCGTAATATGCGCGTTTGTCAACTGAGGTTGGGGGAGGGGGTGGCAGGTGCCCGCAACGCCGCTTTGGGTGTTGCCGCCTATGTCCACGCAAATTTCATTGGGGCCACACTTGCTGTCATCATCCACCCGGCATTCGGCCACGTCCTGGCATGTGCCCGCTGCACCAGGCTGAGTGCTGCCGCCAGTGCCTATGCAGGCATAGCTGTTGCTGGTGTTGCATTGGTTGCCGCCCACCCGGCATTCGGCCATGTCCCGGCACGTGCCCGCTGCACCGGGCTGAATGCTGCCGCCTTTGCCTAGGCAAGTATAGCTGTTGCTGGCGTCACATGTGTTGTCGCCCACACGGCACTCGGCCACGTCTTCGCAGGTGCCCGGCGCGCCGTTTTGGGTGCTGCCGCCAATGCCGAAGCAAGCATAGTCGTCATTGGCGTCACATTGGCTGCCACCCACGCGGCACTCGGCCACGTCTTCGCAGGTGCCTGTTGCTATGTCGCAAACATAGCTTTCACCCGCACAAAAGTTTCCGCCGTTTGTGCAGGGGACGTCCTCCGGGTTTTCGCAAATGGCCTGGTAGCAAACGCCGTTGCTGTTGGCACAGGGCATGCCGTCTGTCTCCTCCGTGCAGGTGCCCGGTATTGTCCCAAACTCACAAAGCTTTATGTCCATGTTGCAGACATATGCAACCGCACACAAAACGCCGCCGTCTGTGCAGGGGACAACATGTGTGCTTTCACAGTTGTTGTTATAGCAGAATTCTCCGGAGGGGCACTCGGTGCCGCTGCCCACGCCGCAGGGGACGTCCGTTGGGGGTTGGCAGTTGCCCTCATAGCAAATGCTGTCGCTGTTGTCGCATTCCGTGCCGTTTGCTGCATAGGCACACTCGCCGGGTATGGGTATTGCCTCGCAGGCGTGGGTATTCGTGTTGCACAATTGAGTTGCTTCATCGCAGCACTGCGTGCCGCATAGCATTTGGCCCGCTGCGCAGTTGGCGTCAGGAGGGTGTTGCCGGCAGGTGCCGCTGGTTGCGTCCAAGGCTTCGGGCACACATATGTTGCCTGCGCCACAATTCGTAATGCCTGGAATACACTTGCTCCCATTCACCCCAATGCCGCCTCCACGGCAAGCCATTCCCATGGTTAGCAATGTGCACATGACCCACGGTTTCCATGTTTTCATCATGGTTTTTCTCCTCAAGGCTGGTAGGTGCTACATTTTCTAACCAGTGGGTTTGTGTGCCGCAACACTCGTTGAGTTGTGAGGGGCAAAACCCCCACCTTTCACGTTTTTCGGGCAGAAAACATTGCTTCCAAAAAGCCTGGGGGAGAGGAGTTTGCTTTGTTTTGGGCAGCGTGGGGCTTGTGGTTGGGGAAGCTGAAAACTTGAGTTCTCTAGGAGGGAAAGGCGGTTTCTATTTGGGGAGGTTACTCATATATAATGGGGGCATGCCTTCATTCCGGAGGCAAATAATGGGTGTTGGAGGTACATAAAAATGAGTACCCATAAGGTGCGGGTGGTTTTCCCCAAAAATATTTATGGTTTTTTGTCTCTCATGGAGAGGGTGTTGAGGAAGCACAGGGAGGAGGGCGCTTCTTCGCCCTTGTTGTTGCTGCCTATAGAGTCCTGGGGGGAAATAGAAAGCAAGAGGGAGCGTTGTTGGAATGCGCAGCAGCGCGCAGAGGCTTTGCGTCGTGAAATAGAGCAGCTAATGGAGGGGAAGAAGCGGATGATGGGTGAGTTGACGGAGGTAATGCGAGCCATAAGGGACGTGTTGTTGGGCATACATGCACAAAGCCCCCGGAGTTTGGGGGAGTGGGGCTTTGAGGTGAACAGCTCAACCGGCAGAGTGACAAAGAAAAACGCGACAACACACGACGAGACGGAGTGAATGCCCCAAACAGGAGGCATTCTTTTTTATTCAGCGTTGGACTTAGGCAAGTCCAACGCTGTTTTTATTCAAATTAACGCTGTCTTAAGCCCATGCAGCGCTGACGGTTGTCGGCTGTGCAGCCTCAGTGGCCTCAGACGCCACGTTGCTCAGCGGGCCAAATATATTTGTGTTGTTGCAGCTGAAAACGCACCCCCAGCTTGTCCTCTATAAGCCAAGTGGCCACCTCCACCGGGGACAAGAGGCCGTGCGCCACCGAAAACAGCACCTCCACCTCACCCCCCAGCAGCCCTTCTCGCTTACACACCTCCTTTGCCCACACATAGTCCTCCCTCGAGGCCAAAACAAACTTCACCTCGTCCCCCGCTTTCAACAAACGCATGTTGGCCCAGCAGTTTTTCTCCACCTCTCCGGAGCCGGGCGGTTTTATGTCCACAATTTTCTTCACCGCTGAAGGTACTTTGTCCAAATAAATGCTGCCGGAGGTTTCCAACAACACCTCCAACCCCTCTTCCAACAAACGCTCCATAAGCCTATAGGCCCCCGGTTGCAAAAGAGGCTCCCCCCCTGTTAACTCTACGAGGGGACAGGCCATTTTTAGCACCGCTTGCACAATTTCTTCTGTCGCCATTCTCTGCCCGCCGGAAAAAGCATAGGCGGTGTCACACCAACGGCAACGCAGGTTGCAGCCACTCAAACGAATGAAGGCGCACAACTTGCCTTGAAATGTGGACTCGCCCTGCAAGGAGAGAAACAACTCACTCACAAGCAGGCTGTTGGGAGGGGGGGGAGGAAAACAACCCTTCATGTGCGAAGTTTATAGCCGCGGCGTATATAGGCAATGGACATGAGGCTGAAAATGCTTGCAAGCGCCAACAAAATGCCCCAGCCCAGCCAAGTGTGGGTTGAGGTTTGGCCAAACACAGCGCCGCGCAAGGCGTCCACAATAAATACCACGGGGTTGAGGAGGCTGAGGGTGTCAAAAGGGGGGGGGAGGCGGCCAACCTCATAGAAGATGCCGCCCAAAAAGGCCATGGGCGTGAGGAAAAAAGTTGGCACCAGGTTGGCCTGCTCAAAGCTTTGGGCCCAAAGCCCTGTGAGGAGGCCCAAGAGGGAGAATACATAGGCCACCAGGCAGGAGAGGAGGAGGAGGGGCAGCCACTCCACGAGGGAGAGGGGCACAAACAGAGCCGCCATGCCCACGGTTAGCAGCCCCAGCAGGAGCCCCCTCGCCATGGCCCCGCCTACCCAGCCCAAAAGCAACTCCGCGGCCCCCATGGGGGCCACCAGCAAGTCCACAATAGGGCCTTGCATTTTGGCAATGAGGATGGAGGAGCTTGTGTTGAGCAATGCGCCGTTGGAAATGGACAAAAACAGCAAGCCAGGGAAGACGAAGGCCATATAGGGTTGCTCATTCCAGCGTGCATGCTCCGCAAACGGCGCCTTTGCGAAGACGAGGAAATAAAGCAAAGTAGCCACCAGCGGGCCCAACACGGTTTGTATGGGCACTCGCATAAACCTTTGTATTTCTTTCACCAACAATGTTTTTGCCGCAATAACATTCATAAGAGTGGGGGGAGACTATGCTGTTGTTTTTGGGGGAGTCGAGGCAATTTTTCAGCCATTAGGTGGTTTCATAGAGGGGGTGAGGAGGGAGTGCCTAAGGTTTTGGCGGGGTGTGGGCGTGGGTATGCTCTGCATGGTCCGTGTTGGCATTATCCGCGTGTAATATGGAATAAATAACGTCCTCGAGGCGTGGGTTTTGGGTTTGAATGTCTTCAATGGGGAGTTGGGAGGACAGCGTGGCCAATATTTCGACGAAGTTAGGCTGTCCATTTTTCTGAAAAATGGTGAGTTGCATACCGTTTTCAGAGAGGGTGGTTATAACATGGGGCAGGGTTTTTTGGAGTTTTTCCTGGGTAGAGGGGGAGGCGAGGCGAATGTGCAGTTGTTTGGTGCCGAGGTTGGAAATGAGGTGGTTTTTCTCCTCAACAACCACCAAACGCCCCTGGGAGAGCAGGCCCACCCTGTCTGCCAAAGCTTCGGCTTCTTCCAAATAGTGGGTTGTCAGCACAATGGTGGTGCCATTTTCTCGTAAATGTTTGACATAATTCCACAAGTCCTGCCTCAACTCCATGTCCACGCCTGCGGTGGGCTCGTCGAGAAACAAGAGTTTGGGGCTGTGCACCAGGGCTTTGGCAATCATCATTCTTCTGCGCATGCCGCCGGACAAGGCGCGCATTTGGACGTCCGCTTTGTTGCTGAGGGAGAATATTTTCAGCAACTCTTCAATGCGTGCGGCGTCCTTTCGCATGCCATAATAGCCCATTTGGAAGGACAAAATTTCGCGTGGGGTGAAAAACGGGTCAAAATTCAACTCCTGGTGCACAAACCCCATTTCATAGCGCAGCTTTTGGGCGTGTTTGTCCAAGTCCAAGCCAAAAACATAGGCTTTGCCAGCGGTTTTTTTGGCCAAACCGCCAATGCAGCCAATCAGCGTCGTTTTTCCAGCGCCATTGGGGCCCAGCAGCGCAAAAATTTCGCCGTGGTGAATGTTGAGGTTGACGTCTTTGAGGGCGCAAAACGTGCCATAACATTTGGTTAGGCCCTCCAACCTCAACACAGCCGTCTCTTTGTCCTCCATTTTTTTGTCTGCCATATTCTCCTTGCCTCATTAGGCACAAACCCAAAGCGCCTGTTGAGGAAAAATAGCCACTTTTTTTCGACATGCCATTCCAACGGTTGGACGGCTGAGCATTCAATAGACAAAATAACCCACGCAGCTGTCGGCATGAGCAACGTTAACGTTGACACGGCTCAAACCAACGCTGACTTTGCCCAAGTCAGCGCTGACTCAACCAAAGTTAACGTTGACTTATGCAAAGTTAATGAAGCCTCGTGTATTCGACAATATTTCTTTTCGCCCTCCGGGCGGGTTTTTTAACTGAGAATGTTTTTATGGGCCTGCGGCCCGGGCCATTTTTTGAAATGTTTCTCTTCGCCCTCTGGGCGTTGTTCTTTCTGGGCCTGCGGCCCGGGCCCTTTTTGAAAATGTTTCTCTTCACCCTTCGGGTGTTGTTCTCTTTGGGCCTGCGGCCCGGGCTTTTTTTTGAAATGTTTCTCTTCGCCCTTCGGGCGTTGCTCTCTTTGGGCCTGCGGCCCGGGCTTTTTCGCCCTCCGGGCGTCTTGCCTCCGGCGGGGAACTTTTTGCTCGCCCAAAAAGTTCCTCAAAAAC
>WQTM01000205.1 GCA_009786315.1 Pseudomonadota bacterium | reverse complement strand
TTCGCACAGCGCTCCGCGACCCTCGCTGATGGGCGCGGAGGAGGAAAGCCCCAAGAGGGTTGCGAGTGAAGGGTATTTTTCGAGGCTGTTTCGAATGGCCCTAGGAGGGTTGTGGGCGAGGCATATTTTCCGAGGTGGCCTCAAACGGCACTGCTGACGCCCCCCAAGTTTCGCACAACGCCCCGCGACCCTCGCTGATGGGCGCGGAAGAGGAAAGCCCCAAGAGGGTTGCGAGTGAGGCGCAAAGCCCCGCAGGGCCACCGGAGGGAGCCGTTTTGGGGGGACTTTTTGGGCGAGCAAAAAGTTCCCCGCCGGAGGCAAAATGCCCGAAGGGCGAAAAAGCCCGGGCCGCAGGCCCAGAGAGAACAACGCCCGGAGGGAAAAAAAGCTCGGGCCGCAGGCCCAGAGAGAGCAACGCCCGGAGGGCAAAAAAAGCGTGGGCCGCATGGCCCAAAAAAACATTCTCAGTTAAATAAAACCCCGCCCCAATGGGCAAAAAGAACCCTTTCCAAAAAATGGCCCGGGCCGCAGGCCCATAAAAAAACGGAGAGGGTGGGATTTGAACCCACGATACCGTAACCGGTACTCCTGATTTCGAGTCAGGTGCCTTCAGCCGCTCGGCCACCTCTCCTTTTTGCAACGCCTAAGCCTTGTTTTGGCGCAAGGCAGAAAAAAAACACTTGAGGGCCTCAGCACAAGCCGCCTCCTGGACACCTGATACCACCTCCACCCGGTGGTTATGCCTCGAGTCCTCCAGCAAATGATAGAGGGAACCCACCGCACCTGCTTTGGCGTCCCTGGCACCAAACACCAAACGGGAAATACGCGCCTGCACCAACGCACCCGCACACATGGAACAAGGCTCCAATGTAACGAAAAGCTGCACCCCCAAAAGCCGCCACGCACCCAAATGGCTCGCCGCCTCGCGCAAAGCCAATAACTCCGCATGCGCCAACGGATTTTTGTCCATTTCACGGCGGTTGTAGCCCCGGCCAATAACTTGGCCATGCAACACAGCCACCGCGCCTATAGGGACTTCCCCTTGCTCCGCCGCCCATGCGGCCAACTCCAACGCCATGGCCATAAACCGCTCATCTGCTTCGCAAACCGTCTCCATTTCGTTTCTATTTCTCCCCAGCACAAACAAGGGAAATGCGCTCCCTGGAGGATTCGAACCTCCGACCTTCGGATTCGTAGTCCGACGCTCTATCCAGCTGAGCTAAGGGAGCTTTGCATTGGGCGCGAAGCCTGGCGGAGAGAGAGGGATTCGAACCCTCGATACCCTTTCGAGTATGCAGGTTTAGCAAACCTGTGCCTTCAGCCACTCGGCCATCTCTCCTCAACATTTTCAAACTGTCAAAGAACGCTCAACCCTTCACCACTGCCCTCACCACCCGCCTCAACTTGAGGGGCACCTTTTAGCGCAAGGCCCAAATAACTCAAGCCCAATGTCAAAAAAAATTCCCTGCCGGACAAAAAACATAGCCAAACAAAAAAACACAGCCTTGAAACCCTCCCCCTCCACCTGCGGACCCCCATTTGTGCTATGCCGATACCCCCCCCTCTTATGAATGGGAGAACAACCGATGAGAACAGACAGAATAAAAATGCATTTTGAAGAAGAGGCCAAAACATTTGACTCGGTTATTAGAAAACTGATTCCAAACTATATGGAGATGGTGGAGGTATTGATTTCTGTTATTCCTTTTCAAAAAAACAAAAATTTTTCAATGATGGATTTAGGGTGTGGCACAGGAACCCTTTCTGCAGCCATAAAAGCCAAATTTCCAGGTGTGGAAATTAGCTGCGTGGATATTGCAGAAAAAATGCTTGAAATAACAAAAGCTAAAGTCGGCAACCAAACAAATTGCATTCGAGCCGACTTCAACCAGTTTGAATTCACAAGCCGATATGAACTCATTGTCTCCTCATTGGCCTTGCACCATTTGGAAAATGACAATGATAAACTCAGACTTTATGAAAAAATATATTCAGCATTGACCGATGATGGATTGTTTGTCAACTTGGATATTGTCTTGGGTTGTGACGAAGCCATGCAAAACATATACATGGAAAAATGGAAAGAATTTATGAGAAAAAATATTTCCGAAGAGGAAATTGTCAACCAATGGCTCCCCACCTATTATGCTGAAGACAGGCCCGCAAAATTGTTGACACATATGGACATGCTCAAAGCGTGTGGTTTCCCCTGTTTGGATGTTGTGTATAAATATTTCAACTATGCTGTTTATGTGGCAAAAAAACAAAAGAGAGCCTGAAGTTTAGAGCGGAGTTGACATGAGTGTTGACATGAGTTTGGCTCCCCCCTTTTTCTGGTATTCCTCCCCGCTGGGAGCCGTGGGTTTCTCCTTCAACGGCCCAACCCTCTGGGAAGTACAACTTCTGCCCTGGGAGGCTTGCCCCCCACAGGCCCTCCCCTATTCCCATGAGGCCCAAAGCTTTGTCCAAGCCTTGCACCACTATTTTGAAGGACAAATAGGCGCCCTCGGCCCTTTTATGGAAGTGCCTCAACGAGGTACGCCCTTCCAAAGAGAAGTGTGGCAAGCCTTGGCCCAAATGGCCCACCAACAACACCAAACTTATTCCGGTATTGCCCGTTTGCTGGAGCGCCCCAAAGCTGTACGCGCCGTCGGTAGCGCCGTCGGGAAAAACCCTCTCTTCCTCGTGCTGCCTTGCCACCGCGTGTTGGGCGCCAATGGGGCCTTGGGCGGCTTTTCCTATGGCCTGGAGGCCAAACGTTGGCTTTTGGAGCATGAAGCGCGCCATTGGGCGTCGCACTTGTGAAAACATGCCTTTGCGACTAGAGGCGAAAGCGCGTATGGACAAAAACGCCTTGGAAACCGTTGAAAAAGCCGTTGAAGTTTTGAGGCGAGGGGGCCTTGTGGCTTTGCCGACAGAAACCGTTTATGGCCTGGCGGCGGACGCGCAAAACCCCAAAGCCATTGCGAAAGTGTTTGAGGCCAAGGGCCGCCCTCTCCACCACCCTCTCATTGTACACTTGGGCAGTGCGGACGAGTTGGGCCAGTGGGCCAAAAACATTCCAAAAACTGCTTGGAAGCTTGCCGAGCAATTTTGGCCGGGGCCGCTGACTTTGTTGCTGCAGCGGGCGCCCAGGGTGCTGGCTGCGGTGACAGGCGGGCAAGAAACTGTTGCTTTGCGTGTGCCCTCTCACCCTTTGGCTTTGGCCGTGTTGCAGGCTTTCCAAAGTGGAGTGGTTGCCCCCTCAGCCAATACCTTTGGACGCCTCAGCCCTACGCTGGCACAACATGTGAGGGAGGACTTGAAGGAGAAGGTGGACTGGGTGGTGGACGGTGGGCCTTGCCATATTGGTATTGAGTCCACCATTGTGGACTTAAGCCAGGAGGTACCCAGCATTGTCCGCCCGGGGGGCCTTTCTCCCGAGGTTTTGGCGAAGGTGCTTGGCTTTGTGCCCCAACGGAGTACCCATACACCGCGTATTTCAGGCTCCCTGCCTGCCCACTACGCGCCGAAAACGCAGCTTGTGTTGGCAAAACCCGAGGCGCTTGTGCATTGTGCGACGGCACTCTGCGCTGAAGGGAAAAGAGTGGCCGTTTTGCACCCCCACAAAACAGCGCTCCCTGAAAATGCCCAATGGGTTTGTATTCCCCAGGAGTTGTCCGCACTCGCCCAGCAACTTTATGCCTTGTTGCATAGGTTGGACAAAGAGGGTTTTGACGTTTTGCTCACCAGCCTTCCTGAAGCTGACGACATTGGGGCTGCGTTGCGCGACAGGCTGACACGGGCAGCCAACGCACACCTTGCAACCGTGCCCCCCAACAATGACTAACTTTTGGCCCACACAAAGCAACAAAGCCCCCCGAGTATTTGGGGGGCAGGTTTGAGGCCAAAACAACGGGGTTTTGGCCTCTAGAGTTGGGGTGCTGTGCAACCCATTATGGTTTGGATTTAAAGGAGTGGAACTACTTGCCGTACAAGAGGGCACGCAGCATATGAAGGCAGCCAGGTGCATGGATTGAGAGGGGGATTTGATCTGCTGAAGGCCTCTGGCGGAACATCCAGGGTGACCAAATCTACCAACAATTTCGTGCTTCCAGTCTCTGCATGAAACATCACAAACCCATTCCAAAAAGCGTGGTTTATTCTTTTTGTTATGCCTCCAAATTCATAAAGGTCGCACGACCTGCCAGCTATTTCTTGTCTGGGCGTTATGGTGCATTCGGTGACAGAAATGGGACACGTTGTTTCATAAATCACATAGCCAGAAGATTTTGCCCTTTCCATATAGTCAACAGCGGTTTTGTGACAATTGATGTCATCACTTCGATCGAGCCAGGCATTCCACCAGCTCAAGCCACAGCTAAGGCCATAACAAAAACAGCTCCTGCCATCCTTTATTATTGTATAATGTATTGATTTTACGTTGTCAGTCTGATGAAGTCGATCGATAAAGTCCACGCGAATCCGGTCCCCATTGTTATCAAAAGTGACGATGGGCATGCCCGACCAGTTAGACGGATCCGGATCGGACAAATTTCTGACACCGAAATATCCGCCGCGATCATATATTGCATATCCGACAGAGCCTCTTCCTACGTTGAAGAAAGCTCCCGACACACCACCGCTTGCCTCGGTAGTGTTGCAAGGCATCTGAAAGTCTGGCACGTCACCCGCGTAAACTCTTATATGCTCTGTCCCATAGCCATCTCTGAGTCTGAGTATGGAGATTTGGTTTCCCTGCTGTGTGATTTTACCACTGCTCGTAGTAACGCTAATATCCGCTGTGTAGGATAAGTCTGCGCCTACATAGTTCAGCCAAACCGGAATGGAAATCCTATATTCGCCCTTGTTGTTTGTATAGGTCGATGCGCTCTGAATTGTTTGTGCTGCGGTCATGGTCTCCTGTGTTCTCCCGGTGCTCAGCTCCGTGGCTATTGCATGGCCCGACACCTTGACACCCTGCGCGGGGTTTCCATTGCAATTGAGGACGCGGCCTGTGAAAATGGCCGGGGGCGCAGCAACGTCCAAATTCCACCATGAAAAATGTTTCGCCTCACCTCGGTATATATAGGTGCCGTCAGCCTGCCTCACTCGCTGAGCCACACCTTCTTCAAGCCAAATTCCCTGCTCTTCGTTGAAGGACCAGAGCGGAATGGTTGCCGGTGGATTGTTTTCCATTCCAGCGGGAACGGGGAAAGTCAACTCTGCAGGAGAGCCGTCTTTCAATTGCAGAGGGCGACCGTTCTCGTCTGAAAAATTGACGTCAATCATTCCATAGGAAATGAGCATCGTTTCATTGCCACTGCTGTCTATGGCGGCAAGGTCCCCACCCGGCATCAACTCCGAGAAATTCTTGTTGTTGGGCTCCAAATAAAGCATGTCAGCCGTCACCATGCCCGTATAGTCCGAGCCATCCGCACGCGCCAAAGCCGAAGCCCTCAAATTAACTTGCATGGCGTTGGGCGCCCCGCTGGGTTTTATTACCAAACTCGTTGAGTTTCTGGCATCAAAGGTGCGTTGCAAGCTGGTGTTGCCATTGCCTTTGACTTGTAACACCACTCGCATATAGGTTTCCTCTTGTTTCACGCCTGAGCGTGTGAGGGTGAAATAGCCGGACTTTTCAAATTTGACGACGCTGCGGTTGTTGACAATGCTCGCATCCTCAATGGTGAATTGCCCCATATGGTTTGTGGTGGTGCTCCATGCGCCACTCGTCACACGCACGTCCCCCAGGGATTTGCCTGAGCCGTCAACAACAACACCGTGCACCATGGAGGGTTTTGCAACCTCTTTGTTTTCCTCTTCTTCTCCTTTGTTTTCCTCTTCTTCTCCTTTGTTTTCTTCTTCCTTGTTTTCAACTGCTTTGTTTATAAGCTCCTGGTTTTTTTGCTGCTCGTCAACATTTGGGGAGTCCGTCACCTTCTCAGAGGAGCAACCCACAAACACCACCGACAAAACCAACAACAAGCCAAAAGCAGGGCCATTCCCCCTTTTGAAACAACCTTTCTCCACCTCAACACACATTATTTCTGCCTCCTGGTTTTTGGTTATAAGTCATACTCGTAGCAATATATATGCCAATATGTTCTAAAAGCAAAATCCGTCATTTAGAGAAAAACAAAGCGTTCCGTTTTTGGAAATAGTCCACCAAAAGACTATGTAAACCAACAGCTCGTGTCGTTATTGGTAGTTTATTGAGGGAGGTTTTCGTACATTAGGCGCAAAATACAAATAACCAGGGGGGGGAGTCCCTGGGTATTATGCGTCTCCCGTCATTGGGTAGGTATGGCTGCTAACAGTCAGCACGAAATTGTTTACTTCGGCGCACAGTGGTTTTTGTGCGCACATTGACATCCACCTCTGCAAATAGGTATCGTTATTCGTATGAGTAACAGCTCTCTGATAAACTATACCAACATCTCCCCCAATAAGAGCGCTCCTCGGAACAAACCCATCACCAAAATTACCATACACCATGTCGTGGGTGTATGGTCTGCCAAACAAATAGCAGACCATTTCAAGTCACCGTCCCTCAACGCGAGTTGCAACTATGGCATTGGAAATGATGGCCAAATATCTCTGGTTGTTGACGAAAAAGACCGTTCCTGGTGTTCTTCAAATGCGGCCAACGACCATCAAGCTATTACTATTGAGGTAGCGAACAGCGCGCTGACCAGTGACTATCCTGTCAGCGACAAAGCCTATGACAAGCTGATTGACTTGTGTGTGGACATTTGCAAACGAAATAATATCTCAAAATTGTATTATGATGGGACACCCAATGCCTCTTTGACACACCATTGGATGTTTTCGGACACTACATGCCCTGGGCCCTATTTGAAAAGACGCACTCCGGAGATTTGCGCGGCTGTCAACAGCCGCCTTGAAGGCAGCACGTCCTATAGCGTCAGGGTAACCGCTGATACACTCAACATTCGCACGGGCCCCGGCACCAACCATGGCACCAACGGAAGCATTGCGGACAAGGGCGTATATACCATTATTCAGGAATCCAGCGGCCAAGGCTCCACCAAAGGTTGGGGAAAACTCAAGAGCGGCGCCGGGTGGATAAGCCTTGAATATGTGACAAAGCTATAAACAATATATAGCTGCTTTTGTCCTCGAGTGGCAGGAGGGTATGTCGGCGGAAGGCGACAATAACGGCTTCCTCTTCGACGGAGAGGACGGTGGAGCGCGGGCTGTTTGGGGCCAGTGGGCAATTCGAGAAGATAGCTGGGACTAAACACCTAGGGCGTCAATGACAGGCCAGCAGCGTTCAGGGCAGGAGATGCAGCCAGGGAAAGCCCTCTCTCAATAGCGGATTTGGGCTCCCGGCCAGTCGATGTTGGGCGCACCGCTCTTGCTTGTGTTCAGTTTATGGAGATCATTATAGCCAACCCCAAAAAACCTGCCGTCCACGGTTTTATAGAACAGATGCTCCTTGCCGCCACCCACTTCCAGGACAGGAGCGGCAGGCGTGTGCTGAGTTGGGCTTGCGCCATAAATCATTTTGAATGCGCTGCCGCCTGTTTGCCCCCAAGTATATACCCGGCCATCCTCTGTCAGCGCAATGGAGCCAACATAACGCGCATATAGCTGCGTCACCTTGCGCAGAATTTCAATCGGCACAGGAGAACTCAAGGCTGTGGAAGTGGTCCCTTGGCCAAGTGCGGCATGCAGCCCCCAACCGATGACGGTTCCATCGTTGAGCAAGGCTTCACCCCAGCCGTTGCCGCCGCCGATATAAACCATCCGACTTGCATAAGGTGTCAGGTTGTCAACCCGCGTCGGTGTGTGAACAATTTGCTGTACGCCATATTTTGTCCCCTGAAAGCCCAGACCGCTGGCCTCATTGTCGCCCCATGCCCAGACATGGCCTTCTACGGTGACGGCGAATGCGCCTTCATAGGCGCCACCAACCAAACGGGCCCTCTCGCCATTCAGGTTGACGTTGAGAGGTTTCTGGCTGTTTTTTTTGCCGCCATCACCAAGCTGACCATAGAGGTTGTGCCCCCACGTCCAAACTTTTCCCTCTCTGTCCAAGGCAATGCTGAAATATTCTCCAGCCGAAATTTGGACGACATTGGAGAGGACGGCGCCTGGGGTGTGGGCATAAATGCCTGAATTCGGCGTGCAGCCGGTTTCGCCATAACCACTTTGCCCCCAACCGCTGAGATTGCCGCTGCTGTCCAGCGCCAGCAGGTGGTAGGCGCCGCCTGCCAAGGCCACAATGTTGCTGAGGCCACTCACTTTTGTAGGTGCAACATTGGAGGCGACGGAAGTTTTGCCGTTCCCCTGCTGGCCGGAGCCGCGGAACCCCCAGACAAAAACTTCGCCATTTTCAATGTTCACCCCTGTCGTAATTAAAGAAGTTTCGGATGCTGTCATCGGCAAATAATGTGCCATTTTGTTTTGCTCCCCATTCAAAATTTCAGACTTGCTTAAATATTTGGCCTTTATTTCTGTTGTTGTCTGGCTTTAAGGAATCAACCTCACCAAGCTGCCGTCGGCTCTATAGAGGGCGAAGCTGCCGTCGTCTTGCACTTGGACGAAAGCCGCGTTGCTGTTGGCGGTGATGGACATCCAAATGGTTCTTGTGTCGACTCTGACAATAAAGTTCCCGTCAGGCAGCAACTCCGCTTGAGGGCCAGGGTTGCCTGGAACGAAGGTGAAAGAGGTCCAAAGAATGGTTGTTCCACCGACGGGCAAAAGCTCCAAGTTGCCGTTGGGCTGCATGACGAGGCGGAATTGGCCGTTGAGCGAAACCAAGGCTTCATTTGCATTCAGCGTTACGCCAACACTGAGCATGCTCCGAGAGGACCACACTGCTGTGCCGTCCCGCGTGCGAAGCGTGAAGAAACCATCTTCTGCCTGGACGAAAACCGCGCCACTGCCGGCCGTCCTGGACTCCCAGAGGATGTTTGCACCGTTTCTGACGACAAAATTCCCGTCGGGCAGCAATTCCGCATAGGCACCGGGGTTGTTGGCGGTGGGGGAGGCCCACAGAAGCCTGTCTGCAGCATTTCTGAATTCCAAACTGCCGTTGGGCTGCATGACGAGGCGGAATTGGCCGTTGAGCGAAACCAAGGCTTCATTTGCATTCAGCGTTACGCCGACACTGAGCATGCTCCGAGAAGACCACACTGCCGCGCCGGCCAGTGTGTAGAGAGCGAAGTAACCATCATCTTCTACTTGGAGGTAGCCCACACCCAGGCCGGCCGTCCTGGACTCCCAGAGAATGCCTACGCCGTTTCTGACGACAAAATTCCCGTTTCCCAGCAATGCCACATAAGCGTCGGGGCTGTCTGCGGTGGGGGAGGTCCACAGAAGCCTGCCTGCAGCATTTCTGAATTCCAAGCTGCCGTTGGGCTGCATGGAGAGTGTGTATTGGCCATTACGAGAAACCACACGTTGGCCTGAAGTCAACCGCCCTCCGAGGTTGAGCCTATATGTGGACCACACCTCCGTGCCGTCCCGTGTACGCAGAGTGAAATAACCGTCTTCCAGTTGGACAAAAACCGCACCACTGCCAACCGTCCTCGACTCCCAGAGAATGTCTACGCCGTTTCTGACGACAAAATTCCCGTTTTCCAGCAATTCCGCATGGGCGCCGGGGTTGCCTTGGGTGGCAGAACTCCAGCGCACGGCTCCTCCAACCAAAAGTTCCAGGTTGCCGTTGGCCTGCATGCTAAGGCGTGTGCGGTTGTCAAGAGAAACCAATTCCCGGGGCAATTCCAGTCTCACGCCCACACTGAGCATGGTTTGGGTTGACCATATGGCTGCGTTGGTTGCTGTGTAGAGTGTGAAGTGGCCATCGTTTCCCAACAGGCCATAGGCCGCGCCGCTGCTGGCAGTCCTGGAGGCCCAAAGCGTGCTTGCGCCGTTTCCAACGACAAAATTTTCATCCATCTGAAAATGAGCGGAAACGCCGGGGTTGTTTTGGCTAGAAGAGGCCCAATGCCGGAAACCTCCAGGGCCCACAATCTCCAGGTTGCCACCATCCAACCCACCGCGCCGCATGAAAAGTGTGAAGCGGCCATCGGCAGAATCCAACGCCTGACCGGGGGACAGAGAATGACCAATGTCAATCCGGTTGGAAAGTGAGCGCTGCGTCTGAAGGGCTCTGTGTGCGTTGACTCTACCATGTCCCGTAAAGTCGTCGCGGCCTGGCGCGTCAATGTCATCCGCTGAATTGTACAATATCTGCTCAACCTGGGCTGCGCTTAAATTCGGGTTGACAGACAAAACCAATGCGGCAACGCCTGCAACATGGGGGGTCGCTGCGGACGTTCCATTAAAATCGTCACGGTAGTTACCACCATTGGTGGTTGTATGAATTTGCACTCCCGGGGCACAAATATCTATTTCAGGACCAAAATTGCTTCCCCACCAAGTTTCTCCATCGCGACTCGTTGGGCTTTTGTGCTCTCCCCATTGGTTGCACGCGGCAACGGCAATGACTTCGGGGAGATTGGCGGGGTAATTGACGGGTCCATTGCCATTCCCAGCAGCAAAACAAACAACGCACCCTTGTCCTCCACGCCCATTGTCTTTGGCATGGCGAATGGCGTTGGTTATTGCAGTCGATGGTGAACCTCCGCCCCAGCTGTTGCTCAAAACATCTGCTCCACGGTTAACAGCGGTAGCAATTCCATCTGCTATGCCTGTGCTTGTGCTCACCCAATGTTCACCGCTTGCTGGAGCATGTGCAATTCGTATCCCCATGATGCGGCAAAGGGGTGCAACACCGCTGATGCCTTCTCTGTTATCCGCAGCCGCCGCAGCAATGCCGGCGCATGATGTTCCATGGTTATCCCATGTGTTTGGAGTCGGATCGTCTCCTCCAGAAGCAACATCATAACCCTGCACCAATTTGCCGGGGGTGTTGAGGTCCAGATGCGTGTAGTCTACGCCATCATCCAAAATTGCAATGGTGATGGCGGGTGAACCCTGAGTCACCTCCCAAGCATCCACCGCACGAATGTCTTCTCCAGCAATGCCCCTTCTTTGCCCTGTATTTTTTAAAGCCCACTGTTGAGGAAAAAACGTGTCATCCGGGACATAAGCAGGTTTCAGCAGCTGCACAAAATTGGGCTCCGCATAGAGCGTCAGGCCGCTGTCGTGATAGCGGTTGGCCATCGTCAAGGCATCTGTCCCTGCATCTTCCTGCACAGCTAAAAGGAAGGCATTTTTCTCCCACGTCGACTCACGAACAAGCTTCACTTTGTTTTGTGCATTGAATTCATCTATCTGCTGCCTTGTCACCTCCGTCTTGAATTGGACATTGAATTCTTCAGTGAGGATGATGGGACTTCCAGAAGGCGAAGCAAAGACGGCCAATTCGCTGGCGTCTTCAGGCAATGCCTCTGGAACCAGAGGTTGAGCGAACGGGGCTTGAGGCGGTGCACTCGTTTTATAAAGAAAAATGCCCCTGCCCACATCCAATCTGCTTGAATCCGGTGCGCTCACATTCAGCGCTGCCATAATACGTTGTTGGCTCTGCGCAGTTATTTCACGAGAATGGCGCACAGCCCGGTGGGTTGTGGACTTCGAAAGTTCAATCTTTTTGCCTTCATACCAATAGAATGCCATCTTTTCTCCAATAAAACTCCGTTATAGGTGAAAAAACGAATTTTCCAACATTAAAACAATGCGTTCGACGGAAGTTGTTTATTACATTGGGCATGCAATGATTTAAAACTTCATTGCCCCCAGCAAATACTGCTTGCCCTCAGCCGCTAAGCCCATGTTTGAGTGCATTTTCTTCACCCTGCTCATTGCAAAGGATTGCACCCCCCCTGCAGGAGAGAGGGGGGTGTATTCATTTGGACCCAAAGCGCTCTAAGTGCGGCAGGTGTTGTCAGGGAGACAACCGTTGGTGCAAGCGTCCTCCCCGCAGTTCTCCGTTCTTAGATTGCCGCAATCACCGTCCACATCTGTTATTTCCCCGCATACTCGCCCTTTCGCTGCCATACTTGCGCAGAAGTCGGATGGCGGCTGGAGGATGCAACAGTGACCTTCCTTGCAGATGCCATCGCCTTTCCGGCAAGGCGCGTTTTCTGGATTTTTGTCGCATATGTCGACGTTCATATTCTTGCAAACGCGTTCGTCTCGGTAGCAGATAACAACAGCAGCTTGTACACCGCACGAAGTACCACCGCTCTCGCAGGGGACTTCCATTTCCTTCTTGCAGGTGCCCTGGTAGCAAACTTTGCCGCTGCTCTCACATTTCGTACCGTCTGGCTGTCCTTCGCATTTCTTTGTGCTGCTGCCATCCTCACATTCCGTGTCGCCTGGCTGTCCTTCGCATTTCCTTATGTCGCTGCCAACCTCACATTCTGTGCCATCTGGCTGCCCTTTGCATTCCTTTGTGCTGTCGCTGCTACAAGCTGCCAACAAAACCACCAACAAACCTAAACCGCACACTCTCAACACCTGCATACATCCTCCTTGAAGAAGCACCTTAAACATGTCTTGGACAATCCAGCGTATTGGCATATTTTCAAAAATTCGACAATAGATGTTTCTCCCAAGTCCATAAAGCAGAGCATCCACAACCCTTCAGAAAATGGCCCCGACGGACTTATAATTTATGCATTAATGCCGCAATATAACACATAAACATTCTTGAGTTGTTTTCGTGCTGCCCCAAAAGTTACCCCAATATGTTTTGGGCCGCCTACCCTTCTTTTATCAGAAGGCACCCAGAAAAGCAAAACCCCCTCGCAGCTCACAAAGAGGCGAGGGGGCGGGGGCGTGTCGGTGGGGGCTCCGCTCACGTCCCCTAAAAACTTTGTAGCTTAGAGCGGTTTGAGCCACTGTCCACGGGGGCTTCCAGCGGTTTTTCATTTTCACCATAGCGAATGGTGGGCCGCTTGGAGGTGGAGGGGGAAGCTTTCTGCGCTCGCTTGACTCCGCTACGCTCCGTCCATGAATGCATTTTTGGCTTCGGTGGTGGCGAGTCTTGAAGTGAGAAATAAACAATTTCGGTTTTCTCATTTTCCACGGGTGGCAGCGGGGGCGGTTGACAAACCTCTTCTTCAGCCACCATTTTCTTCAACGCCTCCACAATGAGTTCAGCAAGCCCAAGCTCAACCACGGCCCCTCCATTTCCAATCCGACGCTTGGCATTTGGCTGCCGGGCTGCCTTTGGGGGTTTCTTCGTTCAGTTTCGCGGGCATATTGGCCCTCAACGCGTGAGACAACAACCCATGCCGCACATTGGTTGAGAACCGGCCAACCCGGAGCCAAACAAAGCGACGGCCCAAACGAGTTAAGAAACCGGCACTCAGTTGAAAACCGGCCGAGCCTTGCGGCTCCACGCCTGAGCCGTCAGAAGCCTGATGGCTCTGAGCCACCGAGACTTCAGAGACTCCTAGGAACGGGAAGCCGTGGACTTTGTCCACGCCCTCCCTCCTTCAACTGAGTAATGCGGGTTCTTAAGCCCAGCCGCGTTTTTTGCGCAGCTGCGGGGGATTAAGCCTCTCTTTTGCGAAAGTGTCAAGGAATTCTCGCGGAGCGCCTCACCCCCTTAGGGGGCCTGGGGTGGGGTGGGCGCCTTCAAACCCTCATGTGCGTAACTGCAAGCCCACTTCCTATAATATAAAGAGCCCCAAGCCCAAGCAGCAGCAATGCAGTGCCTGCCACAAATACAATGAGCCATGTACGCAAGGTTTTTTTGCGCCGCATCCAAAATGGCAGGAGCAGCAACCAGAGCATCGCTGGGGCTGTTATGAAACCCAGCGCGCCATCTGACCATTCCATCAAAAGACAGAAAAAGAAGAACAGCAGCCCCAACACACCCCCATAAACAAACCGCGTCCTCTTCGCCCACTCCTTCGCAACCTTCCCCCACTCACAGGAGACGAGCCCATAACCCAAAGCACTTGAAACCAACAAAAGCAGCCCATGCGGCGCAGTTAACATCACCGCCATACAAAGAAATATCTGCACGACGAATGCTGCAAAAATCAGCATCTTTTTGAGCATATGCTTGGGTTTCCAACAACGAGTATCCACCGGTTTCAACCTTAAATTCCACCATGGGGGTGGTATGTCCAGGGAGTTTGAGGGGAACGCCCTTTTTTCTCTAAAACCTGTGCTGGGCGCCTATCCATTGGGCCAAGTCTTGCCAATAAATGTTTCAACCCTCCAGTTTGTATAGTGAAACATATTCTACATTCATTTCAATTCTTTCCCAGTCGGCAGCCCCGGAGCCTCCCACAAAAGGCGTGGCGTCGCTGCCAACAGCAAGGTTGAATATAATATAGAATTCTTGGTCAAACGGAGCAGAGGGGCGGGTTGAGTTGACACTATAATAGAGGGTGTTGCTTATGGTGCCTATATGAATGTCGTCAACATACCATGCAATGCCTCCCAAAGTCCAATCTATGGCATATGTATGCCATTCGTCAATGGTTCCACCCTTTGGGAGCATATAGCTCACTTCATGCCCGTTGCTCGCAGCACCCGCGCTTCTATATATGTTGTCTGGCCATAGGCCACCAAAGTGCAGCGTGCTATAAACAATGTTGTCCCTATCCCCGCGCGCTTCCATAATGTCCACCTCCCCGCTTGCCGCCCAACCACCATAAACATTGTTGACGGGGAGCATCCAGAAAGCAGGCCAGGCTCTGCTGCCCAGAGGAAGCCTCATGCGCGCTTCAACGCGCGTGCCCGGGCGGGCAGCCACTTTGCCCTGGGTGGTTATTTTTCCACTGGCATAGCTAAAATAACCATTATATTCACTTGTCTTCCAAGCAGAAAGGACAAGCCCGTTGCGGATAGAAATGGCATCCTTTGTATAATATTGTGCTTCGGCATTGCCTCCTGCATTCCATATGTCAAACGGCCCCCAGCCGGTTTCATAGTTCCAATGCTCCTCATTCAATATGGGCTCCAAAAATGAGTCTCTCCATTGCACAACAAGCCCTGTTCGGTTGTTCACCCACTTTGCATAAAAAACCATATGTTGAGCACTGTTGAGTGTTGTCACTTGCGAGCCCACAAAGTCTGCATTTGTATACCAACCTTGAAAAGTGTGCTCAGCCAAAGTCGGCTCAAACAAGGTTATGGGAAAGGAAGAGTTGTTATATGACGTTTGGTTGTGGGCATGGTTCATGCCTCCATTCAAATGATAAATAACCTTAAAAGAGGCATTGGAAGGTGTTGGTCTGCAGGCGACAACAACCCCCAAGAGAAGCATTGTCCAGGCCGTGGCAGCGCTGCCGTGCAGAATTCGTCTCATAACGCACCCTTTCCTTCTCTGAGGAAATTGCGCCGCTCAACGACACCTGGCTACACGCTCGCGCAACGGGAGGAATTTAAGCTTCTCTTGGGCGAAGCTGTCAAGGCTTGAATTTGGGAGGTTGCCGGGCGCTTCCTCCCGCGGTTTTTTCTGGCAAGCAGTGAGCGCAATAGCCAAACAAAGAGACGGGTGCACCCTGCCTGCGGACATTTGACATAGGCGATATTCAGCCATATGTAGGCGCCACGCGCTATGAAAATAAAATGTTTCGCACTGTGGGTTGTCTTTTGGATGATGGCTTTTGGCCTTCCTGCATCCGCAAGAGAGTGGGTGGGTGCAACCTTCTCTGCGGATGGCAAAACAGCCTATCATGCCGTGAAGCCCGGATATTATCATCTGTCAGTATATTTGTATGTCACAGACTTGTCTGAAAAAAAAACACCTGCCTTCCACGAAATACCCGCGGGTGCTTTTCGCCGCGCCTATCTCTTCAACCAAGGCCCACACACCCTCTTGGTTGTTCCACAAAAACTGGAGGCAGACAGAAGGTTAACATGCCGCGTTCATGTCTATTTGTGCAAACCCAACGGCCCCCCGGAGCTCCTCGGTGGGGATGATTTTTTCATTCACCCAAGCACGAAGCCTCATATGTGGCAAAACATCGCCACGCTGATTGGCAAGAACGCAAGCGGTGCCCATGCGCTGATGTATATTCAAAATGGAGAAACCGCTGTTGTTCCAATTCAGGACCCGGCAAACGTCAAGGGTATTCACTATGGCACCTCAGGCTGGATGGGTTATGTTGAAGTTCGCTTCCCTGGCCGGACACTCCACTTCTCCCCGTTTTTGACAAGCACGGGGCGCCCGCTTGTTGTTCAGACAAAGCACTCCATTGGCTCCCCCACCCTATTGCGCTTTGCCAAAGAATATTATGGGGACAACAAAAAATTGGAGATGGAGAAACAGGAAGATGGGGCAGCAAAATTGTTTGCGGCTTCTTTCCTCAATGCGCGCTCCCTAAGCGCGGCAACCCAAACCCCTCTCGCCTCCCAACCCCTCTATCGTGCAAGGGTTTTCAACCAGGACCGTGAGATACAATGGGTGTTGGGAGACAGCGACACCGAGCCCCAAAAAGCCTCCGTCATAGGATATGTCTATGACAGACAGAATGAACGCCTGACAAAGCTTCCGAGTTTGGACAACGTTGATTGGCGTCGTGTTCACTCCATCATCTCTTTTTCACCCCGTCATTTGATTTTGGAAATGGGCAACATTGCCAAAAATGACGTTCTAATGTTCCACTTGGACAAAGGCACCTCTCTCTATGCTTCGGCTTTGGACTTTTCTGACAAGCCAGCGCCACAACCCGCCGGTGACGCTGCTGACAAGCCAGAGTCGCAGCTTGCCGGTGGCACTGCTGACAAGCCAAAGCCAGAGCCACAGCCTGACGGTGACACTGCTGACAAGCCAGAGCCGCAGCCTGACGGTGACGCTGCTGACAAGCCAAAGCCAGAGCCGCAGCTTGCCGGTGACACTGCTGACAAGCCAGAG
>WQTM01000204.1 GCA_009786315.1 Pseudomonadota bacterium | reverse complement strand
GGAGGTGGAGGCCCTCCTATGGGGTGCCTGCGGCATATGGGCAGCTGGTGTTGGGGGTGGGGAGCCGCGGGTGGGGCTGGAGCGTTTTTTGTCCTCCATGCAAATAAACCTGAAGGCTTCCGAGTTGCGTTTATTGGGGCGCGAGGTGGTTTATGCCGTGGGGGCGACAGGAGAGCGCACCCCCCAATATTGGATAGACAAGGAGGACTATTCCGCAAGGGGCCTACGTTGGTTAGGCGCTGCGGGGACACTATGGGAGTTACGCCTGAAGCAAAGCGACAGAATGGAATTATGGCGAGAAGGCCAGTTGGCGCTGAGGGTGTGGGCAAGGCCGGCCAAGCCCAAGGGGAAATAGGTGGGAGGGGGGTTTTGCCCAGGAGGCCGGGCAATGCGGGTTGCGGTTGCGCGGCCATTGTTGAAGACATTCCTCTATGAGGCCCCCACTGAAGACGTGCCTTTGCAGCCGGGGCAGCGTTTGTTGGTGCCTTTTGGCAGTGGAAAGGTTTTGGGTTTCTTTTTGGGGTGGGAGGAGAGGCCCATGGGGGCCGCCCTCAAGCCCATAGAGGCCATACTGGAGGACATACCGGCGCTGACAGAGGAAGTATACGCCCTCGTACGTTTTGCCGCGAAGCACTACAGGGCGCCCCTGGGAGAGGCGTTGAAGGCGGCATTGCCTCCCGGGTTGAATGTGGCCAAGCCTATGCCGACGAAGAAAGCGAGGGTGATGAAGCGAAAGCCCTGGCAGGCGCCCAGCGTGGGAGAAATTTCGCCCAGGCCCGAGCAGTTGAGTGAGGAGCAAACGGAGGTATTGCAAGGTTTGACGGAGGGGTTGAAGCTGGGCAGCTACCGAGCATTTTTGCTGCACGGCACAACGGGCAGTGGGAAGACGGAGGTATATTTGAGGTTGGTGGAGAAGGCCCTAGAGGGGGGCCTGGGCGCCTTAGTACTCGTCCCTGAAATTGCGCTGACGCCGCAGCTGTCCGGTCGGTTTTGGGCGCGGTTTGGCGACAGGGTGGCGTTGTTGCACTCGGGGATGGGGGATGGGGAGAGGCGGTTTCAGTTTCAGGCATTGAGGGAGGGGAGGGCGGTGGTGGCCCTGGGGGTGCGCTCCGCCATATTCGCCCCCGTACAAAACCTAAAAGTGTTGATAGTGGACGAGGAACACGACACCTCTTTCAAACAGGAGGAGGGTTTGCGCTACAACGCCCGCGACTTGGCATTGGTGAGGGGCCGGCAGGCCAAGGCCCTGGTGCTGTTGGGCTCCGCAACGCCCTCACTTGAAAGCCTCTACAACATAGAGGCTGGGAAGATGCGTTTGTTGCAGATGCGCCAGCGCATACACAACCGGCCACTGCCTGAAATACAGTTGGTGGATTTGAGGGCCTCCCTGTTGCCGCCGGAGAAGCCCGAGGCGGCTATTTTGCCGCAGGAGGTTTTGCCTCATGGAGAGAAGCCTGAGGAGGACGCGCCAGAAGTTTCATTGTTGACGCCGGCCTTGCGTGAGGCATTGGAGGAGGTGTTGTTGGGGGGCCAGCAAGCCATATTGTTTTTGAACCGCCGTGGCTACAACCGTATGTGGTTATGCTCCGGTTGTGGGAAGACGCGAAAGTGCCGGCGTTGCGACATATGCATGACATACCATTCCAAGGCGCAGAAGTTGCAGTGCCACTATTGTGGCCTCAACCAGGCTTTGCCTGAAGTATGCGAAGAGTGCGGGGGGAGGTTTTTGAAGTTGGGATTTGGGACAGAGCGCATAGAGGAGGAGCTGGTGGGGGCCTTCCCTGGGGCGAGGATTGCGCGTTTGGACAGGGACACGGCGACTTCTGCTGGCAAGTTGGGTGGGTTGTTGGAGCGTTTTTCCAAGGGCGAGTTGGACATACTGGTTGGGACGCAGATGTTGACGAAGGGGCACGACTTCCACGGCGTAACGCTGGTATGCATGTTGCTTGCGGACATAGGGCTTTCTCTACCGGACTTTCGTGCAGCGGAGAGGGTATTTCATTTATTGACGCAAGTTGCAGGGAGGGCAGGGAGGGGGGAGCGCCCCGGCAAAGTATTGCTCCAAACCTACCACCCGGAAGCGGAGCCCATTGCCTACATTTTGAAGAAGGATTTTGAGGGGTTTGCACATATGGAGATGAAGCGGCGGAGGATGTTGGCCTGGCCTCCTTGCTCGCGGGTGGCGTTGATTCGGATTGAGGGTGGGGAGCCTGGTTTGGCGGAGCGTTTTTCACGCCAGTTGGCCCATGTTGCGAGCGAGGCGCTATGCCGGACCTCTTCGAATGTGCGAGTGCTTGGGCCAGCTGCTGCGCCCATTGCCAAGGTTTCCAACAAATACAGGTGGCAGCTTTTCCTAAAAGCTCCGAGCTATGCGGCTTTGGACATTCCCTTGGCTGCAGTGGAGCAAGCTGTTGTCAACTTGCCAAAATCCATCAAGGTTGTCATTGATGTTGACCCGACAACCATGCTCTAAAGGGCCTCAAAGAGGATGGAATGCCCAAAGCCATTTTGCTCGTCACTGACCATTTGCAGGTTATAGACGCATTTAAGCGTATTGCCCGAGCGCATGCGTTGGATGTGGAAGTTGTCTCGCACGTGTCGGATGCGGTGATGGCATTTGTGCAGTCCATGCACGAGAGGGTATTTTTGTCACCGGGGCTTGAGGGTGGCAGGGGGATGCAGCTGATTGAGGAGTTGGCCTCTTTGTCGCCGCACATTGTTTTGTTGGGTGAGCCTCGGGAGGGTTTTGCGCATTTGGAGTTACCCTTGGTGGAGTCCAAGGTTTTGGCTTGTTTGGGCAGGGAGAGGCCGGCGAGGCAAAAGCCGGAGGGTGTTGCGAAGGGGAAAGTCCGCAAGCCGGTTGAAATTTATGTTTTTCCCAAGGAGAAGTGCCAAAAGCCTCCCATGGGAGTTGCAGCAGATGCTGCAGAAAGGCCGCCACAAGTTTCCCAAAAAGTTGTGGCCCAAGAGGTTGCTGCCGAAGAGGCCATAACCTTTGTTTCTCCTGAATTTGTCCATGAAGTTTCAGCGTCTTCTCCTGAAGTGGAGGAGGGGTTGGCTTCGAAAGAGGCCGGGGAGTGGCGAGCGAAAACAATGGAGCTGTCCAAGCAGGTTGCCTTGGTGTCCGAAGAGAGGGCGCAGGCAGAAGACAAGCTTTTGCGCATGGAAAAAACCCTTTTTGAGGTTGAGGGGAAGCTTCAGCTGCACCGTCGAATTCATGGGAAACTTGAAGCCGAGCTGGCAAAAAACAATGCAGAGCTTATGCGGTTGAAGGCTGAGAAGGGGACCGCGCTACAGGCAGAGCAGGAGTTGCACTCGCAAAGAACGTTTTTTCAAAGGGAAAGGGAGCATGCCCAAGAAGAAACCCAAAAGATGGAGTTGTTGCTTGAGCGCGCACTGGAGGAACGCGAGTGTTGGCAGGAGGACAAGGCCACGCTGAACGCGGAGATTCAGCAGTTGAAAGCAAAGCTGGAGCAGGCAGAAGCAGCGCTTGTGCAGGAGAGGGAGGAGAAAGACATTGCCTGCCTGAAACTCGCCGAAGTGCAAGAGAAGTGGAAGGAGAGCGATGCTCGTTTGCAGGCGGCCACGTCCCTGGCGGCAATGGCGCAGGCAGAAATAGACGCGTTGAAAGCCTGTGCAGAGCAAACTCGAGTTGAGTTTGAAAAGAAAGGTGCCGAGTTTGAGCAGCAAGCCCTTTCTTTTCAGCAACGTATGGCAAAGATGGAAGAGGAGCTTTTGCAGCTGAGAAGCCAAGCAGCCAAGTCAGAAGCCGAGGTGAGAGCGGCCATGGCCCTGGCGCCAGCAACCGTCATACTACCGCTGTCTTCGCCCATGCCTGGCAATGTATTTTCGACGTTGGAAGAATGCCTTCGTTTGTTGGTACAAACAGTTGCCGTACGTCCATGGTTGTGTTTGGACATAGAGAGCCGTTTGGGCAGGCGGAAGCTATACATATGCCAGGGTGCGTTGGTGGGGGTGGACACGCAGTGCCAGGGGGATTTGCTTTTAAGGCAAGCGCGGCGAGATGGGCTTATCAGCTCCAAGCAATACCAAAACCTTCGTTTGCTGGAAGAGAGGAGCCCCAGGGAGCAGTTGGAGATTCTTTTGCAGAAGGGTTTCATTCGCGAGGTAGAGGCCGAGGGATTGCTCCAACGCTATGCGGAGAGGGTGGTTTATGAGGCCATGTCTCAAGGCGAGGCTGCTTTTGCATTGGTTGAAGAAAAGCCTGAGGCGGAGGTGACGGTTTTGAAGAAGCCGCAACCGTTTTGGCCATTGCTTAAAGAGGGTTTAGGAGCTCGCCACACGGAGGCTCGCTTTTTGGAGCGTTTTGGAGGGAAGGAAGCCATTCCCAGTTTGAAAACCAACCTGGCAGGGTTGGTTGCCATGGGGATGAGCAAAAGGGAGAAGAGGTTTTTTGAAAGCATGGATGCAGAGAGCAGGCTTGGAGAGTTGACAGAGGGGTTGGGTTTGCAGCCCAAGCAAATATTCTCTATTCTCCTGGCGGCTTGGAAACTGGAAGTGATTGAGTTTTCAGAAAAGACATGTGTACACGCTGGGGTTTCTGAAGTCAGCACGGAGCGTTTGTTTGTGCGGTTTGAAGAAATTCGAGAGGCCGACTACTTTAATGTCCTCGGTGTTTCTCAGGAAGCGAACACGTGTGAGATTGAAGATGCGCGCATGCGGTTGATGGAGGAATTCAACCCACTCAAGTTTGCGGGCCACAAAAACCCCCAAGTGTTTGCTTGTGCCAAACAACTGGCCGCTCTTGTTGAAGAAGCCTTTTTGGTTTTAGAAAACGAGAGTCAGCGAAAAGAATATGCCCACCATTTAATGGGCAATGGATGACTCAAGGCCAGAATACTTTCCCGTCCATGCAAACTTCAAAGCCCACAGAGAAAGAGAGGATGTCGTGTTGGGTTGTTATGTTGAGTTCAGCCTCGCAAACGCCGTCTACGAAGTAGTCGATGATGTTGATGTCGTTGGCTCGAATATAGAGTTGGTTGGCTGGCCAACTGACAATGGGTGCCTCATAGTCGACGATGGGCGCGTCGGGCAGAAAAGAGCCCGGGGGTGAGGTGAGCACCATTTCTATTTTTTTGAACAAATATGTCTCGTCATTTTGGCTGGTGAGACGAATGCTCTTGAGAAGCAATTCAGGATGCAAATTTCTGTTGTTGGCAGACTCAATGGTGTCGCCAATAACTTCTGGCATAGAAATTTCGAACTTTGTTGAAAATGAAATGCCTAGGGTTGCACCTTCCAAGGGGTCCTTACCATCAGCCTTCAGCTCGAGTGCCTTCATAGAATAGCAAGCATCTTCTGCTTCGATGGTCAAGCAGGCTGGTGCGAGCAGGAGCAGCAGAGTTATGAAAGAGAGCCTAAGGGCCAGGGAGGCGGGCGAGGTATTGTGGCCATGGCTATGGCGGAGGCGAGGGGGGATTTTCAGAGGAAGCATATAGAAATTCCGAATTTAATGGTGGGGAAATAACCTCTGGCTCTTACTTTTTTGACATAGACCGTCGAATCGTCTTCCTCATCCAGTCTTTGAGAGAAGGAGCTGCTTTTGAAGAAGACGAGGCTGCCGCCGAGCCGAAAAACGAAAGCGATGTTGGCTGAGCCAACGTCAAAGCCGATGGAATGGTTGAAGAAAGTATATTGGATGCTGGAAAGAAAATCCCTGAGCTCTGGTTTGAAGCTGCGTGGAAAGACCCAGCTAGCGCCGTTGAAGTGGTGACCGGCTTCAAGGGTTAAAACAGGGCGAAACGTGCCGTGCCAAGGGATGAAGCTGGCTCCTCCGCGCAGGCCGACGCCGAGGAGGTCGGTCAAGAGGCCGAAGTGCAGTTGCAAGAAAGGCAGAGGATGTCCGAGGAAGTCCAACCCAATTCCGTCTGGAAACCCAGAATCCAAGCGTAGGCCGATGAGGGGGACGTGGTTGGGGGGATTGGGAGACTCTATGAGGTAGCCCACAGGCTCTGTTTCGTCGGCATATTCCGAAGTTATGGGGGGCTGTTGTTGCTCCGGGGTATTGGGTTGAGCCAAGAGGAGGAGGGCGAGGGGCAGAAGAAAGTTCATGACATTAAAGTTCTCCTAGGAGATGTGAGCTGTTTTTGTGGGGTGGCAGTGGGGGTTGTTGTACACTGGCGCAAGTCTGCGAGGATTTGTTTTGTTTGTGGGAAGAGCTCTTTGGGCTCAAGTTGAGCGACCAATTTCATTTCGGGAGTTAGGCGGTAGCGTCCTTTGGAGGTTTGCAGGAGTTTTGTCAGTTTAGCCGGCTCAATGCGGGTATTGGTTCCAAGGGAGAAGACGAGTTTTCCGGCACCTGTTTCGAGTGCACGAATAGAGAGCTCGCGCAATTCAATTTTGACTTGCATCAATGCGCATAGTGCATCGACTTCAGTGGGTGGATGGCCATAACGGTCAACGAGCTCCAGTCTCAAGGCGTCCAAGGTTTCGAAGTCAGCTGCTTGGGAGAAGCGTTTATAGAAGACGAGGCGTTGGTGGACGTTGGGGATATAGTCGTCAGGGAGGAGGGCGGAGACAGGCAGTTGGATGTCGGGCTCCATGTGGTTGGGCAGGGGTTGTCCCTGCATTTGTGCGACAGTCTCTTCGAGCATTTGCGTATAAAGCTCAAAGCCGACGGCCTCAATGGCGCCGGACTGGTTTTCTCCCAGCAGGTTTCCGGCCCCACGCAACTCCAAGTCATGGGAGGCGATGGAGAAGCCTGCGCCCAATTCAGAGCATGTTTGCAAGACTTCCAATCGACGCTCTGCTTCTTTGCTGATGGTTTTGCGTGCGGGGACGAGGAGGTAGGCATAGGCCCGTTCTTTGGAGCGGCCGACGCGGCCGCGCAGTTGATAGAGTTGTGCGAGTCCAAAAGTGTCGGAGCGGTTCACAATCATCGTATTGGCAGCAGGAATATCCAATCCGCTTTCGATGATGGATGTGCACAGCAGCACCTGAATTTTCTTTTGAATAAAGTCAAGCATTACGCTTTCCAACCTACCTTCGCCCAATTGCCCATGAGCGACGCCGATTAATGCATTGGGCACAATTTCTTTCAAGAGTTTTTCAACGGAGTGAATGGACTGAACTCGGTTATGAACAAAATAGACTTGGCCGCCGCGTTGAAGCTCTCTTTGAATGGCCTCACGAATCAGCTGCGTGTCAAATTTTGTAACAACCGTACGAATGGAGCGTCTATCCTGAGGGGGTGTTGCGATGATGGACATTTCGCGCAAACCGCCCAAAGCCATGTTGAGCGTACGCGGGATGGGTGTTGCAGAAAGTGTGACGACGTCGACTTGTGTTTTGAGTTTTTTGAGGTGCTCTTTTTGTTTGACGCCGAATTTTTGTTCCTCGTCGATGATGAGGAGTCCCAAGTTTTTGAAGTCCAGCTGAGAAGAAAGCAGTTTATGCGTTCCGATGAGGATGTCGACTTTGCCTTCTTGTGTGCGTCTAAAAATTTCAGAAGTCTCTTTGGGTTTTTTCAAACTTGAAGCGACTTCAATGTGCACCGGGTAGTCTGCGAAGCGTTTTTTAAAAGTTTGGACATGTTGGTGAGCGAGCAAGGTTGTGGGCACCAGAACAGCCACTTGTTTATGGTCCAAGACAGCTTTGAATGCAGCGCGCATGGCGACTTCTGTTTTGCCATAACCGACATCCCCGCAGATGAGTCTGTCCATGGGGTTTGGTTTTTGCATGTCGCCAAGCACGTCCTCAATGGCTTTGGTTTGGTCCGGTGTTTCTTCAAACTCAAAGTCAGCCTCAAACTGGTGGAAGTAGCGGTTGGGGGGGGAGAAGGCGAAGCCGGGGTGAGCTTGCCGGGAGGCATACATTTGGAGCAATTCTGCTGCCATTTTCAGGAGGCTCTCTTTGACTTTTGCTTTGGTTTTTTCCCAACCTGTAGTTCCAAGCCTGTCCAACACAATTTTAGCAGGGTCCCCCCCCGAAAACTTAGAAATGAGTCTCATTCGGCTGACCGGCAAATAGACTTTGTCTTTTCCGGCGTATTCGAGCACCAGAAAGTCATTTTCCACATTGTGGAGCAGCATTTTTGTCATACCCGTATAGCGGGCAACACCGAAGTCCGTGTGAACGACAAGGTCCCCCTCTTTGAGGTCTCCGAGGTTTTGTGCGAAGCCCAACTCGTTGTGTTTTCTGCGGGGTTTGCGGCGTGCGCGTGCGCCGAAAATGTCTTCGTCCGAGAGGAGGGCCAGCTGTTTGTCTTCAGCGACAAAACCGGCAGAAATTTCTCCGATGAAAATTTTTGCCAAGGACTTGGGCTCAAAAGAGAGTTTTTCCAAGTCCAGAGGTATTTGAGAAATGTCCACGCGGATGTTTCGCTCGCCAAGGAGGCGAGCCAAGCGGTCCGCCTGTCCAAGTGTTCCGCAGGCGATGAGGGTGTGGAGGCGCATGTCGCGCCAGGTTGAGAGTTGCTCAATGAGGGGGGTGAGGGCACTTTCCTCGCCATGGTGTGCACGGATGGATTCGCGCAGGGTTTGGGTGGGAGAAAGCGAGAAGTGGAGGATGTGGGAAGCGTTTTCAAGAGTCAACCCACCTCCGCTCAAATGTGGCATTTGTTGGAGGAGGGTTTTGAGTTTGTCATATTCCAAGAAGAGGGCGGATGGGGGGAAGCTCAACTCCTCTCGTTCCAGCGCGGCCTGATAGGAGCGCTCCATGTCCGCATAGAATTCAAGGAGGGAGCGTTCTTGCTCTTCGGGTGCATTGGAGAAGAGGATGGGTTGCAAGTCCCCTGCCGCCAGATAGTCAAAGAAGGTATGAAGTGGCTCTGCATAGAAGGCAGGCAAGAGGCTTTCCATGCCGGCGCCAAAATTTTCCTGCTCCACTTCCAAGAAGCGCTCTTTGAGTTTAGAGGTGGGCAGGTTAACGGTTTCGGCGAGTATGCGCAGGGAGGTTTGGGCCTGGGCCTGGTGGGAGGGGGAATACATCCACTCGCATGCGGGCAGCAGGTGGAGGATGTTGGTGTTTTCGATGGTTTTTTGTGTATCCGGCTCAAAGCTGCGGATGGACTCAATATAGTCGCCGAAGTATTCCAGGCGGAATGGCCACTCACTCATAGGGGGGAAGACGTCCAGGATGTCCCCTCGGACAGAGAAGTGGCCGACCTCTTCCACCAGGGGGGAGAAGCGGTAGCCGGAGTGAGCCAGTTTTCGAGCCAGCGTGTCGCGAGCATATTCCTGGCCGGGGGCCAAGAGCTCCGCCGAGAGATTCATTTGTTGGACAGGCATCAGTCTTTTGGCCAGGGCGGGGAGGGAGGCGACGATGATTTGGCCTGCTGTTTTTTGGCTCAGGTGGAAGAGCACGCTCAAGCGGTTTGCCATGGTTTGCGCGTCAAAAATAACGGCGTCCCAGGGTTGTTGTGTGGCGGCGGGGTATTTGAGGATACGGGGCTCAGCCAGGGTGCCGGTGCCGCCGAAGAAGAAGGCGATGTCCTCTGTGAGTTGCTCTGCTGAGGCCTCGTCCGCCGTAATGCAGAGCAGGGGTTTTTGGGTTGTTTTGCAGAGTTGGGAGAGGAGGAGGCCGCGGGAGGCGCCGCGCAAGCCGGAGAGGTGCACGGTTTGTTGGCAGGAGATGGCTTGTTGAAGCAAGGCGAGGTTATTGTCAAAAGACATGGGGGCTCCGCTGGGGTTGTAGGTATTTCATATCCAGCTTGTTTTCAGGAATGTGTTGAAGGGTAGGCGTCCAAAATAAGAGAGGGAAGCCGGCCAGGGGGGTGGAGGGCAAGGTGGTGGAGTGGGGCAAGCCCAGCCGAGCAAGCATGCGCTGAAGTAGACATTAAGCTCACACTGTCAAGTGTGTGGAAGGGATAGGGGGTGGGTGTGCACAACAGGTGTTGCATCTCGCAACCGTGGTGGCTTTGGTTTGTATTTGCCTCAAAATCCAAAGGGAGAGAGGGGCTGGTGAGAGGGGGCAGGTATTTGGCAGGGAGGCATGTTGTGTTTTGCACCCCCCGAGTGTTGCATTTAGCACACATTGATAGGGTGTGGGGCGAGAGAAACCCGCAAATTAGCGAGTTAAGTTACTGAAAAAAGGTTATTTCGAGTATTGGCCTGAGAGTTGCTATGTTGGTGAGTAGGGTCAGGGCGCTCCATGGGGGAGCTCCCGGCGTCCATCACTTCGGCCGGCCCCGGGGTGATGGACGTTTTTTTTTAAGAATTCCCGAGGGGAGGGTGTTGGGCGCTAGGGGGCGGTGAGTTCTTGAAAAGGTCCATTTTCCTGGTATTCCAGGTACCAATTTTTATTTTCCCAGACGAAGTGGCTTTTAACGAGGGCACTTTGCTCAGTGGCATGGGGCAGACGGAACCAGGATAGGCGAGAAGTGCACACAGCAGTTTTGCCATCTGTTGAAACCTCTGCCTCTTCGAGCTCATAGTCAGTAATACTCAAGTCGTTGATGTCGTTGGCCTGGAAGCGGGCGTTCAGGAAGAGGGTTTGTTTTGTAGGGTGGAGGAGTTTGGAGGCTGTGGAAAAATCTTTCCAACGGATGGCCTGGTGGAATTTTTCAATGCGTGGTTTGAGGGTAGAGAGGTTACCTGTGTGATGGCTACAGGCCAAGAGGTTGAGGAGGGAGAGGAAGCAGAGGAGAGAAGAGAGCGGGAAGGAGCTATATTTCATTATATGTAGTGGTTGTTTAAGTTTATAGTCGAATAAAGTACGCACGGCGATGGATTCATCAGCGAAAGAGAGATACGAGGAATTTATGCGAGAACACCCTGGCGCGCTTGCTTTTGTTGAGCATGCCAAGGCATTGCTTGAAGGTGGTGAGTTTGAGCAAGCCATAGAAGTTTGTCGTCAGGGAGTGGAGGAGCACCCCAAGTCCATAGTGGGGCGTGTTTTGTGGGGCAAGGCATTGGTGTGCCTTGGGAAGCCTGCGGATGCGATGCATGAGTTTGAGGTAGCCATAGCTACGGACAGGGAGAACCCCCGGGTTTACGGGTTGGTGGCAGAAGTATTTATAGAGAACAAGCTGTTTCGGTCCGCGTTGCCCATGTTGCGCAAGGCGTGCAGTTTGGAGCCGGAGAATCCCAATTTCAAGCTTTACTTGGACTATACACAAAAGGCATTGGGAGGGGAATCTCCGCCTGAATTTATCAGCTTACTAAGCTGGACGGAGTTTGAAGAAGTTTTGCAACCTGAGGCAGTGGACTTAAGTGATGGACCCACACAGAGCGTACAGCCTGAGTTAGACGAGGATGATGGGCCGACGCAAGCTTTTGATGTTGTGACCGACGAGGACGAGGAGGAAGAAGAGGAGGAGTTGGAGCGGCATGTCTCCAGGTTGGCGCCGGTGCAGCGTTGGCAGGACAATGGCAGGGGCGGGCTTGTTGCACATATTTCAACGCCCAAGCGGGCTGGGGGTGGGCAAGGAGTGGCTCCGGCTTCGCAGAAAAAAGCACAGGACCCTTCGAAGTCACTCACTTTGTCCCTGTTGGACTCGTTGCCGGACTTACCGACGGAGCCGAAGGCGCCGGCCATTAGCACGGACATTCAAGTGCGTCTAGCGGAGCGAGAGGGGCAGACATACGAGTCAAAGTTAAAGGCGGAGTTAGACGCCAAGGAGAAGCGCAAGACATTTTGGAAGAAGTGGGGGACGGGGGCTCGTGGGATATTGGTGATAGGTGGGGCGGTTGTCATAGTGGCGGGGTTTGTGGGTTGGTTTTCCTTTGATTCGACGGAGAAGAGGCAGGCTGACATTACCGACCATTTAATAAAAGCCCGGCGCTCCATTAACGTAGACGTACAGGAGGACTATGAGTTTGCGTTGGAGTCTTTGGAGAGTGTTTTAAAGTTAGACAATGACAAGGCGGAGGCTTGGGCGCTGAAGGCATTGGTGCATGCGCGGCGGTTTCAGGGTTTTGGAGCAGCTGTTGAAGAGAGCAAGGCGGCGATTCAGGCACTTGAGCAGAGGGTTGGGCAAAAAAGCGTGAGGCAGCTTTACCCTGATGCTGCCTTATTGGTGGATGCCATTGTGGGTGCTGAAGCGGAGCGAGAGAAGGCGGTGCGAAACATTCTTGCGGCCTCTGAGAATGAGTCCACAGACATTCAGAGTGAGGCGGGGTGGTTGTTGTTTGCGAGGAACAAGCCGGAGGATGCATTGGCTCGTTTTAACCAAGCGCTTCAGTTGTTTCCTGCGAACGTGCGGGCGTTGATAGGTTTGTCTGAAACCTATTTGGCTTTAGGGGAGGATGACAGTGCATTGCAGGCTCTCAACCACCCTGCTTTGGTTGAGAACGCTGCGAAGCACCCTTTGCGTATTTTGGGTTTAGCGCGTGCGCGTTTGAGGTTGAACCAGGAGATGGAAGTTTCTCTTCGTCAAATAGAGTCTCTGACACCGGAGACGGGTTTGCCGGAGGGGTGGAGGATGCAGCGTGAGCGGGTATACGGGTTATTGTTGTCCGCGATAGGGGACGAGGCCAAGGCCAGTGTTATATTGGAGCGGGGCAAGCAGCTTTTTTCGGAGCATGCTTTTGAGTTTGGGTTGGACTTAGGGGATGTTTATTTGAGGGCGGGCCAAGGGTTGGCTGCCCAGAAGCAATTTGAAGAAGCGCTCAGGCAGCGTCCTCATTCATTGGAGGCCAAGGAAAAGCTTTCGAGGGTTTTGGTTGCGAGGGAGAGGGCCGATGAAATATTGGAGAAGATTTCCCCCGACTCCAACGAGTTGGTATTTGCACGTGCCTGGGCGTGGATGAGGAAGGGGGACTGGAAGAAATTGCGTGATGAACTGGTCAAAACCCAAGCCAAAAAACAATACCCACCGAGAGCAGTTGCGTTGCTGGCCATGGCGGATGCGGCTGAAAACAATATACCCAAGGCGCGCTCCAATTTAGAAATGGCGCTGAAGGGCCTCGGCCTACAGAGAAGCAAAGGCAAAGCGCCCTTGCAGGTTGCGTTGGCCAACATTTTGAAGAACACGGAGCCTGACAAAGCGAAAGCTTTGCTGCAGGAAGCGGTGGGGGAGCCCGGCATGGAAGAGGCGGCGTGTGTTTTGGCAAGGTTGTTGGAGGAGGAGGGCAATTTTGCACAAGCCCACAGCGAGCTTCAGAAAGCCCTCAGAAGGAATGGCTCGTTGATGTGTGCCAGAGGCCTGTCCGTAGGAGTGTTGGGGGCGCTTGGGCAGTTTGACAATGCGTATGGAGAGGCTTTGCAATGGGCGGAGGATGACGCGCAACTGGTGGAGGCGCTGCAAGCTTTGTCTCTTGCGGCGGTACGGGTGGGCAAAGCGGACGAGGCGTTGAAGGCAGCGGACAAGGCATTGCTATTGGATAAAAACAGTGTTCGCTCTCTGAGGTTGAAGGCGGAGGCGTTGTTTGTTTCAGGGCGGCCCGGCGAGGCGATGAATTTTTTGGTACAAGCCAACGGGAGAGATTCTTTGGATGCAGAGACATTTTGCTCTGTTGGCATGGGTTTTTTCCGACAGAACAACGTGGATGTTGCCCAGGCAGCCTTTCAGTCCGCACTCAGAAACGCTCCCAAGTCCATTTGTGGAAACGCAGGCCTTTGGCTGATGCAGTCGTCCAGCTCCAAATTGTCGAAGGAGTTTGAAACAAAAGTTTCCACCATCAAACCGGCCTGGGAGAAGAGCATTGCGCTGGCTGCATTGGCGAATGCCCAACTGAGTGCAGGCTCTGTTGCTTTGGCAGGCCAGACAGCGGAGAAGGCATTGCTTGCAGCGCCGTCGTCAGCGATAGCGCAGTGGATTGTTGGCAAGGTGGCTGCGCAAAACAAACGAGAGGCTGAAGCGGTGCTTGCTTTCCAACGGGCGACGCAGTTTGAGCCGGCCTGGGCGGAAGCTCACTTGCTTTTGGCGGATGTATTGGCAAAGAGTCCAAATACTGTGGAACAAGCTCTCGTCTCCTACCAAAACTTCTTCAAATACAACAAGAATGAGGGGGCCAAAAAGCTTGTGCAAAAGAAACTCCAAATGTTGAGGCAATAGTGCGTTGTGGCTAGCTTACAACGAGCAACCATTGTTCATTTTTTAGGCATAAGTATTCGCAATGCAGCCTGGTTGCTGTGTGGCTATTGGGCGCTGGCCATTGTTGTGGAGTTGGTTGTCAAGTATTGGCCTTCGCCGGAGGTGGTGGTGTTTGTCAGGGTATTGGAGCATTTTCCCGAGAAGGTTTTGCGGATTTTAGGGTTTTGGGCTCCGTTGAAGGCGGCATTTTTGGAGGGGGTGGTTTCCGTGGTGCAGGTACGGTGTGTTTATGGGGCAGCGGTGATGGTGGGGCTTGTTATTCTATCGGTAGCGACGGGGATTTGTCTTTGGTTGTTTCAGGGGATTTTGAGGTTATGGGCCTCGAGGTATTGAGTGTTGGTTGTGTGGCCCAGGAGGCCTTTGCTGAGCATAGAGAGGTAATTGTTGTCGCCGAGGATGAGGTGGTCCAGCAGGGGCAAGCCGAGCAATTTACCGGCGCGAGCCATGCGTGTAGTTAGAGCCATATCCGCTTGAGAAGGGAGCAAGTCTCCAGAGGGGTGGTTATGGGCGAGGATGAAGGTAGAGGCCCTGACGCGAAAGAGCAGGGCGAACATTTCTCTCAAGTCCACCTGGCAAGCGTCGACGGAGCCTGTTGCGAAGCATTGTTTGTCCAGGAGGGTGTTTCGCGCATTCAGCGCCAGGACGAACATACACTCCTGGGAAGTCCCGGCAAACTCTGTGCGCATGAGTTTAAAGACGTCCTTAGGGGAGGAGAGGCGGGGGCGTTGTTCTTTGGCGACGAGGGCCCTACGGCCTATTTCCAGTGCGACCAGCAAGCGGGTGGCCTGGTGTATTCCAAGAGTTTGAGCCAACTCGAAGGGGGCTTGTCCGAACAAGGCTTTCCATCCTGATTTGAGACAGGGGGTGTCCGAGGGGTGTATTTCCAAGAGGGAGGAGAGCAAGTCCATATTGGAGAGGTGCCTTGTACCTTCCGAGAGGATACGGTTTTGGATTTCTTTGAGAAAGCCGGAGGTAGGGGGGGAGAAGTCAGAGATGGGATGCTCCAGGTGCGATGCAGACACTCGCAAGGGTGCAATTTCAAAGCCAAGCAGTGTGGGTATATGAGGCAGGGGGGGGCGGGGTGCATGCTCCAGTGGGCTCAGGTGTGTTGGCTTATGCGTTATACTTGGACCATGAAACTTTCGAATGTGTGGGCAAGGCGGTTCATTTTCAGTCTAATTTTACACAAGTGCTGTTAGGTTCTGCCGCGCCGAAGCCCCCTGAGGGGTTGTCGGAGTTTAGCAGCAAGACACCTAACAACAGAAGGAGAACACCTATGGCAAAGATGAAGGCAGCTGTTTTTATTGAGCCTGGCCGTATTGAGCTGGTGGACAAGCCCATTCCGGATGTTGGAGTCAACGATGCGCTCATCCGCATAACGACGACGACCATTTGTGGGACGGACGTGCACATTCTCAAGGGAGAATACCCCGTTGCCAAGGGGTTGACGGTGGGGCACGAGCCCGTAGGCATTATTGAGAAGTTGGGCAGTTGTGTGGTGGGCTACAAAGAAGGGCAGCGTGTTATTGCGGGAGCCATTTGTCCAAGTTTCACCTCCTATGCCTGCCAAGCGGGCTCCCCCTCGCAGGATGGTTCTCCCTGTGGGCACGGCTACAAGGCCACGGGTGGCTGGCGTTTTGGAAACATTATAGACGGGACGCAAGCCGAATATGTGTTGGTGCCTGACGCGCAGGCCAACTTGGCGCCCATTCCGGACGGGTTGACGGACGAGCAGGTGTTGATGTGTCCTGACATTATGTCCACCGGTTTTGCGGGTGCAGAGGCCGGCAACATTCGTATTGGCGACACAGTGGCCGTGTTTGCGCAAGGCCCCATTGGTTTATGTGCGACGGCGGGGGCGAAGCTTCGTGGGGCGACGACCATTTTTGCGGTGGATGGATTGGACCAGCGCTTGAAGATTTCTCGCCACATGGGAGCGGATGTGACGGTGAACTTCAGAAACGTCAACCCTGTGGACGAAATTATGCGGTTGACGCACGGGCGTGGTGTTGATGTAGCCATTGAAGCCTTGGGTTTGCAGGCGACGTTTGAGTCTGCTTTGCGTGTGTTGAGGCCGGGTGGCACCTTGTCAAGTTTGGGTGTCTACTCTACGGACCTCAAAATTCCTTTGGATGCTTTTGGTGCGGGTTTGGCAGAGAAGCAGATTGCGAACTCTCTGTGTCCAGGGGGCAAGGAGCGCATGCGTCGTTTGTTGGATGTTGTGGCCTCCAAGCGCGTTGACTTTTCCGTCATGGTGACGCATACGCGCAAGCTGGACGACATTGTTGCGGCCTATGACTTGTTTGCGAACCAGCGCGATGGCGTATTGAAGATTGCCATCAAACCTTAGGGTTGGTTTCAGACAAGAGACTTTTGTTTCAAGCTTATTTTCGCCTGAGCCCGACTTTGGGCTTGGGCGAATTTATTTTCAACGCAGCATGGCGCAACGACAGAGGGAAGGGAGAGGGGGCCGTAGGGCAAAGCAAGGCAGAGTAGGCGGGGGCAGAGCTGTTTTTGGCATTTGAATTTTTTAATATTCAGAAAGATTGTAACAGCTAATGGGTTTCATATAGGCTGTCTTTGGCCGCAAAGGGGAGGGCTATGGGAGCAAGTTTATTAAGTGAGGGGTTATGAAGGGGGCTTAAGTGGAGGGCAGGGCTCGCCGGGAGGGGGCAGGGGAGGGGGGGGGGGTGAAAAGAAGGAAGCTTTAGG
>WQTM01000203.1 GCA_009786315.1 Pseudomonadota bacterium | reverse complement strand
AGAGATGGTTTTGGGCATATGCGCTTAAGCAGAAACCGCTCTAGCAAGCTCCGGTGGAGCTTGCTCCTCGCGAAAGCCTCGTCCACCTCGAGCGCATGCCCCATTGAAACCGGTCTGAAAATTCATTTTAAACTAAAAACAGTTTGGGCCGCACCGGGGACACTACCCCACTATCCACCCACCACCTATGAGTACTTCTCCTTCATAAAATACGGCGGCTTGCCCGGGTGCAATGGCGCATATGGGCTCCTCCAACTCTATGGCCCAGGCGTCCGCCTCTCGCAGCAACTTCCCCATGGCGCCCGCATGCCTATAGCGTACGCATATGCGTAGGCGGCGGTGGAGGGGGGGGGTGTCGTCCACCCAACTGGGGGAGTGTAGGAAAAACCGCTTGCTGAATGCTTCCTCCTTCTCGCCTACTACCAGGCGGTTGCTTTCCACCTCCAGGCGCAATACATATTGCGGCGTGGGCTTGCCCAAGTCCCCCAGGCCACGGCGCTGCCCTATGGTAAACCGGTGCAGCCCAGTGTGCTTCCCCAATATTTTTCCGCCGGTGTCCACTATTTCCCCGGGTACACCCACCACCCCCTCTCTCTCGAGAAAATGCGCATAGCCCTCCGGGGGGACAAAGCATGCTTCCATGCTGTCAGGCTTGGCCGCCGTCGGCAACCCGCGCGCCTGCGCCAAAGCGCGTACCTCCTCCTTGGAATAATTCCCCAGCGGAAAGAGAAGCTCCCCCAGCACCTCCTCCTTGAGGTTGAAAAGAAAATAACTCTGGTCCTTCGCCCGGCTTCGGGCTTGCTGCAAACGCAACCCCCCCTCGGTTTGCACGGTGCGCGCATAGTGGCCCGTCGCTAACTTCGCCCCTCGCCCACGCGCATAGTCCAGGAGCATTCCAAACTTCAAAAAACGGTTGCACAATATGCAAGGGTTGGGCGTCTGCCCCCGCCTATAGGCTTCCACAAAAGGCTCCACCACCTGCCGGCGAAATGCCTCCCCCGCCTCCACTACCCCAAAGCTTATTCCCAATAGCTCCGCCAGCTTCTGCGCCTCCACCACACTCGCCCCAGGCCATAACCGCAAACTCACCCCCTCCACCTCATGGCCCCCCTCCTTCAACAAAAACGCCGCCACAGAAGAGTCCACCCCCCCACTCAACCCAACCACAATACGTCGTATTTCCTGGGGGCATTTATGCTGGCTTAAAGCAGAGTTTTCCACAGGCCAACACTATAACTTTTTTCTCCGTTCTTTTGGGGACTTGTGCGTACACGTATGTAACATGTTAAATTTTATGCTATATTTTTGTCGCGCAAAATACGTTCATGAATTCGTATGACTGGGAGTTCATCGCTTTTGAGGGGGTTGTGGAAAAACTTGTGGAAAACTTATTTGTTCCAATTCCGCAAAAGTTGAGAAAGCGCTTCCGTGGAATTAAGGCCAGGGTTTTCAAGCACCTTCTCAAAGAGAAAGCGCGTGGCTTTTCCAATTTTGGGCCCCGGGGGTATGCCCAAAATAAGCCCTATATCATCCCCGCGTAATGCCAGCTTATCCATGCTCAATGTTGGGTTCTGCGCAAGTAGGGCGCGCATACGTTTGTCCAAACTTTGTTCTCTGCGTTCCAAGGCCTCGCCCGTGGACAAGGCGTCTTCCCAATGTTCCAACTTCGCGCGGGAAAGCCATCGGCGCAAACGGGTGTCGCTGGCTTCCAAGGGCGGCAAGGGTTGCAATTTCATGAGGTGGAGGACGGTGTTTAAAATTTTGTTGGAAAACTTCAAACGCTGCAACGCGGCCTGGGGCTTGGAAACGCCTGCCAACAACAAAGCCAGGCGCGGCAATAGGTTGGGCGGACGTGTTGCCCTGGCAAAGTCGGCACGCATCGCCTCCGGAAAAAATACCCGCAAAAGCCCTGTCGTCAACAGCAAGTCCAGGCCTCGCTGGGCATGGGGGGAGGAAAGCAATTTCAAAAACTCTTCGCGCGTACGTTCAATCGCTACCTTTGCAAATATGTCCAGGCGCTGGGGAATGGCTTCTTGGGTGGACATGTCCAACTCAAAGTCCAGGGTGGTTGCAAAACGTATGGCGCGTATGGCGCGTAGGCCGTCTTCTGAAAAACGCTGGAGGGCGTCCCCTACGCAACGTACATAGCCCCTCTCCAAATCCTCCCTCCCACCCCAGGGGTCTACCCACCTCTCCTTCAATGGGTTATAGGCCATGGCGTTTATGGTAAAGTCTCTGCGGGACAAGTCCTCCTCAATGGTGGCGTGGAAATGCACCACACTGGGCCTACGCCCATCCACATAGCCCCCCTCGCTCCGGTATGTCGTCACCTCAAAGGACATCCCCCCCAACAACACCATCACCGTCCCGTGTTGAATGCCTGTTGGAATAACTCGCGAAAAACAGGCCCTCACCTGCTCCGGCAAAGCCCGCGTGGCTATGTCATAGTCCTTGGGGGCCTGCCCCCTTAACAAATCCCTTACGCACCCTCCTACCAAAAAAGTCTCATGCCCCGCTGCTTCCAGTGTGCGCAGCAATTGTAATGCAGGCTTGGGTATTGAAAAACGCAGGGGAGCGTCGGAGGTTGGGGAGTTCATTCTCAATCACCGCGTACCATAAGGCTGATGCGGTCGAAACGCCCTTTTTCGTCAAGAGCCGTAATGTCATAGCGGCCACTTTCCGCCAGCTGTATAACATAACTGGCCAACGGCCCGGTTTTGGCGACGAGACGGCCGTTGACAATCCAGTGAATGTGGCTTTGCGCACCTTGCGCCCGCAAACGAATGGACGGCACAGCCTTTGACGGCGTCCGCTGAATCCACTCCCCGCTGCTCGCCCCAACAATGCGAATGCTCCCTCCTGTATGGTAAAGCGCTGCGCAACGCGCTGACCATTGCGGCGGCACATGTTGTTTCAGCAACGTCGGCGAAAGCCAGGGCACCAATGAATCCGGCCAACGCGCAACCTCAAACGTCTCATAGGGCTTGTCGCTGCAATCCGGCATGACACGCTGCTTGCTTTGCCTGTCCACATGGTAGGTTAAAACAGGCGACGGCTTGCTGCTGCGACGCTCAACAAAAGTCGGCGGCACAATGTTGTTCAAAACCCAAGCCGTTCGACGAATGGGACATAGGGCAACATTGGACAGCTCTCCCTCACTCGGCGCAACAGTCCCCTGCGGCCAACAAATGCTCCTCTGAGAGACGGACTCCGGTTGCCGACGAGTGTTGAGTTTTGCATCCGTTGGGAGCGCGTTGAAAATAGAAATAAGCAGCGGAGCCGCAACATTCGCACCGAAAAAACCTGGGTTCGGCGTGCCGTCCGGACGCCCTACCCATACGCCCACCGTATATTGCTCGCTAACACCCAAAGCCCAAGCATCTCGAAAACCAAAACTTGTCCCCGTCTTATAGGCAATCCCCCGCGTGCTCCCGCGTATGCCTACAGCACGGCCCACCGGGCCCCCACTTTCTAAAATGTCGCGGACAATAAATGCCGCCCCCTCACTCATCATCCGCCGCTCCCGCATGGGCTCATCCGACAACAGGCGCGGCTGGCCGGCAATCCCCCCCCGCGCCAGCGAGGAGTAGGCCCCTACCAGGTTCTCCAATGTCACCGCCACCCCCCCTAATATAATACTCAAATTGGCCGCCGCCCCACGCGGCAAGTCAAGCTTCAGCCCGCCTTGGCGCAAATGGGCCACAAAACGCTCCGGCCCATAGTTGTCCAACACCTCAACAGCCGGGACATTCAGAGAGCGTACCAAGGCTTCAGAAACACTCACGGCTCCGCTGAATTTTTCTTGAAAATTTCCCGGCTGGTATCCATCAAAGGACTGCGGCGTATCCGACAGCAAGGACTCTGAATGAATCAACCCCTCATCCAACGCCATCGCATATAAAAACGGCTTCAACGTTGAGCCGGGCGAGCGCTTTGCACGTATCATATCAACATGGTTGAAGCGGCGCGAGTCCAAAAAATCTGCGGAGCCCGCATAGGCCACCACCTCCAAACTGGGGTTGTCCATCACCATCGCCGCAAGAGAAACACGCTCCGGCAAGGTATTGGCCAAATGGCTCAACAACATTTCCACATTGCTCTGAATTGCCGCGTCAATGGTGCCATTTATACGCAATAGGCCCGGCCGCATGTGCTTTACTCTCTGGGCATATAGCGGTGCCAACAAAGGGTCCTGAATGTTCAAAACAGCCACCGGCTCAACAAGTGCGTCTTTTATAACTTCTGCCGACCACACACGGCCCATTCGTTGGATGACTTTGTCGCGTGCAACACGGGCGCGCTGAGGAAACCTGTCCGGACGCAACAACGAGGGCGCCTGCGGCAACACCGCCAGCAACGCCGCTTCTGCCGGCGTCAACCGCAATGCGGGTTTTCCCAAATAGGCGCGACTGGCCGCCTCAACACCTTCGAGAACACCGCCCATGGGTGCATAGTTGAGATAGAGCTCCAAAATTTCGCGTTTCGAATAGTGGAGCTCCAATTGCAAAGCGCGAAAAATTTGTTGCCCCTTGCCTCTGAGGGTGCGTGGCACCGGTGTCAACATACGTGCAACTTGCATGCTGATTGTGGAGCCGCCAGAGACAACTCGCCCGTTGGCCTTCCATTGCCAAAACGCACGCAGCAGAGAAATGGGGTTAACCCCGGGGTGCCACCAAAAGCAGCGGTCCTCATAGTGGATGAGCGCTGCAACATATTCCGGAGCTACTTGCTCCATTCCAATGGGATAGCGCCAAACATAATGGCGGTCCGGAAAAGCACGCAACGGTGTTCCCTCGCGTGCCACCACCAAAGTGGCATAGGGAGAATTTCTCCCTGGCGTCGGCAAGGGGTAGCATAAGTCCAAAACGACGAAGCCCAAAACCACGAGCAAAGCCAAGCCACACAACCAGAGCGCAAGCTTCAGCATAAGCCTAAAGCCTGCGCTCAACAACATGGCTGTCCTTATGCCTTGCTGCGGTGGTAGCATATGTTGCGGACTCTAGAGCGCACCCATTCTCTATTGCGAGTTTTGACGTGAGGTTTCTTTGGACACCGCATTCAAAATGGCCGAGTCAATAACCATCTCATCTCTGCCACCATAGCTGCCGCGAATTTCAGGGTTATACATGTCTTCGGCCGACAGGGGCGGCACTTTGAAAACACCCGGCGTCACGACACGGGTGCGATAGAAGAGTTTTATGTCGTTATTCCACCAACGTCCAAGACGTACGGCTGCAACAAAGCGGTCATCCCGAAATTCCCTGTGGACAATTCGCGAATCGTTCATCGCTTCAGCAGGCACATCTCCGTCAATTCGCAGAGCGCTGCCGGTTTCACCTTCAATGAGGTTGGTGTTTTCAATTTCCAAACCGGCTGGAATGCGGTCAACCACCAACGCATTCGGAGCATTTATATGTCCTGCCGACACAGTCAATTTCACCCAAACTGTGTCACCCGTCTTCAATGCACCGGCTTTCAATGCACTGGGCTGCAACAACTTGCCTTCCGCATCATAATAGGAGCGGGTGAGAGCAATCCTCCCCCCCTCCGCCGGCGCCTCCTTTGGATAACCACTATAAGCAACCTGTATATAGAGTACTCGCTCGCTCTGGTTTTCAAAACGGCTGCCCACCATCAATTCTGCATGCGTGAGACTGGCAAACACTCTCCCCTGCTGCTGTAACTCCTGAGAGGCTCGGCCTTTGAACAGTGTCGCCTTCCAAACTTTATCCTCGAGGGTTTCCCCAAAATCCCTCCCCGCCATAAACACGGCAAACTGCTCTTGCGTGCTCAAATACGTCTTCTTCTTGAGCAACTCATTCAGCCTCAACAACAATGTCGTACTGTTTGGTATTTGCGCCAACAGCTTGTGCTTTTGCAACAACGCATAGGACAGTGCCGTATCACGTATGTCGCTGCCATAGTCATACCAACTATTGTTGTCGCGCACCTTCGTCATGCCTTCTTCCAAAGCCGTTTTGGCTCGTGTTTCATCCCCCATCTGCTTCAAAGCAACCCCCAAATGCACCAAGGCCAACCCACCTGACGCGTTGGAGCGCATGTCATATAATTGGCGCAACGTTGCCAACGACACTTTTTGCTCTTGCGCCAAAATATAGGCGCCATAGGCCAGTACCCCAAAATGGCGATTGCGCAACTCCCAGGCGCTGCTCCATGAGTTGTTGCGGCTGAGTTGTTCGTGGGTGGCCAGCGACGCAACACCCGGGCCAATTTCCTTCAACAGAAAATCCGTCGCCTTGCGGTATACATCTTCAGGCACAGCAAAACCTTGGGCGCGCGCATCCTGCAAAAACTGAGTCACATAGGCCGTCAACCAATATTCATAGCTGGAAGCATTGCCCCACAAACTGAATGCGCCATTGGGCCCCTGGTAGCTGGCCAGTCTGGCTATGGACTTGTCCAGCATTTCAATGCGCTGCTTGCGTGTAAATGGCATCAAATCAAACTTCTTGGCCGTTTCCTCATCAACAAATACATGCGGGTAACTGCTGCTTGTCGTTTGCTCGGCGCATCCATATGGATAGACGAGCAGTCCTTTGACTTCTTTTCGAATGTCAATGGGCGGCGCATTGCTGATGGCCAAACCCGCATTCTCCGTTGTGAGATGCCAGCCTTTCTTCGTCGCAATCGACTTCAGTTCCAAAAACTTTCCTGCTTCGACAGCATATAGTGTCACATCGGTTTGCGGCGCTGTTATCGCTTCAATCTGCAAACGGAAACGACGCTCCATCTCAATGCCCTGGCCGACAACCCGCAAGCTGACATCCGCCAAATCCGGAGGGCCTTCGGCGCGTACCAAAAACCGCAAAGTTGTCTTTTCCTTGTCTTTCAAGGAAAGTTTGCGTTCCGAATGCTCGAATTTCAAACCTGTGCTTCCCGCCAAATTCAGCTTCAATTGCTGTGCTTGGCCGGACATGTTGTGCAAGTCGAGTGCAACAACGGCTTTGTCGCCCATTCCAATGAAGCGCGGCATCGCCACTTCAGCAATCAACGGCGCTGCAACGGTTATTTCGCGGTCTGCAGCACCATAGCTGTCGTCCGAAGCCACCACCGCCATCAAACGCAACTTGCCATTAAAATCCGGAACCGCCATTCCAATCTGCGCCTCCCCCTCCGCATTCAAGTCCACCGGACCACTGAAAAGGTCCACCAACTCTATCTTCTGTGGTACCCCTTTTGTCGGTTGCATGGACGCATCCCCACCAAATTTTAGGGTCCCCTTCTTGCCCACCATTTTCTCAATCAAACGGCCATACATGTCGAGTAAGTCAACACCATAACGCAACTGGCCAAAAAAAGCCTTGTGAGGGTCAGGCGTTTTGAAATTTGTAATGTTCAAAATGCCAACGTCAACTGCCGACAACGTCACCATCGCTTTTTTGCCTTTGGCCTGCGGAACACGAATGCGCACCTTAAAATTCTTCTCCGGCTCCACCTGCTCCGGTGCCTCCATGGCAACCTCCAGTTGGCGCTGGCTGCGGTCGAGTCTCAATGGGGCAATGCCCAAAGCACGCGCCGGCGTTATGAGGTTGCCGGCGTTGCCCGGACGCAAAACCGTCGCCGACACATAAATGTCGTGCCGCTTCCACTCCTTGTCGATGGGAATCAGCACCACCTGCTTGTCACTGTCAATTTTCACCCGCTTCAGCCACAACAAACGGTCCGCTTCGACAGCTATGATTGCCTCACCTTTGTGCGGAGCAACAACGGTGAGTTGTGCTGTTTCACCACCCACATAGGACGGCTTGTCGAAAGTCAGCGTCACACGGTCTGGGCGAATGCCATCCCTCTCATTCTGCTCCGCATCCCACCCCGCATAAAAACGGTAATTCGTGAATGCCGAAGCATTCGGCCCCGTTATTTCAACACGGTAGCGCCCATATTTGACCGGCACTTTCAACAGGCCACGGTTGCCACTCGCCGTTGCAACAGCAAAAGTGCCCACCAATTCGGTTGTCTCCGTATAGCCCGAATTCCAGCCGCGATGGTCATCATAACGCCAATAATATTCTCTGTTCTCTCGGAACAAACGCACCTGCAAGCCCTGGGTGGAAAGCATTTTCCCCTGACGATTGGCGCGCACAACTTCAAATTCTACCAAAGAATTGCTTCTGACATAGCTTCCCGCCACCACTGGACGAAGGCCAACAATTTCTTCGGTTGGCCATAGGGTGCGCTCAATGCTGCGTATGACTGGGCGTCCACCGCTTTCCAGCAGGCTGATGGTCGCTCTTATTTTGAAAGGCGACTTCAGAGATTGCGACAAACTTGGGTCAACGGTGAAAGAGGTGTTCCCCTCAGCATCCAACGTCTGCTCCTCCAGCTCCCTGCGGCTGGCCAACTTCTTGTCATCCTCGTCACCAAAGAAAAACCCCGGCAAAGTCTGTCGCAAGGGATTGGTGTCCGGCATAAATTCGACAATGCCAAGCACACGGTTGCCACTCGCCGGCGCGCCATAGAGGTAGGCGCCATTCACGGAAATTTGCAGTGACTCATCCTGCGCCAGGCTTTGTTGCTCCGCCTGAAGCTCAAGCTTCATCCGCTCCGGCATGAATTCTTCAACCGAAAACTTATAGACAGTTCCGGCTTGCTTTTCTGCTGGATCATTACGTAACTCCAACGACCAACGGCCCGTGGGCGCATCCATAGGCAAGTCTATTTTTTGCTGATAGTAGCCAGGACGCTCCGCTGCAACTTGCCATGTCGCAACCCACTGCTTCTGTCCGTCAGGACGCCGCAAAAGCGCTTGAATCGGTTGCGGCGGAATTGCATAGCCGTCTGCGTCACGTGCCAAAACGGACAACTCAAAACTCTCGCCGGGGCGGTATAAGTCACGCCCGCTATAGGCGAACAAACGAATCGGCCTAAATGAATTCCCGGCAATCGCATATTCCGACAAATCCAACGCGGGCTCTCTCAACAAAAGCATGGAGAGTTGCTCGCCTTTGCGCGCCAAACCCACTTGTGCATTTTCAGGGAGCGTCTCAAAAGCGGCACAACCATCATTGTCGGTTTCAGCTTGAGACAACACCTTGCCGTTTTGGTCAATCCACGAAATGCTGACACCACTGATGGCCTTGCCATCGGTGAGTGAACTCACCAAAACTTGCGCGTTGTTGCTATAACGGTGCAACGATAGGCCGATGTCAGAAACATAGAAATAGCTGACTTGATGGTTCTGCAAGAAGCGGCCAGGTTGCGCCATGACGGCGATATAAACCCCCGGCTCCTTCAATTCCTTGACACCCTCAATCGGCAAAAACGTGACGCTGCGCTTGTTCGCTTGCTTCTCTGTGACAAAACGGTTGCGATAGACGCTGGTCGTCATCTTATGCAAATTGTCAAGTCGCCACTGGCTGACGCTGCCGCGTAAATTGTCTCCCTCATTCCAATAATTGTATTCCTCGCCATCCTCCGTTTGCACCGTCTTCTTGCCCGAAATAACACTGTCCAAAAAACGAGGCAGCGCATCGTCGTTCACCCGCAAAAACTCGACGTCCACCTCGGGTACATTCACCGTTACCACCGGTAAACCGCCATTTTGCTTCGCAGGCAATACCATGCCGGTGCTGGCAAAATAATAGGACGGCGTTATGACTGCGGTGCTGATGGAATAGCGGTATTCTTTGCCCAATACCTTCTTGTTGACGGATTTTATTTCCGGTTTGACATAGACAACATAGCGTGCCTGCGGTTTGATGTTCGGGAAAAACAATAAATGCGGATTCTCACCAACAACCCACCCGCCTTTGAGCTCCGTGCCACCCTTGGTTTCAACATCCTCCGCTTCTGCGCTGACAGCTTCCCGGGCATCCACCACGGCCCTGTCCCCGTCTTCGTCATAGGCGTATTCCTCCACCTTCTTCGTCTTCGCCTTCTCCGGCATCTCAAAAACTTGTATGAATGAGGAATGACTCTCCTTCGGGCTGAGCGGTAAACTGAAAGTCAAAGCCAACGCCGGCGCACCGTCTAGGTTGCGCTCAGCCGCTTCAAGCAATTCAAATGCAACATCCTCGGGAATCTCCTCAATATTCCCTCCCGTGGCCACCCCTTGCCACGCAGCAACCCCTCTTCCTCCTCTGTCTTCTTCCTGTTTCGCCTTTGGACACCCCACCAACACCAACACCAGCCAAATGAATGCAAAAACGCGCTTTGTACTCATAACATCTCTTTGTTGTTCGGGTTTCTATCTGGAGTCGCTGTGTGAACCCACCACCACCAGAACCAATGAGTACCGGAAGATTGCAGCATGGGTTGGTCCATGCAAATGTTTTGTGTGGGTTATTTGGCTTGCTCCGCCCCCAGGGGGGTGAAACCCTCTCCTTCTCCTGGGGATAGGTGAAAAAATACCCCAAGCCTTTCTGTGGGGCTTGGGGCATGGTGGTGTTTTTGAGGCGCTGCTGGAGGTTGGTTATTTCATGGTGTCTGGCTTCATTTCTTTGTCTGCTGTATCTGCCTTGGGTTCTTCGACTTTTTCTTCAACCTGCACAGCAGCGGCTTCTTGCTTTGCGGCTTTGGCTTTTTTCCCTGCGAATGCCGGCGTAACAACCAGAGAACTCAAAAGTGCTGCACCAAGAAGAGCTGAAAGAAATTTTTTCATGTTTATTCTCCAAAAGTTATGAGTGTTACTTCGTCTGAAAGTCACCTAAGCAGCCAAAGCAAAAGTCGAATTCCAAGCCATTCTTCATGAAGCAACGCTTCAAATAAAACTTCAACTGGGCAGTGAAATCCGGCCTTCCCAAGGCCTAATGGACTCTTCTCAGGCTTTGTGGGGGATGTCAGCACAAAACAGCTGCGTGTTAACAAGTGTGGTCAGCGGTAGGAGGGACCCCCTGTTCTCCCAGGCGCTGGGGTGTCCGCAGAGGAAGAGGAGGGCATATGGCAACAGGGGAGGAGGGCATATGGCAACAGGGTTTGTGTAGGGCTTCACGAAAGTGTTGAAGGGGAATAGAGTGGGGCCCAATGACAGCCGCAGACGAAGCCGAGCAGCCGCCAGCACCTCATTTTCCTGTTTTTGTGTTGACGCCGAGGGCTTTGGAGCAGGTACGCCTTGTATTGCAAAACCAGGAGGGGGGGGCCTATTGCCTTGAGGTGAGTGCGCAGCCTGCGGGTTGCAAGGAGTTGGAATATGAGTTGGGCCTTGTGCAGGCCCCTACGGCGGAGCAGCTATGTTGGCAGCAAGAGGACATACGCCTGTGTGTAGGCCGCGACAGCGTACGTTATTTGCTGGGGGCCAGCCTGGACTTTGTCGAAAGCGAAGCCGAAGCCGGCTTCAAATTCTCCAACCCCTATATGGGCCCGGGGTGTGACTGTGGCCTGCCAAAGTCCGGGCAGTGTTGAGGCAGGGGGAAAAACCAGCGCCCCTGCCAACAACTTGCGCAAAAACAGCTATGGGCGCGTAGGGTTGCTTATTTTTGGCTTTCAAACATTTTCGCCAGCTCTTGTGGCTTGGGTGCATCCTCTGCATCACTAACGGAAAGCTTTGTGGGCATATCCTCATTCAGAAAAGGCAAATAAAGCTCCGCGCCTTTGGGGCCCAACAACAGTGTTGTCCAACGTTGCCCATTCACCTCCGTTGAGTAGCACTGTCCATGCCGGCAAGGCTCCACTTTGTGCAAGACAATTTTTTCTGCCCAGGGGTGCTCCACCCCTCGCAAAAGCAATAGGGCCTCCTGCTTGTCCGCGGCCCCCCAAGGCAATAGGTGCACCCTCATCCCCGAAGTGGAACGCAAACTCGTCACCTGCTGCCCCATTTCCTGAGCAGCTGGTTTGTCTGAACGAGAAGTTGCACAACCCAACAACAAAACCCATGAGAAAATGCTTGCAAAAACCCACCGTTTCAAAATGGCCTCCTTTGGAAAAAGTGATGAGAAAACGCTCCAGCAGCACGAATATGGCACAAGCAGAGGCACCACGCTGGTTTTATGAGCAAGGCATGTATTTTCTTGCGTAGGCCAAGCAATTTGTTCGGCCCTGCCGGGCCACCACAGGTTTTTGTCAAACAGACAAAGCGGGGTTCAGGAGACCCTGTTAACTGCTGTTTCATTCATTGCGAACCAAGTTGACAGCGCATATACGTAAACATAGGGATATGTATACCACTCGGGCGCGGCGATGTGGCAACAATGCATATGCAGGAGTTGTTTATGAAAAGAAAGCTTCGTTTCAAAAGTCTTGCTGCCCTATGCCTGTTGGGCAGCGTTTTTTTTCTGGGTTGTCCCCCTCCGGAAGAATGCAACCAATCTCAATCATGCCCAGCCGGCAACCGCTGCATTATAGAGAGGGGTGTCGGCAGGTGTGAGCCCGAGGTGGAAGTGGAAGTGGAAGAAGACCCCGACTTTCTCTTATACACCAACATGTTGCTTGAAGAGAGAAGCGAGTGGGGGCGAGACGGCGTGCTCTCTGTGCAAGTGCAAAGCACGGGCAACATAAACTGGGCAAAGGCAGAATTGTGGGCGGGGGCACAGGCTGGCACACGTGTGTTGTGTCCGCTGAGTTTTCCCACCGCCAGGCCGGAGGTGACTGTCGGGTGTTTTGAAATACAGCTTGCTGCTTTGCCGGACTTGCCGCATGGGGAATATGCGTTAAATTTGACAGCCAACCTGGTGAACAAGGCAGGTGAAAGCAAAAGCCACACACAAAACTTCAATGTACGCATCAGCCGTGCGTTGTGGACTTTGCCGTTGACAGGGAATTCCGGCGTTATGACGCGTGAGGGTTTGTTGCTGTTTTTGAGTCAGCAACGGTTGATAGCCCTCAACGCTCGCGGAGAAGAAGTGTGGAGTGCAGCGCTGTCCAACCCTGGAAAAAAATTGTTGCTGGGCAACAACCGAGGCACGGACCTGGTGGTCGGAACTTGCATGCCCGCAAACGCAACAACGGAAGGACTTTGGGTTGTTGAGGCAAAAACAGGAAAAGTTCTCACTTCTTGTGCACTTACTCCCAGTGGCGGCTCAGATTTGGTGCTTTTGCAGTCAGGCCCTAACAAATCTCTGATAGTCGGGCGAAGGGTCTCCCTGGGCACCACTCCTGCCACCTATACCCTGGAGGCCTACTACCTTACACAAGTCACCGCCTCTATGAGCAGCCCATGGGTTTTTTATGTTCGTGCCAGAATGCCTGAAGCTTTGCCGAGCGGAAGCACAAACATGTTGGTACGCCAGACACCTGAAGGCGCTACCAGGGTATTTGTGGGCGACGGTGCGCACTCTTGGTGCGCTGTGGACTGGACATATACAGGTGGTTGGAGCCGAGGTTGTGTCGAAGTGGGTGCTGAATCTCCTCAAATTCAGCTGCAGTTGCACCTTTTGGGAACAGAGTTTCTTTGGGCTTCCTATCTGTACATTTCTGGAGGACGTCAGGGTGCTGCAACTTGTCTTCAAATTTCTGCCCAGCACGCAACAAATAGCTTAGGAATTATATGTGACTCTACGCCAGCCAGCCACTATGGCAGCATGTCTGCTTTATTGGTGGATGTTGGAGATCAGCTGATTGCGCAAAAGAGCGCAGAGGTTCCCAAAATTCAGCGATATTCTGCGAATAACACGTTGCTTTTCGAGAGGACTGGGGGCTTGGGTGAGTCGACGACAGCGTTGATGGAAGGTGGGAGCCTGCTGTCCTCAGGTGTTTCTTGTCTAAAGCCCGACTTCAGCGATTGTTGGGAGGGGGCCATTCCAATTCCTGGGGGAAAAGAGTTGTTGGGGATTTTTCCAAGCTCCGCCACGCGCAGCATGATGGTTTTTGCCTATGAAAATTCCATTTCCGCCTTCCTCGTCGACACTTCCGGCCTCAAAAAAGACGCCCCCTGGCCCATTTGGGGACACGACTTGTGCCGTACCTACAATGTCAGCGTCCCCGTTGACAACTGTTGGGATGGGCCTTAACCCCTCCGAGACTTATGTGAGTGCATATGAAGGGCCGCCATTTTGGGCGGCCTTTTATTTCAATGGCTTTTGCTTCCGCCGTCGCGTTAGCCAGCCAAGCAACAAGAGCGCCCAACCCGGCAAAACTCCGCCTGAGGCGGCGCTGCTGCAACTCCCATGTAGGGGGCCCATAGGTTGGGAGAGGGGGGTGGGGCCCTCTTCAACCCCGCCCTCTTCAACCCCGCCCTCTTCAACCCCGCCTCCTTCAACCCCGCCTCCTTCAACTCCGCCTCCTTCAACCCCGCCCTCTTCAACCCCACTCTGCTCCACTACAAAAGGAAGGGGGGGGCTGAGTGGGCTGCTCCGGTGGTAGCTGTCTGTCTGCCAGGCCACCACCTCATAGTTGCCCTCGCCCAGCGACAGGGTGGACATACACTCAAACTCTCCCCCTGCACTGCACTCCACGGTACATATTTCACCCAGCAGGCCCTCACTCAAAACAACCGAGGCAAAGGGTTGACATTTCCCACCAAAGCCCACATGGCCAGGGGTAAGCACGGCTTGGGCAGCAGGCATGTCTATGCTTGGGGCGCCCGGGGGCGGCTCGCTCAGCTCCCCCAAATGGACAAACAGCGCAACCGCCGGGCTGTGTTGAAAAAAGGTGCCTGAGCCGGTGGTTTGTTTTTGGACGGCGACGACGCGGTAGTGCGCGTCGTTTTCGGAAACCAAATAGGAGGTTTGTGGAATGGGCGAGGCCGTCAGGCGGGTGGTGGGGCCGAGGTAGACGTGGTAGCCGTCAGCATCGGGCGAAGCATCCCAACTCAACAGAATGCCCTGCGCGGTTGCCGTCGCTCGGAGGTGGGAGACGGGGCGGGTGACAAACAGACGCAATGTCGGGTCCCCCAACAGGGCCTGGTGAATGCTCTGGCTCGACGAGCCCGTGTCATAGGCGCCGTCAAACTGAGCATTCACACTTTCTATAAATACTTCACCAAAAGTTTTGAGTGCCCCCAAGCCATGCAAATGGACATAGGGCCGGGCTGTCCACATGGAGGCCAAACCAGTGCCGGGAGACAGCAGAGCGGCACGCATCAAATTGTTGGGGGCGCCCCAGTCGCCGAAATAGGAGCCGAACAGGCCCATAAAAACGGCTTTGGGTGTCCGGGTGACAAAGTCAGCGGTGCGGGGGCCCCCCCCTGCGCTTTCATAGCTGCCCGGTCCAATTGCAAAAGCAAAGGCATAACCTTCGGGGGACTCCAGCGCTTCAAAATAAGCAGCTGCGTCCGCAGCGACGGTGGGCGCGGTGCCAAAAATGGCGTAGTTGTCGCGCCAACCCACACGAGCAAAAGCTTCACCGCTAAAATAGCCAAAGTTGTCACGTACCAGGCCGCGGGCTGCAATGCGGGTAATGCCCGTTCGGTAGTTGTGGTTGCGCTCAAAATAGCGGGCCAAAAGCTCCGTCTCCGTCAAAGGAGCAAAGCGCGTCATTTCTCGAGCGTCCAGCCGCCCCACTTGCAAAGTCAACCTGTTTGGAAGCGTGCTTTGGTCAAAAGCGCCGTCACCCGCCCTGTTCGGCTTGCAAGTGTTGCAGGTGCACAAGCTTTGAGTGTCCGTCCAGCTGCCCTCCATGTCCGCATAATAACCGTCGGCGGGCCAGGCCTGCAGGTGGTCTGCATGCCCGTCTGGGGAAATGCAACCTGAATAGGGACGGGGGACGGCGCCTATGAGGAAAACGGCCTTCAAATTTGCCGTTCCGTTGCCCCAAACACCTCGAATAACTTCTTTGACGGCCACCGGTGAAGCCGTGGCTTCGACACCCTCCACCTGTACCCGCCAGCCTTCATTCTCCATGTCCTCGGCCAGCCGGCTCAGTTGGCTTGCCAGGGCAACCCTATTCACATTGTCAACGAGAATGAGGACGCGCCCCGGTTGCTCAACGAAAGGCACCTCCATACCCGCCATAACATAGGCAACACCTGTCGCATAAAGGCTGGGCGTTTTCTGAATGCGGTATTCCAACAGAGTGCCGGGGGTGAGGTGGGTGTCCACATAGGAGGTTGCGGTCGCCGCCAGGTTGCCCAAAGTCACCCAGTCCCTGTTGGGGGGTACCCGCCGAGAAATGGTAATGGACGCGGCATTTTCCAATGCCTCCCACCTCAACTGAATGCTGGGCGGCGAGGCTGTTATAACGGCGTGTACGTGAGGGTCCACCCCACTGACAGTCTGCGCCCACACCGTCCAAGAGAAAAAAATTCCCAAAACAGCCCTGCGGATAACCTGCATAAAAACCCCTGTCTTTTGTGTGCCCTCCACTCCAACCATGTTGCCTACATTGTCGGCATTTTTTGGAGGTGCTGTCAAAAACCGTGGCCAAAGGAAAAGCAGTGTCTCCTGAAGCATTCACCGGTAGGCCGCGACAACACTGAAAGTGTCAACTTTTCTGGAAATGATGTTGTGTTATGCCGCTGCCAACCGAAACCACGGTGCCGCCTCTGCCTCACCCTCCTGCTTCCGCTATATACATATTTTCGAGAATGGTTTTTTTTGGCCTGCGGCCCGGGCCTTATTTTGAAACATTTCTTTTCGCCCTCCGGGCGGGGTTTATTTAACTGAGAATGTTTTTAAGGGCCATGCGGCCCGGGCCCTTTTTGGAAATGTTTCTCTTCACCCTTCGGGTGTTGTTCTTTCTGGGCCTGCGGCCCGGGCTTTTTCGCCCTTCGGGCATTTTGCCTCCGGCGGGGAACTTTTTGCTCGCCCAAAAAGTTCCTCAAAAACGGCT
>WQTM01000202.1 GCA_009786315.1 Pseudomonadota bacterium | reverse complement strand
CCCCTCCCCGGGTAACCAGGAGGGGAGTTGCAAGTGGGCGCGGGGGGGGGCGGCCTTCTCCAGGCTGTGGGAGAAGGGCAAATGCCCAATGTCATGCAGGAGGGCTGTTATGCGCAAAGCCGCGCCCATACGCGCCAAAAGTTTGGGCGGCAGGGGCAAGTGTTTTTGCAGGCAAAACCAGAGGCGGGAAACCAAAAACATGGCGCCCAGGCTGTGCGAGTGGCGTGTATGGGTGGCCCCGGGGAAGGCCAACTCCCCAAAACCCAATTGCCGAATGTGCCGCAGGCGTTGAAACAGGGGGTGGTCCACCAGGGGCGCCTCGTGGGCCTCCACCTCAATGGTGCCATAAATAGGGTCGCGTATTCTCACAGGTAGGGAGGGGTTTTGGCAGCTTTTCCCCATTTAGGCAAAAGCCTTCGACGCCCCCCCTGCCCAAAATGCCCATATTTATTTCCGTGGAAGGCGGCCCAAACGGCAAGCACAAAGCACCTGCTCCGTGGTGGGAGGTGGGGAAGTTTAGCCGGTTTTTGTTTCAATAGCTGGGAGTTTGTCACTGATGCAGCGCAAGGCTTCATAGAGCCTTTTGGCTTCCTCAAGACGCTCCTCTGCGGCTTTGTCCGGTTTCCGCACCTCTGTTTCATGCCACGGGTCGTCCTCGCCACGTGAGGCAAAATACACCGCTGTTGCGGCAAGCTCCAGGACAACGGCGTTGGCTTCTGCTGCTTTATGAACAAGGCGCTGACGCACGTCATTGCTCTGTGTTGAGGAGGAGCTCGTCGTGTAGATGGAATAATGGCCACCCCAATTCGCGACACGTTCCTCTTCGTCAATATCCCCATTCATGACGGCAATAGAAATTGCATTGGAAAGCTCTTCGCTATAGGGGCCATAATGATGATAGTCGAAATAGAAGCCGTCACCCTCACCCGCCTCTTCTAACAAATAGGCAATTTTCTGGAGTTTTGTTCTTCCGACAATCCGGCCCCCAGCATCCACAACGATGCTCTTCACCTTTTCGCCTTTTTCCATTTTTCCACTTCCTCCTGGATGGTCTTTTTAATGAAGTCCTTCGCCGTGCTGTCTTCCTCATCCGTATAAACTCTGAAAAATTCAAACGGGCGAATGGCTTCAATGATAGGGGATTGCTTGTTTATATCGACGATTTTTCCACCAGCGGTCTTCATCATAATTTGGTTCAAAGGACCTTTTGCTTCTTCAATTTCTTTATAGGGCTCTCGCTTTCCAGAGTCTATCAGAACCCGTGTCGGTTCATTTTTGCCTTGGTTTTGGGCCAGCCATTCTTGAATTTTTTGCCCTATCTCTTTTTGAGTTTGCTCGACGATTTCATACTTTTCTTGGATTTTTTGCTTGGTCTCTTCTTGCGTGCTATCCACGTCGTCGTCGTCCTCTATCCAGCTTTGAAATAACTTTTCGCGAATGTCTATGCATTTATAGAGAAGTCTCTTCTGGAGACGTTCAGAAAAGTTCTGAATGAGCAAATCTTCGGCCTCGGCCATTAAGGGCAAGGCTCCCATAATAACGCTGTCATCCAAACGCAATGTGTTTTCCAGCACATCCGGCTTCTTCACGAAGGTTATTAAGGGGTGGTTTTCCTGCAAATGGGTTTTTTTATAGTTGCCATCCAAAACCAGGGCAAAAATCCGCGACAAAAGCTCCGTAAAAAGTTTTTCCGCGCCTCTGGTCGCTTTATGATAATAAATCGTCGGATAAAGTTGAAAAAGTCCCAGGACATACGACTCAGCAGCATGAATGGACTTTGCCCCCAATACAAAAGTTTGTTTTGTCCCAAACCGCTTTGCACCGTCTCCCCAAGGTAGTTCTCCAATTTCCAAATTGGCCATCAACCAGGCAAAATCCACTCTACCCAATTGTGTTCCCGTCATGAGACGGTCCCTTTGCATATAGTCAAGTCGGTCAGCGTCAAACTGGCTTGAGACCACCGCTCCATAAATGCCTTGCGGCCCCGGAGCTCGTATTAGGTCCGCGACATTGTCACTAAATCCTTTCCCAAATTCCGCATCAAGGACTTCTCTTATATCACTCTTGCGGATAATTTCGTCACTCAGGTCTTCATGCTTTGTCAGCTTAAGGCCCAAATGCTCGTCGGCGCGCAACTTCTTTCTGACGTCCTCAAATGCATGACTAAAAGGGCCGTGCCCTATATCATGAACAAGAGCAGCCGTAATCGCATGTTGCGCACGAACGTCAATGAAAGGAGCCCCCAAGCGCTCACGAATTACCCGCAAAAGATTTTTAGCAATATGGTAGGCGCCCAGGCTATGAGAAAACCGTGTATGCGTAGCACCGGGGTATACATATTCTGAAAAACCCAGCTGTTTTATTCTACGCAAACGCTGAAAGGACTGAGTTTGGATGACCTTCCAAAGAGTATGCTCAAAGTGGCCACCACTAAACTCAATGAGATTGTGCAAAGGGTCTCGAATTCGCTGATGCGTAACCATAGAATTGACTAGGCTTTTTGTCGCTTTTCGTCAATAGCTTATGAGCCCTTTTCATTTCGTCTCCTGACGAGCCACCGCCCCCCCTGCCCAAATGTTTGGGCAAACGTGTGCAGGTGGGCTAGGGCTTGGGGCATGCTTGCCCAACACCGCAAACCCCTCCTGGTTTTTTTGTTGCTGCTTTGGACGGCTGGCGCCCTGGGCGCTGCCCCCCCTCGTGCTTTTGCCCGCTATTTGGCCGAGTGCGAGAAGCCCACCACCGAGTTTTTCGGCATTTTCCTCGCCAACCAAAAGGTGGGCTATATGTCCTCCGTTTGCCGTTTTGTCGACAAAAGTAAAACGCAAATACGCATGGAAACCCATATGTTTATGCGTGTAGTGGTGGGGGCGAAGGAGGTTTCTCGGGAGGTGGGCCAGGTGGAGGTTTATGAGGCCAAACCCAAGGGCAAACTCCTGCAGGTGACGGTGCTGATGAAGGGGGACGGTGGGGAGCAGAAACTCTCGGGCAAAAGGACAGCAAAGGGTTTTGAGGTGGTGAGGGAGCGCCCCGGTATGCCCAATGACAGCTTGGAGCCGGGTGCGGTTTTGCAAAACATAGAGGACGCCAACTTGCCCCTTTTGGGCTTCCTCCAAAAGGCCCCCCTCCAGGGCAACCAGTGGGACTGGACAGAGTTTAAAAGCCACCGCATAGAGACAACAATGGGCAAAACCCAAACGCGCTTTGTGGGGGGCGTCCACGCCCCTATGCAGGAGGTTGTCCTCACCTCCGCCAGGGACAAACTCAACGTTTCCTATTGGTTTGACGAGGCGGGCAAACTGCATGAGGTGGAGTTGGCTTTGGGTTTGCGCGCGCTTGCACAGCCGGAGGCCGTGGCCAAAACCTTGGACAAGGTGGACTTGTTTAACCTTGTGCGCGTGGTGTTGCCCAAGGCCCTCTCCATAAAGGCCCTGCAGGCCCCCAGTGTTTGGAATTATACCCTCAAGGAGTTTCCCCAGGCCCTGGCGGTTTCCTCCCCGCGCCAACAGTTTGGCCCCCCAAAAAACGGCCTGCAAACCCTCCGCGTCCAAGCCCTCCTCCCCTCCCATACCCAGGCCACCTTCCCCCTGGGGGACCCTGAAGCCGGGAAAAACCTCGAGGCCACCTCCCAAATTGAAAGCAAACTCCCCGCCGTCCTCTCCCTGGCCAAAAAAATTGTGGGCAAAGAGAAAAAGGCCTGGGCCGCTGCCCAAAAAATAAACCAGTGGGTTTTTAAAAACATACGAAAAAGCTATGGCGCCTCCGCGGACACCACCCAACTCATTCTCCAACAAATGAAAGGCGACTGCACAGAACATGCCCTCCTGGCCACCAGCCTCCTGCGTAGCCTCGGCATTCCGGCCAGGCGGGTGAATGGCCTTGTTTATGCACCCCAGGAGGAGGATGTCCCCGCACTCTATTGGCACCAGTGGGTGGAGGTTTATGTAGGCCAGTGGGTGGAGATGGACCCCACCTTTGGGGAGGGGGTTGCCTCCGCCGGACACATTGCCCTGGGCAGAGAACTTGAGGCCCAAATGGTGCAAGGTTTTGGACAAATACGTATTGTGGATGTGCAGCAAGAGCCCCCCAGCCCCTAGGGGAGGGGTTTGCCGCTGACAACGCCAAAGTGCAGATGACTCAGGTGCCCCCAGCCCCTAGGGGAGGGGAGGGGTGCCCGGGGCCCAGCCCTGTCTGTATTTGTCGAAAAACGAGTATACTTGAATTCGAAACAGTAACAAAGTAGTTATAAATACCACATGTTACGTAGCGTATTCATGTCTGTGTTTCCAGAGTGTCGCACATTGACAAATGAGAGTCATACACATTAGCTTATAGATATAAAAACTGAGATTAACTCTCAGGAAACGGAGAAGATGCAATGAAACCATGGAGACGATACGGTCTGGGTATACTCTTGAGCATAGGCATGGCCTGTAGCGAGGGGGAGAAGGGAGGGGGTGGGGGAGGAGGGAAGGGGGAGGTGTTGTGCAAAGTAGGGGAGGAAGGGGCCTGTGGAGAGGGCCAGGAGTGTGTTGGGGAAGTGGGCAAGGAGGGTGTTTGTTACCCCACGAGCGTGGAGTGTCGGGTGGGGGGAGAAAGCACTTGTGGAGAGGGGCAGGAGTGCGTGCCCAAGGCAGCGGGTACAACGGAGGGCACCTGTCAGGGGGTGAAGCGCTGTGGCAGTGAGGGGGCGTGTAAGGAGGGGGCAATTTGTTTGGAGGGAGTGTGCAAGGTAGCGGACCCCAGTGGGTGTAAGCCCTCTTGTGGGGCAGGGCAGCTGTGCGTGGAGGGCCTTTGCTATGAGAATTCGAATACAACGGATGGGCAGTGGTTTAACAACATAGCCCTGCCGCCGCCCCGGGAGCCCAACCCTGAGGACTCCAGCAGTGACGTAGACTGTGACGGGATACCGGACTGGGAGGAGATGGAGAAGGTATATAGCAATGGGAAGAAGACGGACCCTCGCAGCAGGGACACCGACGGTGACGGTATTTGGGATGGGATAGAGTTGGGTTATGTCTCCTCGCCGGACCCGCTATGCGCCAGTTATTTCCCCAGCGTCATGCTCAGCGCCCTCAAGGCGTCGCCCAACAGAACCGACCCTACGCGCAAGGACAGCGATTGTGACGGGCTCTCGGACGGAGACGAGGACAAAAACAAGAATGGCCGGTTTGAGCTGGAGTTGGGGGAAACCGACCCGAACAATGTGGACACCGACGGTGACGGCCTTTGGGACGGGTTGGAGCTTGGTGTGACAAGAGAGGTGGCGGCGGACCCGGAGAATTGCCACAATACCCGCTATGACATGTGTCCCTTCTCCTCGACAGACCCCCTCAACCCCGACACCGACGGTGACGGTATTTGGGATGGTGTTGAGGATACGAACCAGAATGGTTGTGTGGACGAGGGGAAAGGCGAGCTTGGTTTGGGGGAGACGGACCCGAACAACCCTCTTGACATTGACCAGGAGACGCACAACGCTTGCTCAGCAGAGAATTTAATTCCGGTGGACATACAGAGGGATTTTCTGACGCAAATAGCGTTGGGTTTGCCTGTCAGCTTTGCCAACAGTTATGTGGACATTCAGCGTGGGGGCACCAGTGGAATTATGGGGGTGGACTCGGAGAGGAATGTGGCCTTCTTGTCCTGGCAGCACACGGGAATGCCTGTTGTGACCAACCTTGTTGCCTTGGAAGCTTTGGCCGACGCTCACGCGAGCAGCCTGGGTGGTTTTGCAACCAGAAACCGTTTTGCCTCTTGGGACGCGCCTTTGGGGGCACCCAATGCGGTGAGTGTGAGTTTCATACTTTCGGGCACCATGAGTCCGGCGGCGCGTGTCCACGCCATTGCCAACACGCTTTTGGGCACAGGCAGCGGCACGCTGGCGATGGGTGGCGCCGCTGGAAACACGCAACATGTCCGTGCCCAATATGTGCTTCGCGGCAATGGTGAAGTGATTGTGGTGATGGCGGTTGCGTTGGACAATGACAATGTGAATGGAAGCCTCGGTTTCTTCGGGTTGAATGACGTGTCCGGTGGTGCGGCTTTGGCGCGCTATTTTGACAGGACGGTGGTGCAGTGTGAGCGCTCTGTGTCCGTTCGTGGAACCGTGGACTTCCTCTTTGTCGTGGACGACTCTTCCTCCATGTCAACCTCTCAAAACCGACTGGCGGAGACAGGTGTTGCCATGGCGGCAGCCTTGGACAACAGCAACCTGGACTGGCGTGTGGCTTTGGTGACGTCTTCTTATCACCTCTCGTCCGGCGGCTATGAGAACAGGGGTATTGTGCGTGGATTCACCCGGGACCCTCTGGAATTCCGAGCCTGGTTGACTCAAAACAGCCGGTGCAGGGCCAACACCAGCGGCGCAATATGCACAGAGACCTTGTTGCGCACACAGGGTTGCTCATGCGGTGTTGGTGCCATTCCTTCCGCCTGGGTGCAGCCTGCTCCAGCCTGTGGGGGCCCCGGCCATGGGTATTATGGAGGGTGTTGGGTGGGCCTGAGCGGGAGCACTGCAGAAGGCATGTTGGGCTCCGCACGCCAGGCACTCCTCAATATGAGCAGCCCCACAGCAGGCAGCCGCATTCAACTCCGAGAGAATGCCACCGTTATTGTCGTCATATTAAGCGACGCGGAGGACCAGACTTCCAGCCTCGTGACAACAACGGCCACCGCAAGCTATTGGGAAGAAATTCAGCACTTCCTTGACTTCTTCCAAGGCATTGACACGGTGGCAAGGACGACAGCTTCCAGCAGCGGCGCTGGCAACCCCACGCCCATTCCTGCCATTCGCCCCGGCACCACCATTCAGGTGAATGCTGTTTATTGCCCGGCAGGCCAAAACTGCGGCGACTCTGTCATTCCTTCGGCTGTCCCCACACGCATTCAAAATGTTGTGGCGGCGACAGGCGGCTTTTTGTCCTCCATTCAAAGCCAGACGGCCATTCAGGAAACCATGAGGAATATTGTGGAAAGGGCCATTGGAAGCCAAGGTGTTTTGACACAAAAACCCCTCATTGGTGCCTCATTGCGCGTGGCCATTGGAAACCCGGAGCGCTCCATAGAGGCAGGTGGTGCATGCGACGGCACCCATGTCCCTCGCAGCCGACAACATGGTTTTGACTATGACGGTATTTCTCAGACAGTCACCTTTTTTGGAGACTGCCGCCCGAGAAACCGCAGCCTCGTCGCCATCTCCTACCGCGCCTGGGAAAGCTCGGACAAGCAACAGTTGCCATGTGAAGACGACATTTATTTTGAGTCTGATGATGTGGACTATTGCAAAGGCCCGCGTATGTGTGACGCCGAAGAGAATGTCTGCGTCTGCCCCAGTGACTGTGGTGGGTGTCCGCAGGGAATGCGCTGCAACTCTGAAGTTAGAGAATGCAAGTGCGTCTCCGTCCTCAACTAAACTCGACAGGTGAAAGTGAAAACAGGCTCGGGCAACCCCGAGCCTGTTTTTTTGGAAATAGGAGCGGAGAGAGAGGGATTCGAACCCTCGAGACCCTTTCGAGTCCACACGCTTTCCAGGCGTGCGCCTTAAGCCGCTCGGCCATCTCTCCTACAACAAAACCTCCATGCCCATGCCTCACAAAACCCACCCCCTCACCGCTACCTGCCTCTTCATACAAATACACATGAGACACCCAGCTTCACCCGGTTTTTGGGCCTTCTAGCACAACCCTGGGGCCAAGCAAGCGCTCCCTCACACCCCGCCCGAAAGGCGAAAAAGACGCCTTCGCTCCCTTGGAATATGCCGACAGGCACAAAATACCACAGTGTAGACGCCATGCTACAGCTTGTGTGAAGGCTGGTGGTTTTCTGCACAAAAGTGTTTGGAATTCAATTAGAATTCAACTGTGCCCAGAAGACACTCTCAGTCCTTTGCTTTTATGCTGGCGGCATTCACCGAGCCGGAGAAGAGGCCGGGGTTTGGGAATGCTTTTGAGTTTTCCTCAACAACGCTTGAGCAACACCGTCCTGCTTGCATTGGAGATTTGAACGCATGCAAATGAACATTACCTTCCGCCACATGGACTCAATTGACAGTCTGAAAAACTATGCCAAAGACAAAGTGGAGAAAGCGAATAAATATTTAGACAGGGCGGGAGAAGCCTATGTCGTCCTTTCTCTGGAGCGACACCTGCACCAAGCCGACATTACCATTACCTCTGGCCCATTTGTCCTTCGCGGAAGGGAGAAAAGCGAGGACATGTATGCTTCCATTGACAAGGCAATGGAGCGCATAGAGAAGCAACTGCGTCGCTATAAGGACAGGCTTAAAAGCCACAACCGCCATGAGCGTCCTCCCGAGTATGTCCACGAGGAGGCTGAAATGCACATTCGGCATGATGTGATGGAAGTTTCCGAGGTGGAGGAAAGCGGCATTGCCCTCAACCCGCGCGTTATAAAAACCAACGAGTTTGTCACCAAGCCCATGACGGTGGACGAAGCCGTCATGCAAATGGACTTGCTGGACAATGACTTTATTGTTTTTACCAACACGCAGTCCGCGGAGTTGAACGTCATTTATAGACGCAAGGACGGACACTATGGCCTTATTGAGGCCACACGCCCTCCTCCCAGACAACCCCCAAGCGTAGCCCATTAGACCGGTTTTATTTTAAGGTGAAACCGGCCTGGAGAATCACTTCAAATTGAAACCGGCCTGGTTTCTTGTTTTTCCTTGTGTTTTTGGGTGAAGGGACATGCCGTGGCCGAGGGGAAATTCTCCTGCGGCCACAGGCAGCTTGCCGGGGGTGTCTGTTTCACCCAACAAAGCGCTTGCCGCCACCCGCTGAGGCGTTGTCAAATAGGAATAGGTGAGGAGGAGGGCGTCCACATTTTCAGGGAGCCCCTTCAGCAGGGCGGGGTTGCCCAAAACCACCACCACAAGCTTTTGGGCCACGGCCGCCAGGCGGTGCAACGCAGGAAGCTGGCGAATGGAGCTTAGGCCAACCACCACCACGTCGGCTTGGGCTGCACGTTGCAAGGCCCTGTTGGGTTTTGCGGACTTTTGCAACACAGACGACAGAGGAAATTTTTCTGCCGCGCGCTTTTGTGCAAGCAACTCAGCCAAAGTTTGCTCCTGCGTGAAAACCGCGAGGCGCAGCTGTGGCTTGAGAGGCAAAAGTTGGTTGTTGTTTTTCAACAAAGTCAGCGCCGCTTTTGCAATGCGTGTTTCAAGCGCCCGGTTTTTCCCCCACTGTTTTTGGCGCTCAGCCAGAGGAAGCAAAGGCGAAAACAGGCCTCTTTTGAGTTTGAGCAGCAACAGCCTCCTCACAGAAACGTCTATTCTCTCTTCGGACAACCGCCCCTGAATAACCGCGGCATGCAAAGCACGAAAAACCTCCTCCTTCTTCTGCGCTTGCCATGGAATAAGCACCATGTCCGCACCTGCCTCAATGGCCATAACCGCAGCATTGCCCGCCGCATATTTCCCGGAGACGGCCTCCATTTCCAACTCGTCTGTCAACACAACCCCTTCAAAACCCAGGCGCCCCCTCAACATTCCCCCCAACAACTTCGGCGAAAGCGTCGCCGGCAAAGTGTCTTCAGAAATTTTGGGCACGGAAACGTGGGCCGTCATAATGGCATCCAACCCCTGGGCAATGAGGGCTTCAAAAGGCCTCCACTGGGCGAACATTTGGGCCTCCGTCTCCTCCAGCGTCGGCAAGTCCTTGTGAGAGTCTATTGCAGAATGGCCATGCCCGGGGAAATGCTTGGCAACGGTTACCATTTGAGTGCCTTGCTGCCCACGTATAAAAGCCTTGCTCAGCTTTGCCACCATGTCCGGGCTGCTGCCGAAGGAGCGCGTGCCCACAACACCATTTTGCAAATTGAGGCTCAACTCCACCACCGGCGCCAAATTCATATTAAACCCCAAAAGGCCCAAGTCCTCCCCCATGGCCTTGCCGGCCTGCAAAGCCAATTCCTCCGAGTTTGTCGCCCCCAAAGCCATGGCGCTGGGCAACAACATAGGAGAGTCGTCAATGCGAATGACGTTTCCCCCCTCCTGGTCTACCGCAATAAAGGGCGGAATTTTTCCCTCAAAAAGCTGGTATAATGCATCATTCAGCGCCGCGGCTTGCATGCTTGAGTGAATGTTGCGCTTAAATAGGCAAATGCCCCCTACGTGGAAGCGCTCCAACATGGCCCGGCTGGCTTCGTCCAACTCCCGCCCCGCAAACCCCACCATCATCAACTGCCCCAGCTTCTCCTCAAGGCTCAGCTTGGAAAGCAAAACCTCTATATGCGCCTCCTCCTTGGACTGCCCCACCAGCGTTGCCATGGGCGCCTTGGCCACCGCCTTCGCCACGGGCGCCCCCATGGGCGCGGACGCCCGCATAACAGGACGGGGTTGCGCTGGCTCCAAATGCAGGGGGGGGCTTGTGGCACAGGCCAGCCCTGGCAGCAGACAACATAGGAAACAAAAAAACCTCACAAACTATTTCACTAGCGCATTTGTCGTGCTTGCGCTTGGGAAACAGCCTTATTAAAAACAGGTTAACATGCGCATTCTCGAGTTGCTCTCCGCCCAAACCGTCTGCCTCCACCTCCAAGCCCAAAACAAGCAGGACTTGCTTAGGGAGCTCGCTCACATGCTGTCTCACGCACACCCCAGCATTTGCGCGGAGGACTTTTTCCAAACTTTGGAAGTACGTGAAAAGCTGGGCTCCACGGGCCTGGGGGAGGGGGTGGCCATTCCCCATGGGAAGTTGCCGGGCCTGGGTACTTTGGTGGCTTGCCTGGGTATTAGCCAACAGGGCATAGAGTTTGAGGCCTTTGACAAAAAACCCAGCCACCTCTTCTTCGCCCTGGTTTCCCCGGAAAGTTTTCCCGCTTTCCACCTCAAGGCCTTGGCCCGTATTTCCCGTATGTTCCGCAAGGCCCCCTTCAGGGCGGCCCTCTTGGCAGCCACCACCCCCCAAGTCGTGTTGGAGTTGGTGGACGCCCATGATGTTTAGGCCACCCCATACCACCTGTTTCTCCCTTGGGCGGCTTTGTGTTATGGGCAAGCATGGCCCACCAACTGCTCCTATTTATGTTGCCTGAAGACGAGAGGGCTTTTGTGCATATGTTGGAGCCCTATGCTTTGGAGGCTTTCCCACGCCGTATTCCCGAGGGTTATGAGGCTGTCAAAGTTTGTCCCCCACATTTTGAGAGTCTCCCACCAGAGGCCCTCTATTTGGCGCTTCCAACGGCGGCGCCTGTGCTGTTTGACAAAATAAAACGCGGCCCGGACAAGGGGAAATTGCGCATAAATGAAATGGTTTCACCGGTTATTTTCTGGGAGCGTTGTCTGCAAACCCCGGAAGCGTTGTTTTGTGGGCAACTGTGGGCGGAGCTGGAGGTGAGGCCGGAGACGGGGCGGCGCAAGGCAGCTCCGGACATTTTTCGTACCCTCTATTTGGAGGTGGAGTCCCGCATTAAAAAAAGTTACCGCAGGGGGCACCCCAAAGGTTATTGGGTGGGCAAGGAGGCAGCTCGGGCCTATAGGGCGGGCCGGCTAAAACTGTTGCTGAGCCAACTCAAACCCTCCCCCATAGGCTTGGCGAAACTCAGCTGAGCCCCATGGGCCCCCTCAAAGGGCGCCCATGGGGGCGTGCGGCAAAAAAACCAACTCCGGGTGCTGGTTTTGCGCATGCTCCAAAGCCCACTCGTCCCGAAAAAGGACGAGCGGACGGCCCGCCCTGTCCTGCACCGTCTGGCGGTTGCCCTCCCAGTCAAAAACCGAAGGCTCAAACTTCTCCCCCACCACCCAACGTGCACGGGAAAAATTCAACCGCTCCAACACAATGTCCGCACCATATTCATGCTGCATGCGGAATTTGAGTACCTCCAATTGCAACTCGCCTACCACGCCCACTATGGGGTCCTTCATCCCCATCCTCCAACGCTCAAATACTTGCACGGTTCCCTCCTCGGACAGCTGCTCAAGCCCCTTCTCCACCTGCTTGCGCCTCAATGGGTTTTGTGCACGCACCCCCACAAAATGCTCCGGCGAAAACCTCGGCAATTCCTCAAAAGAAAAATCCCCACCCTCCACCAATGCGTCCCCTATGTGCCAAATGCCAGGGTCATAAAACCCCAATACGTCCCCAGGCCACGCCTCCTCCACCGCGGTACGCTCCTGCGCCAACAACTGGCTGGGGTTGGCAAGGCGAATCTCCTTCTGCAAACGAGGACAAAAAACCTGCATGCCCTTCTCATATTTCCCGGAAACCACCCGCACAAAAGCCATGCGGTCCCTGTGGGAAGGGTCCATGTTCGCTTGTATCTTAAATACAAACCCGGAAAAACCCTCGCGCGAAGGCTCTATCCACCCCTGCGTGGAATGGCGCCCCGTCGGCGCAGGGGCCAACTCCAAAAATGAGTCCAAAAAAGGGCGAAGGCCAAATTGCGTCATGGCACTGCCAAAATAAAGCGGGGACAGCTTGGCTTCTCTCACCGCTTGGGCCGAAAAAAGCTCCCCTCCCCCCTCCAATAGCGCTACCTCCTCCAACAGAGAGTCCCTCTCCCCCTCGCAAAGGAGGCCCTCCCCCTCTGCCTCCTCCAGGGAAACCGCCCGCTCCCCTATGGGTGGCTCCCCCCCCTTGTTGTCGCGAAATATGTTGTCGCGAAATACAATGAGGTTCTTTTGCCGCATGTCATATACGCCCCTAAACTCAGGCCCACTGCCCAAAGGCCAATTCATCGGACAACAGGCTATGCCCAACACCTTCTCCACCTCGTCCATAAGCTCCAACGGGGGACGGCCATAGCGGTCCAACTTGTTGACAAAAGTGAAAACCGGAATGCCTCGCAACTTGCATACCTGAAACAGCTTTATGGTTTGAGGCTCCACCCCCTTGGCCGCGTCCAACAACATAACGGCCGCATCCGCCGCGGACAACGTCCTATAGGTGTCCTCGGAAAAGTCCTGGTGCCCCGGCGTGTCCAAAAGGTTGACGGCAAAACCCCTATAGGAGAATTGCAATACGGAGGAGGTGACGGAAATGCCCCGCTCCCTCTCCAACTCCATCCAGTCGCTGGTTGCAAACTTTTTGGCCTTGCGCGCCTTTATGCTGCCGGCCAAATGAATGGCGCCCCCCAACAACAACAGCTTCTCTGTCAGCGTTGTCTTCCCCGCGTCCGGGTGGCTAATAATGGCGAAAGTGCGGCGCCTGGCAATGTGTTGTTCCATTTCTGCGGACATGAAAGCTTGCGCTTAGCCGCTTCTCCCAAGCCTTGTCAAAAAAGAAGGCAACACCCCGGCCCCTTGCAGCACAAAGTTTGCCGACACGCCCCGCAAAAGCTAAACTCGCAAACGTGCCTAACTCTTCAAAACTCCTAAAATGGCTGCGCCGCTTTTTGTGGGCCTTGGCCACATTGTGCCTCCTTCTCCTCCTCACGGGGGTGGGGGGCTATTTCTATTTCTCCCAAAACTTGCCTTCCGTGGAGGAGCTTAGAGGCTATAAACCACCGCAAATAACCAAAGTGTATTGCGAGGGGGGGGAGTTGTGTGCGGAGTTTTTCTCTCAACGGCGTACATGGGTGGACATTCGCCAACTGCCGGAGCATGTGCGCTTCTCCTTTTTGGCCGCCGAGGACGCCAAATTTTATGAGCACCAAGGCATTAACTTTTTTAGCCTGCTGCGCGCCGCCGTCAAAAGCTTTAGGCCCAACGGCAAGTGGTTTTCAGGCGCCTCCACCATTTCCCAACAGGCCTGCCGCAACCTCCTCCTCTCCAGGGAGCGCAAACTCTCCCGCAAAATACGGGAGCTTATTCTCACCTGGCGCATGGAAAAAACCCTCACCAAGGACGAAATACTCAACCTCTATGTAAATACCATTTATTTTGGGCACCAACGCTATGGCATTGAGGAGGCCGCTCGCTTTTATTTTGGCAAGGGGGCGGCGGAGTTGAGTTTGGCGGAGGCGGCGGTGTTGGGGGGCACGCCACAACTCCCCCACCGTATTAACCCCCTCACCAGCCTTGTTAGGGCCAAAAAACGCCAGCGCTATGTGCTGGGGCAACTGGCCAGCCAGGGTTTTGTGGACGAGGCCCTTGCCCAGGCCGCCATGGAGGAGCCCCTCCTCCTCGGGCCCCGGCCGGCCCCCCCGGTAGGCCCCTATTATGTGGAGGAGGTACGCAAAGCCCTCATTGCCCGCTATGGAGAAAAAACCGTCCTCGAGGGTGGGCTGCGCGTTGAGTTGGCAATGAAAGCGCCGGTGCAAGCCATGGCAGAAGCCGCCCTGCAAGAGGGCCTGCGCGCTTTGGACAGACGCCAGGGCTATAGGGGGGCGCTGGGCTACCTCCCCTTGGAGCGTTGGCAAACACTCCACCCCCTGCTGTTGGAGCGCCTCGCCGAGTCCGGCAAGCGCCACGCGGACGAGTTTCTCCTGCTCAGCATGGAAAAATGGGCGCCTTCCGCGCAGCCCTCCTCTGCGGAGGACGCATGGGCGCATGAGGAAAACCCACTCGCGCAGCCGGCAAAACCCTTGGCGCATGAGGAGGTGCTGGAAGCACAGGTTGCAGAAACAGCGGAGGAGAAGCTTGTCGCTCAGCTGGAGGTGGTGCCTTTGGAGAAAAACGTGGAGGTGGTGGGTATTGTGGTGGAGGTGGAGGACAGGCAGCAGAGGGCTTTGGTGGACTTGGTTTCCATAAAAGCGGAGCTTCAACTCGCGGACGCCCTGTGGGCCAGGCCCCTGCAAGCCAATGGCGAGTTGGGTTTGGCGCCACAACATATGTCGGACATTGTCAAACCCGGGCAGCTGGTACGGGTTGCGCTGGGGGAAAAGCAAGCCAACGGCCACGTGCACGCCGTGCTTGCCCAGCGTCCGCTGGCACAAGCCGCTTTGGTGGCCATTGAGGCAAAAACGCGCCGGGTGGTGGCCATGGTGGGGGGGCAAAACCACGCCCTCTCCCCCTTTAACCGTGCCACCCGAGCCCAACGCCAACCCGGCAGCGCCTTCAAACCCTTCCTCTATGGGGCCGCCATTGCGAGTGAGGCCTATACGGCGGCTTCCATTGTTAATGACGCGCCGGAAGTTATTAGGGACCCATGGACGGGCAAAACGTGGAAGCCCCAAAACTATGAGAAGTCCGGTTTTGCAGGCCCCATGCCCTTGCGCCAGGCATTGGCCCAGTCCAAAAACACCGTCTCCGTACGCCTTATGGAGGCTTTGGGCCCGGAAGCGGTGGTGGACTTTGCAATGCGCGCGGGCATTTTCTCCCCTCTGCAACCCAACCTCTCTCTCGCTTTGGGTACCAGCGAGGTGAATGTGTTGGAGCTTTGCAATGCCTATGCAACGTTGCAAAGCAATGGGCAGTTTGCACAGCCCATTTTGGTTGTGTCCGTCAAGGACAACAGCGGAAAGCTGTTGGAAGCCCACTCGGCCAGCTTTGAGGAGCGCATTGAGGCCGCCACCGCCTTTGTTACCACCTCCCTCATGCGTGCGGTTGTTGAAGAAGGCACCGCCCAAAGCCTCAAACAACTCAAAAGGCCCATTGCAGGGAAGACGGGCACCACTCAAAACTATAAGGACGCGTGGTTTGCGGGTTTTAGTGCAGAAATGGTGGCTGTTGTATGGGTGGGGTTTGACGAGGGAAAAAGCCTGGGGCACGGGGAAACCGGTGGCCGTACGGCCTTGCCCATGTGGTTGGCTTTTGTCCAAAAAGCGCTGCACGGCCAACCCGTGCAAGAGTTTCCGAAACCGGAGCGCGTCCTCCAAGAGAGGATTGAGCCTACCAGTGGGCTTTTGGCGGGGGACGCGGTGCCTGGGCGCCTCGAGTGGTTTATTGAGGGGACTCAACCCACAGAGAGAGTGGCCCCCCAAGGGGATGTGGAGCCTTCCCAATTCCTCATGCACAGCCAAGGCAACTAAAAAAGGAGAGGGAGAGAGGGGAGGGGGCCCGCCCTCCGGGCATTGTTCTCTCTGGGCCTGCGGCCCGCGCTTTTTTGCCCTCTGGGCGTTGTTCTCTTCTGGGCCTGCGGCCCGCGCTTTTCTGCCCTTCGGGCGTCTTGCCTCCGGCGGGGAACTTTTTGCTCGCCCAAAAAGTT
>WQTM01000201.1 GCA_009786315.1 Pseudomonadota bacterium | reverse complement strand
GCCGTTTTTGAGGAACTTTTTGGGCGAGCAAAAAGTTCCCCGCCGGAGGCAGAATGCCCGGAGGGAAAAAAAGCCCGGGCCGCAGGCCCAGGAAAGAACAACGCCCGGAGGGCGAAAGAAGCCGGGCCGCATGGCCCTTAAAAACTTTATCAGTTAAATAAACCCGCCCGGAGGGCAAAGAGAAGCATTTCAAAAAATGGCCCGGGCCGCAGGCCCAAAAAAAACGCTGTCAGTTGGCACCCAACAACCCCGCCCGGAGGGTGAAAAGAAATAATGAGGGCCTGTTTACACCAGCGCTCAGTCTGGAGTACCCGCAGCACACAATTGTGTGCTAAACGGGTGGGGTGAGAGAGCACTTGGCGTTGTTGGGTTTGTGGAGCATACGCGGCTTTGGGGCCGCCCGTTTGAGGAGGCTTGAAGCCCTCACCCCCCTTAAGGACATTGCAGAAATACCCTGCAAGGAGTGGCTAAAAAGCCTGGACCCGGGCCTGCCCCCCCAGGTGGCCTCCGCTTTTGAGGCCCACCCCAATTTGAAAACAATGGGACAAGCTGTGTTGGAGGAGGCACAGCGTGCCCACATGCAGGTGCTATTCCGCGGGGAGGAGGGGTTTCCAGGGGGCCTGGAGGTATTGGGCGACGTGCCCCCCCTCCTCTTCGCCTGGGGTTATGTTTCCCCCCCGCCGGCCCCCAAAGTAGCCATGGTAGGTACCCGACACCCCGCCTTCCCCTTTTGGCAAACGGCGGAATGTTTTGCCCGCCATATGGCGCAAGAGGGGGTATTGGTGGTTTCCGGGGCCGCGGAGGGGGTGGACCAAATTTGCCTGCAAGCGGCCATGGAAGAAAGCGGCAGGGCCTGGGCATTTGTGGGGTGCGGGTTGGACTGCCTGGGCCAGGCCCAACAGCGCTTTTGGGAGAAGCACATGTGCGTAGGGGGGGCCTATTTCTCCGAGTACCCACCCGGGGCCCGGGCCGACAAAACCACCTTCCCCCGCCGTAACCGCCTCATTTCCGCCGCCGCGGACGTCGTCGTCATTTTGAGGGCACCCCTCTGCTCCGGCAGCCTCTATACGGCGCGCTATGCCATAGGGCAGCACCGCCCCCTGTGGGCTTTGGCGGGCAGCGGGGAGGACAACGAGGGCTGTATGGCCCTGTTGGCCTATGGCGAAGCCCGCCTCGCCACCCGCCCCGAGGACATTTTGGCCTCCCTCCCCAAAAGAGGGGCAAAAGCAGAGAGAGGGGGGGGGCCACCCCTCTGCCCACCCTCCACCCCGCCCTATATACCCCACCCCACGGGAGGGGGGACACACACCCCATATACTACCCCTGGCCTGCAACGGGCCACCCCTGCTGCCCCCAAGGCCCCCTCTCGGGGCCCCCTATGCCGGAAAAAACGGGGCATAGTACCCCCCCAGCGGGGAGAGTTGGCACCCCTGGTGGGGGAGGGACTGAGCGACGAAGCCCACCACATATGGGCCCAACTGGCCAAGGCCACCCTCTTTGAGGAGTTGCTGGCTGCTACGCACATGGAGTCCGCTGCCCTGGCCTCCGCGCTTTGTGAGTTGGAGTTGCTCGGCAGGGTGGTACAAAAACCCGGAAAACGCTATGAGCGGGTTTGACGGGTTTCACTCCAAATTGAAACCCGTCTGGAGGTTTATTGCCGAGCTCATGCCCAATTGAAACCGGTTTGGGGATTTGTTGCTGAGCTCACGCCCAATTGAACCCAACCTGAAAATTCACCCCAAATTGAACCCAGTCCGCAGAGTTTTTTGAAGTAGAACCCATTGAGCTATGGAATACCCCTCCCCCCCTACCACTGTTGTTGGGGCGGGGCTTGCCGGTGTGGAGGCCGCTTTTTGGCTTTTGCGCCATGGGCATGCCCTCACCCTCCTCGAGCAAAAACCCCACCACCGCTCCCCGGCCCACCAGAGTGACTTGCCCGCCGAGTTGGTATGCAGCAACTCCCTGCGCTCAGACGAGCCGACGACGGGCATAGGCCTCCTGCATGAGGAGTTGCGGCTGTTGGGCTCTCTCACCCTGCGTGCAGCCGACGCCAACCGCGTGCCCGCGGGCAGTGCGCTGGCCGTTGACAGACAGGCTTTCTCCCAAAGCATAGCGGACAGTTTGCAGGGGCTGCCGGGGCTTTTTTGGAGGCGGGAGGAGGCCACCTCCGTGCCGGAAGGTTTGTGTATTGTGGCCACAGGCCCGCTTACCTCAGAGGCTTTCAGCCAGGCGTTGGCGCCGCTGTTGGGCGACAGGCTTTATTTTTATGACGCCATTGCACCCGTGGTGGCGGCGGACTCCATTGACATGGGGGTTGCGTTTCGCCAGGGGCGCTTCCAAAAGGGGGACGACTACCTCAACCTGCCTTTGGACAAAGAAAGCTACCTGCATTTTATACACGCCCTGCGCACAGCGCAAAAAGTGCCACCGCATGCTTTTGAGGAGTTGCGCTATTTTGAGGCCTGCCTCCCCATAGAGGCCATGGCGGAGAGGGGGGAGGAGACGTTGGCCTTCGGCCCCCTCAAACCCGTGGGCCTGCGCTGTCCGCGCACAGGCAAGCGCCCCCATGCCGTTGTGCAACTGCGCCAGGAGGACAAGGCCCAAACCGCCTATAACCTGGTAGGCTTCCAAACACGCCTCACCTATGCGGAACAAAAGCGCATATTTGGGAGTTTGCCGGGCCTGCAAAACGCGCAGTGGTTGAGGCTTGGGCAAATACACCGCAACACGTTTATGGACGCGCCGCGTTTGTTGGGAGAGGACTTGTCCCTGTTGGGGAAGCCGGGCCTATTTTTTGCGGGGCAAATAACAGGGGTGGAAGGCTATACAGAGTCCGCGGCCTCCGGGCTATTGACGGCCATGGCGGTGCAGGCGCGTTTGGAGGGCCGGGTTTTTGTCCCCCCCCCACCGGAAACCGCCCTGGGGGCCCTCTATGGGCACTTGAGAGGGCAGGCGGGTTTGCCCGGAAAAAGTTTTCAGCCCTCGCACATAAACTTTGGATTGTTTCCTCCATTAGCGGCTAGACTCAGAAAGTGCGACAAGAAGGCAGCCATTGTTGCAAGGGCGAGGGTGGGTTTTAGGGAGTGGATGGGGAGGGTTTCACCAGCTTGCCGGGAGAACAGCATATGAGATACGTTTGGTTGGTTTTTGCCTTGGTGCTTGCGGCCTGCAAGCCTTCCTCCTCTCCCTCCTCTCCCCAGCCTTTGGGAGAGCCGTTGGTGAAAGGCCGCCTCAGCAACCTTCAGCTGTTGCCTGGCAAGACGCACGTATACTTTTTAGCGGACGCCCAAAGTCCCCAGCAGAAAGAGACGGCCTCGACGTTGAAGTTGGGCAAACTCTACCTATTGAGCCTACAAACCCGCAAGCAGGTAGAGATAGGGAAGCAGGTTGCCAATTTACCGGAGACGCAGCAGGCGAGTGCGGACGGGAAGCACCTCATATTTCTCGAGCAGTTTGACCTCAAAACCAAGACAGGCAACCTACATTGTGCGGATGTTGCCGGTGCTGTTGTTGGCAATGCGCTTGGGGAGGGTGTTGGTTTTTTTGTGGTGTCCCCCCAAAACGAGGTGGCTTTTATAGAGAGGGAGACGTTGAAGCTGGGGCCGTTGCCTCAAGGGCCATTTGTGGCGATTGCCGAGGGTGTAGCGAATTTGGAATTTTCTCAGGATGGGGGCACTTTGGCTTTCAAAAAGAGGGTTGAAGAGGGGGGGCAGCTTTGGGTAGTGGACTTAAAGGAGGCGGAGAAGAAGCCCCGGTTGCTAGCAGACAACGCAGGCAGTTACCGCCTCAGCAAGGACGGGAGGAAGCTGGTATATGCAGCCAAAGAAGCCTCTCGAGAGGTGGCCTACCGTTTGTTTCTCGCGGACACGAAGAAGGCGTCCTCGCCCAAGCAGCTTTCCCAGGAGATGTTTCGTTTTTTGTTGTCTCCGGACGACAGGTGGTTGGCCTACATAGAGACGAAGACGCCGGAGAAGCCTGGGGCGCTTTGGCTAAGGCCTTTGGAGGGGGCAGGGGAGGCCAAAATGCTGGGGGACAGGGTGAGGGATTTTGGGTTTGCCTCAACGGGGGAGGCATTGGCGTGGCGGGAGGCCTACTCGGGGGATGAGGGTTTGTTGGCGTTGGTTGAGTTGAAGGGGGACATGGAGCCCCAGCGGTTGGCAGCGCGTACACGGCATTGGCAGTGGAATGCGCAAGGGCGGGCCCTGGCCTACACGGCGACGGTAACCAACCCGGAGGTTTCCGTGGATTTGTTTTTTTTCCGCCTGGGGGACAAGGCGCCCGCCAAAATACACACCTGGGTATACGAATATGCCTTTAGTGTGGATGGGGAGAAGCTTCTCTTTGAGGCCAACTGTACACGGGAGGGGCGCAGTTGTGAGCTTTTGTCCACCCAGCCAGGAGGAGGGGAGGTGGGGGCCCAGAAGGAGAAGTTGGCCGACGGCGTATATAGTTTTAAGCAGTCCGCCGACGGCCAACGTATTTATTGGTTGCACATAACGCCGACGGCCCCCATACAAACCCAGCTTTGGGTGACGGACATTTCCGCCCCCCGCCCCCAGAAGTTGGCCGACCATATACATTTGCCACCCCCGCTGGCCATAGACGAGGCGGGGAAAAAATTCCTCTACATTTCAAACCAACCAGGCCACGAAGGACTCTACCTCACCGAGTGGAAGCCCTGAGCCAGGCGCCAAAGGGCAGGGAATAACCAAGCCGCAGTGGCAGTGGAAAGGTGCTCATTTCCTATGGAATATGCCGTGGCAAGCCGGCGCCCCAACTCAGGGGGCCAAAGCCCCGTCGTTTTGGCCTCTTTTTTTGGTTTTTTCCTCAAACTCGACGGTGTGCCCTTCTGGTTTTAGACTAGGCGCATGTTGAGGCATGCACCGACGGGCAATGGGAGAGAAAGCAAAGCGGACGACAGAGCCATTGAAGCGTTTTTGACGGAGTTGCGAGTGGTACGCGGCATGTCCCCGCGTACTTTGAAGGCCTATGCTTCGGACTTAAGGCTTGCAAACGACTACCTCTCAAAGCAGGGCCTGGGTTTTGCGGAGGCGACGCATTTGCATTTGCGGGGTTTTTTAGGGTTACAGGAAGCCCATTGTGCGCCGGCGACGCGTGCGCGCCGCGTAGCCGCCCTACGCATGTTTTTTCGTTATTTGGTGAAGACGGGGAGGGTGGCGGTAGACATAGGGGAGAAGCTGAAGACGCCCAAAGTCCCCAAGCGGTTGCCGCACATTTTGTCCGTGGACGAGGCCTTTGCCTTGGTGAATGCGCCGAGTGAGGAGGAGGTATTGCCGTCTCGCGACAAGGCCATGTGGGAGATGCTATACGGCGGAGGGTTTCGTGTCAGCGAGTTGTGCCAATTGGACGTTGCAGGGGTGGACATAGGGCAAGGTTGGGTACGTGTACTGGGGAAGGGAAACAAGGAGCGCATATGCCCCATTCACTCGGACGCACGGGAGGCGTTGAAGAATTGGCTAACCAAGCGTGCGTTGTTGTTGAAGGAGCGCAAGAAGGAGACTTCGGCATTGTTTCTCAACAACCGAGGCGGGAGGCTGTCCACGCGCAGCGTACACCGCCTGCTGCATGCCTATATACAGAAACTCGGGTTGCATACGGGGTTGTCGCCGCACAGTTTGCGCCACACCTACGCGACGCATTTATTGGCAGGGGGTGCGGACATACGCGTCATTCAGGAGTTATTGGGGCACGCCAGCTTGTCAACGACGCAGCGTTACACGCAGGTTTCTTTTGAATTGCTCCAAAAAATATATGACTTAACCCACCCTCGTGCCTAAGCCTCGGGCCCAACGCCCAACATTCATTTTCAATTTTATTTTCAAGGCTGCTAAAGCCTTGCTGCATGTTTCATGGAACAACCATACTTTGTGTGAGGAAAGACGGCCACACCGTACTTGCGGGTGATGGGCAGGTGACGCTGGACAAGGTGGTGTTGAAGGGGAATGTGAAGAAAGTCCGTCGGTTGGCGGACGGGCAGGTATTGGCGGGTTTTGCGGGCTCCACTTCAGACGCATTCACTTTATTTGAGCGTTTTGAAGGCAAGTTGAAGGCGTGCCAAAACCAGTTGTCGCGGGCTTGTGTAGAGTTGGCCAAGGACTGGAGGGCCGACAAGTTTTTGCGAAGGCTTGAAGCTTTGTTGATTGTGGCGAACAGAGACAGTTGTTTTATTTTGTCGGGGGCGGGGGATGTTTTGGAGCCGGAGCATGGCATTGCGGCCATTGGCTCCGGAGGCTCCTACGCGCTTGCGGCGGCGAGGGCATTGGTGGAACATTCTCAACTGAGCGCGCGGCAGGTTGTTGAGACTGCGTTGAAGATTGCCGCGGACATTTGCATTTATACCAACCACAACCTTTCTTTTGAGGAACTATAAACGAATGGCCCCTTTGACGCCTCGGGAGATAGTCAGCGAGTTAGACCGTTATATTATTGGCCAGAAGGCCGCCAAGCGAGCTGTTGCGATTGCGCTGCGAAACCAGTGGCGCAGGCAGCGGGTAGCGGAGGATTTCAGAGACGAGATACAGCCGAAGAACATTATTCTCATTGGGCCGACGGGGGTGGGGAAGACGGAGATTGCGAGGAGGTTGGCGAAGTTGTCTCGGGCGCCTTTTGCGAAGGTGGAGGCCTCCAAATTTACAGAAGTAGGCTACGTAGGGCGTGACGTAGACTCCATGGTGAGGGATTTGGTGGAGGCAGCAATTGCGTTGATTCGCGAGGAGAAGACGGAGCATTTTCGAACCAAGGCCAGGGAGTTGGCAGAAGACAGGCTGGCCGATTTGCTTGCAAACCCCGGAAAGTCCTCCCAACCTCTTCGGCATTTGGGAGGGGCGTTGCCTTCGTCGCCTTTGGTTTTGAGTGAAGCCGAGCGTGAGAAGTTGAGGGCCAGACTCCGCGCGGGGACTTTGGACCAGGAGTTTGTTGAGCTTGAAGTGAAGGAAACGCAGTTGGCCTTCATGAAAAATTTTTCAGGCCAAGGGCTTGAGGAGTTTGGAATTAACCTTCAGGATTTTTTTCGCAACGTCCCTGGAATGGAGCGCACCAAGAAGCAGAAGATGAGTGCGCCAACGGCTTTGTTGCTGCTTGAGAAGGAAGAACTTTCTGGGTTGATGGACCAAGACAACATTCAGAGTGAAGCGCTGTCTCGGGCAGAGAAGTCCGGGATTATTTTTATTGATGAGATTGACAAAATTGCAAGTCGCTCCAGTGGCCAAAGCGGCGGCATTGATGTTTCCCGGGAAGGGGTGCAGCGCGACATTTTGCCGATTGTTGAAGGCTGCACGGTGACGACGAAATATGGGAGTTTGAAGACGGACCATATTTTATTTATTGCTGCGGGTGCTTTTCACCTCTCAAAGCCGTCGGATTTAATTCCCGAGTTACAGGGGCGGTTTCCCATTCGCGTGGAGTTGGAGGCGCTTTCGGGAAGCGACTTGGAGATGATTTTGCGCGAGCCCAAAAACTCTCTTGTTCGCCAATACACGGAGCTTTTGGCGACAGAGGGCATTGCGTTGAGTTTTGAGGATGATGCGATTAGGGAGTTGGCGTTGTTTGCCTGCCAAGCCAATGAACGGATGCAGAACATTGGTGCCCGCCGATTGCACACCATTATGGAATGTTTGTTGGATGAGGTTTCTTTTTCAGCCTCTGAAAGAGTGGAAAAAGAATTTCGTGTAACAGCGGACTATGCGAAGGAGAAGTTGAAGCCACTCATACAGTCCGAAGACATTTCCCGTTATATACTCTAAACCTTCCAACGGGTTTTGAGAGACTCTGCTCAAACGCCATTCAGAAAATTGGTTGCACAACATAGCGAGGCAGCAGCCTGCGGGCAGGCATGGAGTTTCCATTGCCCATAGGCCTGCGGGTGGCACATTGTAGAGAAACTTCCTGTTGTGGGCGCCGCTTGGAGAGAATGTGGCAGAGTTTATACTCTCTTTATTATTGGCAGACGTGGGCTTTGGAATTTTCGAAAAAGCACTTTTGAAGTTTTGGTTGTTTTCAGCAAGGGGGAGGGTGTGAGGGCTTGTTGTTGGCCGTGTTGGTTTGCCTCGCACAAAGAGGGTGGGGTATGTTAACCTAAGTTAGGTGGCAGAGGAGGGGTTTTCAGTTTTATTAACAGAGGAGGGTGGGGTTAGCAGAGAGGGTGAACAGTGGTGAACAGCGAGGATTTCCTATGCCCAGAAAAGAGCAGGACATGTCTGAGGCAAAGAAAGAGAAAGACAAAGAAGAGGGTTGTGAAGCTGTATTAATGGCGCCGAGTTTGGCTGTCGGCTTAGGCGGATATGGCACCACAGACCGCTTTCCTGCATTTGAGGGGGTTGACCTCGAAATGCAGGAAGTCAATGTCCTCTTAGAGAGGGCTTCAAGGCTGTTGGAGTTGGACAACTACAGTGGTGCCATTGAGTTGATTTCGCGAGCGGAGGAATTGGCTCCTGAGCACCCGAGAGTGGCGCGGTTGAAGTTGCGCAGTGAGACGACTTTGCTGGCGGTGATGGAGTCCCGGCTGGGGGATTTGGAAGCCATTCCTTTTATAAAGCTGCGCGACGAAGAAATTCTCTGGTTGAACCTTGGAAGGAAGGCGGATTTTGTTTTGGAGAGAATGGATGGCCAGACGAATTTAGGCCAACTGCTTTCTCTTCCTGGAATGTCGCGTTTGGAGTTGGCGCGCATACTCAACCAACTGTTGGACAACAACGTTATAGACATGTGTTGACGAGCTGTTGGGGGGGGCTATGCTTGAGTTGAGAGGAAGGCGTTCAGCTTTTCTTTTCTCCAGCAGTCGAGCTGACGATACAACGCTTCTTTGCTGCCCAGGTTTTCGACAACCCAAGTTGCGCGTTGGCGTTTGGATTCAATGTCCATTTGGGAGGCCATACGCCGAATTGCCTGTTGTTTGGAATAGGCGTTGCGCTCCATGAGGCGTTGAAGTTGCATTTCATAAGGTGCATAAATAAGCAACGTAGCTTTCACAAAAGCATTGCTGCCGGTTTCAAAAAGCAAGGGTGCGTCATAGAAGACGACGGCTGTTTGTTTTGCTTCAAATTGGCGCTGGTGTTTTTTCATGAGTGCGTGGATAGCGGGGTGCATAAGGGTATTGAGTTTGAGTCGTGCTTTTGAATTTGCAAAAATTTCTTCAGCCAAGCGTGAGCGGAAGTCCGCCGTGGGTGTTTCTGCAATTTCTGGAAAGAGGCGTTTTATTTCTTGGAGACGCTCTTCAAAAACGTGTTTGGCCAACACATCCGCCTCAATGATTTCGAAGCCGAAGCGTTGGAGGCAGTGAGCTGCCGTTGTTTTTCCTGAAGCGATGCCTCCTGTGAGGCCAATAAGCGTTGTGGTTGGCAAGCGGTTGATAGACATGCGAATGGCAAGTCTACTGCTTAGCCTACACGAAAGGGACAGGATTTTCCGAAAGCAGATTTCATGGATTCAAACAAGCATTTGTTCATTTCATTATTCGTCATGGCTGTTTTTTGGGCTTGTCCGATAGGCAAGACAGGCACGGGGGGCCCACCTGCCGAAGGAGGGGGGAAGAATGGGAGTAGCAGCAAAGGAGAAGGAGAAGAGGGAGGTTTGGGGATTCAGTTGGCCGGGAGGTGCACAGAGGGCCAGGCGTTGTGTTATAGTTGTGTTATAGTTGTGTTATAGCTGGGTTATTGTGGGTGTAGAGCAAAGGTTTCAGTGAGGGGTTTGTTTCTGGATTTTCAGAGGCGAATAAGTTAACCTATGGAAGGATGGTTGAGGTTTTTGGGAGGTTGGACTCATGCATTCAAAGAGGTGTTGGTGGAGTGGGTTGTTTTGGGCCGGAGGTTTTCGGATATGGGCGGGCAGAAGAGGCGGTGGCCGTCGTCAGGGTGGCACGAACAATAACTGCCATTGGAGCAAGCATAGCGGCATGAGCCGTGGTTTGGGTATTTTTTCTAGGTTGAGAGGGGGGGAGGATGCATTGAGTTGGGCAACCGGGGGGCCGGGTTTCGGAGTTGAGGGAGGGTGTATGGTGGATTTGAGAGGGGTTTCTGAGCTAAACGTTCTATTGGCAGTGCACATTCAAAAGGCGACCTCGGATTCAAGGGTTTGCCCGTTGAAAGCAGGTCCTTGGGGCTTCAATTTCATCAAAATTTGCATAAGCCTAATATGTTTAATATGTTAGAATGCAGTGAATACTTGAGGTACCACAGAAGAAAGCGTTGACCAAAGGAAGGCAATGGGTGGAGAATGACGAACATGCGGAAGTCAAAGAGAGATTTTTTACCGATAGTGTTTTTAAGCGTGGTGTTGTTGGCGGGGTGTGATTGCAAGAACGACAAAGACGAGTGCAGTGCAAACGGTTGTGCATGCACGGGAGCGGGCGGTTCATGTACCGACGCGGGGTGTGAATGCAAGGGTGCTGATTGTGCATGCTCAGCAGGAGAGGATGCTGCATGCAAAGGCCCCGGTTGTTTGTGTACGGCGACGGGTGGTTGTTCATGTACAACTGCGGAGTGTCAATGCACAAAACAGAACTGTCGCGACTTTGATCTGAGGAAGTTAGAATGCAAACAGGGAGATCCAGACTGCCCGTTTATAGATCCTCTTTTTCCAGGCAAGGGAGAATCCGGCAAGAGTGAGAATGGCTCCTGGGGAATTGGGACAGAAGATGTGGAAATAGAGGGGGCAGTGGAGAATGGTGGCAACATCACACTTCGCCCAGGAGTGACGAGAGAAAACCTGCACTACATGTGGTTGGCAAACACCGAACAGGGCTATGTCTCCAAATATGACACCAACACCGGCAGAGAAGTGGCTCGCTACCTCACCATATTCCCTCGTGGGTGCAGTGAGACAAACTCGGGGGCGGATTGCAGCACACAAGACAATGGTCTTGTGGATGTGAATGGCCCCATTGGATATAGAAGAACTGGAATTGACAGCACAACGGGGCAGCCATACAGTGTATTGGAGGGTGTGCAGCCCAGCCGCACAGCCATTGACTACAATGGGGATGCCTGGGTGGGCAATCGTGCCAAATTTGACGGTCAGGAGCGACCGGGGCTAACGAATATAGGGGTGACTAAACGGGCATCCATGACGAAAGTTGCCAATTCGTTTGTTCCGGAGCGTTGTCGCAATGGTGGTGCAAAGACCAGCAGCGATGCAAACGGCAACGGCGTTATTGATGCGGATGAATGGTATCATCCAAATCGCCCTGGCTACACTTGGAACTGGACTGACCCGAACAGCTATGACGACTGCGTGCTGTTCACGACGCTTGTTTGCAATCCGATCACCGCTTTGCCTCTTCCGTCAGATCCCTACCCCAACGAAACTGCTGGTGTCCGAGCTGTGGCTGTGGCTCAAGGCGAATCTTCTGCAGGGGATGCGTGGGCAGGCTGTTGGTCAGATTCGAAACTGGTGCATTTGCATGGCGACACAGGGGCGATTTTGCACCAAGTGGACCTGGACATTCGTCCCTATGGTGCCATTGCCGACAGGGATGGGCGTGTGTGGGCTGTGCAAAAAGAAGGTGGAGTGGTCTATCATGCTCAGAGTTCAGATCCACAAACAGCACCATACCGCGAAACAAACTACTTTGCTGTGCAAGCAGTGAATGCACGCGCCAACCCACCCGTTGCTCTAGAGCAAGCTCGTCCGAATGAAATAGACTATGCGGATGCCTATAACCGATGCAGTGCCTATGGTGTCGGTTTGGATGCGCAAGGGCGCATTTGGTTGGGTGGCCGTTTCTCAGAAGGAATCAACATTTGCCGCTATGATCCACGAGACAGGACTTGGTGGTATTGGGGAATGAGTGCTGAGACCGACACGAACACCGGAGAGACCTTTGGTTCAGCGCGCGGCATTGCTGTGGATACCCAAGGCTGGGTTTATTTTTCGGGCAATGGCGGCGAAAGAGCAGACTTCAACGCCCCAGAATGGTCCATAACACGTTCACAGTTGATGGTCATTGACTCCAACAACCCCGACGACCCCATCATACCTTTCGAGCTTGATGATGGGAGCAGGGTGCGTGCTTATGACATTACGGGAACGGGCAATGTTGCAGAAACCGGTGCCGTTGGTGTAGGTCTCGACACCAATAACAACGCCTGGTTGGTCAACCACACAGGCACAGCCATTCAGTTTCGTCCTGACCACGCCGCGGGAGTTGTCAGGTTTGGCATGAACACACGCGAGGTATTTGAAGGTGCTTTGGGTCCGAACGCACGTCCGAACTCAGGTTTCTATACCTATTCGGACTTCACAGGCTACCAACTCAGAAACTATGCTTCCCAAGGTCGCTTCACGCGCTATCTCACCGCTTGTCCCAATGGAACAAAACCCCCTGTTTGGGAAGGGCTTGTCTGGAAAGGAAGCACGCCGCCAGGGAGTTCCATTCAAGTTGAAATCAGTTCCGGCGCAACGAGAGAAGTGTTGCAGCTTGATACAAACCCAGGAAAGCTCTATTCCTCTGAGGGGGTTTATTGGGAAAATGAGCAATGGTTCCGCGTCGATTTATCGGATATAACTCCAGGGGAAGAGGCACGGTGGTTGGAAATTACCTTCCATCTCGTTTCCCATGACGATCAAACGGCCCCTGTCTTGGAAAACTTTATTGTCTACAGTGCATGTCCAGGCCTGCTGGGCTAGTTTGTCTTTCAAACAGCAACTCGCAAATGCGGGTTGCTGTTTGCCCAACTCATTGCTAAAGCCAAGGGGATGCGTTTTGTCCGCTTGGCTTTGTTGTTTGGGTTGCCTTTCTGCCTTGTGCCTTGGGTTTTGGCCGATGATTTTGTGGGCCCAGAAACCTGCCAGGGTTGCCACCCTCAAGCCTATGCCCAGTGGAAGGCCTCCGCACATGCCCGTGCGATGGAGGGACTCAAAGCTGAGCAGCGCAGAGACTCGCGTTGCCTTTCATGCCATGCGCCGGCTTGGACAAGCCAGGCTCAACCAGGTGTGGGCTGTGAGTCCTGCCATGGGGGCGGACAACACTATTCCAAAGGCTTCATAATGAAGGACGAGGAGCTTTCACGTTTGCTGGGACTGGTGGACCCTTCCGAAAAAACATGCCGCAGCTGCCACGACGGGTTTGAGCCTTCTGTTGAAGGATTTGACTTTCAGAAAAAACTGAAGGCCATTGAGCATTGGACGCATGGACGCCAACCCCCTCCATAAACTCAGGGTGGCGAAGGCCGACTTCCTTGTGTCAGCGACTCAACCCGCACATTTCCCTCCGCCTCTGTTGCCTGAGGCTGCATTTGTTGGGCGCTCCAATGTGGGCAAGTCCTCATTGTTGAATGTGCTGACAGGCAAAACCAAGTTGGCGCGCGTTTCACGCACACCAGGGAGGACGCGGCTGATTAATTTTTTTGAGGTGGAACTATACAGCGGTTTGAAAAAATACGACTTGCGTTTGGTGGATTTGCCCGGTTATGGCTATGCAAAAGTTTCCAAAACCGAGAGCGCAAACCTTCAAAAAATGCTGAGTTGTTATTTGCAGCGCGGCCCTTGCCTTCAACTGGTTGTCTGGTTGATAGATGCCAAGGTGGGGTTGACGGCAGTCGACATGCAAATATTGGAGTTGCTTGAAGAAAGTTCCGCTCGTCTTTTGCTTGTCGCCACGAAAACAGACAAATTGTCCAAGACACAAAGAAAAGTGCAACTGGAGCATATAGCACGCAGTTTGGAGCTTCCTTCGGAGGCTGTTTTCGCTGTGTCCGCCAAGGAGAAATGGGGGCTTTGGCCTGTTTGGGAGCACATTCTCCAGTCGCTGACATTCCCTCAAAAATAAACTTCAAATAAGCGCCCACCCCCTCTAGAGTTTCTCCGTGGACAATGCCCTTTTGGAACTCCGTCGCATTCAAACCCTCCCCTTGTCTCGCCAAGCGGATGCCCTGCTTGAAAACCCTGAAGTGTTGCAGCGGTTTCCTGCTGAAGAACTTTATTGGTTTATACATAACCTGGGCCTCGAAGATGCTTTGGAGTTGGTGCAAAACACAAGCCCTGCACAATTTTGTGCCCTTGTGGACTTTGCGGCCTGGCGAGGTGACAGCTTTCAATTGGCCGCGTTGATGGAGTGGTTGGAGGTGGCCTTAGGGGGGGAAGAGGAGGCTTTTTTTGCCAAACTACAGGGTTTGGACATAGAGGTATTGGAGCTTCTTTTCCAAAGGGCCGTCCACATAAAGCAAGTGGATGAGCCGGAGGACAACACTCTGGAGTCCATGGAGACGGTGGATGGCCGTTTGCGTTTGGAGTTTTTGCCAACAGGCAACCAGCGGCATGTTTTGCAGCGTATTGTCGAAATATGGGCAGGAAAAAACGCGCTTGAGTTTTCACGTTTTTTAGAGGCGGTGCGTTGGAATTTGCCTTCAGAGTTAGAGGAGACGGCTTTTTTATTTCGCAATGCACGTTTGGAGGATTTGGGTTTTCCGCCTCGAGAGCGCGCCATGTCACTCCTCGCATGGGTGGACATAAAGCAATACCTTTTGGTGCCGCAAACGCCCTCATTGGTAGACGCGGGTGAAGACTTTCTCGAAGAAGGGTTTAAAGCGCTTACCGAGGAGCAACGCCTGCAGCTTGAGGAGGAGGCCCGCTATTTGGTGAATGGTTTTCTAATGGCTGAGGAGGCGGAGCCGGGGGATGGCGAGGCCATTTATGACTTAAGCCGTCAAGCGCGCGACTACCTCAATTTGGGGTTGCACTACATAACTGCAGGGCAGCGCTCCTTCATTGTGGAAGCGCTGCAGCAATTTGGGCTTAGAAAAATTTTTCAAGTTGGCCTGTCTTTGACCGTGGACATAAAGCGCGAGTTGGAGCGTATGCGCAAGGAGCCTCATGCGCAGTGGCAAAAGCTATGGTGGACAATGGAAGCCCTATACCCCCTGTTGTCAGCCATCAACTCCAGGCGTCCTCTGTTGTGGAAGGAGGGGAAGAAGGCCATGTTTAGGAGTTTGGCGGACATTTCTTTTGCCAGGCTACAACTTGAGAAGGCCAGACGGCAAATGGCCATCATGGCCCTCCTCCACCAGAATGAGCCACAAAAGGCCCTGTTGCCTTTTGGTGTGGAGCTTGAGTTGCTCCGCCCTGAGCGTTTCTTTTGCTCAGCCGTGGCCCATTTTGTTTCTGAAGGGAAGGTTTGGGCCAAACCTTTTGCTCCAGAGGACATAGGGCATTTGGAGGCGAAGCTTTGCGTTTCAAGTTTTGCAGAGTTTGCAGAGGCTTTTGCGCATTCCCTGTCTTTGAGTGGGGAGATGTTTGAAGAAGCCAAGGAGATGGCGATGACATGCCTCCATAGCTTAGGTGCAGAATGTGACGCCAGCAAAGGCGAGCAGGGAAACCTTGCCGCCCAGAACATTTTTTGTCTGCCCATAAAAAGTTTGCCTTTGCACCCACCCAAGGCCCCGTGCTTGCCCTAGCCCGCTTCCACTTTGACATGCTGTCTTCCTTGGACTGCGTTTGGGCTGCCCCCAACCTCCTCCCTTCCACCCGCAAGCTCCCAGGAAAAGCCTCGCCCGTGTCAAGCTCATGCCCCATTGAAACCAGCCTAGTTGGTGACACTCACATCATAATTCATATAGCCACCCGGGGGCAAAGAGAAGCTTTTCGAGAGGGTGCTTTCTTGGTATTTGACGAGCAACCGGTGCTCCCCCTCCCAAAGCTCTATGCCCCCCATGGGGGCTGTTCCTTTGAGAATGCCATTCACCCAAATTTCAGCACCTGCTGGGGCGTTGACATTTAAAGTCCCCTTTTCAAGTTGAATATTCAGACTCAAGCTTTGTCCAGGCTTCGACTCGAAGTCTCGTCGTATGCGTATACCGGCACCCTTATTGGAAAGCACCAAGGTGGTTTTTCCCGGGGGCAAGGAAACCTGGGTGGGGGTTTTGCCAATGCGTTTGCCCTTAAAGAAAATGTCCAAAGGCATTTCTGCGTTGAGGCTCACTTGTGCAGGGGGCGCAGAGGGGGAGGTTTTGGAAGTGGTTTTGGT
>WQTM01000200.1 GCA_009786315.1 Pseudomonadota bacterium | reverse complement strand
AGGAACTTTTTGGGCGAGCAAAAAGTTCCCCGCCGGAGGCAAAATGCCCGAAGGGCAAAAAAGCGCGGGCCGCAGGCCCAGAGAGAACAACGCCCGAAGGGCGAAAAGAAACATTTCAAAAAGAAGCTCGGGCCGCAGGCCCAGGAAAAAACAACACCTGGAGGGTGAAACACTGCCTTAAGCATGCTGGCGGGCAAAATGCCGCATAAACTCTGCAAGCGTTTCAACGTCTTGAAGGCTGGTTGCATTATAAATGCTGGCGCGCATGCCGCCTGTGGAGCGGTGCCCTTTGAGGCCAACCATGTTTTCTGCTGCGGCCGCCTTCACAAACACTTCGTCCAGGGCCGGGTTGCTCAAGTGAAATACCACCGTCATGTGAGAGCGGCTCTCCTTCTCAACCGGCGCCACATAAAAATGCGAAAACCCGTCCAACACAGCATAGAGGGCTTGGGCCTTCTTCTCATTTTGCACCGCTATGGCGGATACGCCTCCCTCCCCCCTTAGCCAACGTAGGCAGTTGCGCAGCATATATATGCCAAAGGTGGTGGGCGTGTTGAAGAGACTGTCGTGCTCCGCAAAAGTCGCATAACGGAAAATAATGGGAATCCGCTCAGAGGCCTCTTTCAAAAATTCCTTGTGGAGCACCACCACCACCAGGCCCGCTGGGCCCAAATTCTTCTGCGCCCCCGCATAAATAAGCCCAAACTTGGACACGTCTATTGGGCGCGACAAAATGTCCGAGGACATGTCGCAAACCTGCCACACCTTTCCCGTGTCCAAAAATTGCCAATACTGGGAGCCAAACAGCGTGTTGTTGGAGGTGGTGTGCACATAGCAAGCACCCTCGTCAAAAGAAACCTCGGCTTGCTTGGGCACTCGCACATAGCAGCCTTTCGCGTCTGTCTCCTCCCATGCTGCCCGTGCACTGCCTATACGCTGGGCCTCCTCCAGGGCCTTCTTCCCCCAGGTGCCCGTCACCACATAGTCGGCACGCCTCCCCGCTGCCAAAAAATTCAGCGGCACCAACGCAAACTGCATGGAAGCCCCACCTTGCATTAACAATACCTCATGCGTGGAGGGAATTTCCATCAGCTCACAAAGCAGGGCCTTGGCCTCTTCGTGTACGCGCAAAAAATCCTTGCCTCGGTGAGAGTGCTCCATGACGGACATGCCGGTGCCTTCAAAATCCAACAACTCTTTTTGCGCCAATTCCAAGGCGGGCAAAGGCATCGCCGAGGGGCCTGCGTTGAAGTTTATTTTTCGCATGAAAACCCTTCTAAAACCGGTGAGAGAAAAGCCCGCTGCGCAACTTGGGCTCAAACCACGTGGACTTGGGCGGCATCAACAAACCCGCGTCCGAAACCAAAAGCAACTCGCTCATTTGTGTGGGGAAGAGGCTGAAGGCCACCCACTGAGAGTCCTCCACCACCGCCTCTTCCATTTTTTCAATGCTGTTAGGCCCCCCTATAAAACGCAAACGCTTGTCCTCGCGTGGGTTGGCAATGCCAAACAACGGAGCCAATATTTCGTCTTGGAGAATGGAAACGTCCAGGCCCTCTATGAGGCCCCTCTCCTTCCCCTCCCGGAGTTGCAAACTCCACCACTGCCCCGCAAGCAACATGCTCAGCGAAGCTTTTTGTGTGGGCTGCTTCTTGCCGTCCGCACGCAAGTGGAAGGCGCTCAAAAGCCCCTGCAACAGCTGCTCTGGCAGGAGGTTGGGGGGGAGCAGCGCGAGGCGGTTATAGGGCAAAATGCGCAGGTGGCTGTCGGGGAAAGCCACGGCCAAAAAAACATGGTGCTCCCCCGGGGGGGAGGAGGGGAGGGGCCTCCTCTGCGCGTGTATGCGCCAGGCTGCCGCGGAGCGGTGGTGGCCGTCGGCAATATAGAGGCATTCCAAACGCTCAAAAGCCTCCAGCAGGGGTGCCTCCAGGGCTTGAGGTATGTTCCAAAAGCGGTGGCCTACGCCGTCTTCAGAGGTGAAGTCCATGCGCGGCGGCGTTTGTGTCACCTGTTGCATGGCCGTGGAAATGTCTTCGTTGTCACGGTAGGCCAAAAAAACAGGCTCGTCATGCGCCCCAAGCGCGTCGAGGTGGTAAGTGCGGTCATCCTCCTTGTCTTTGCGCGTCAACTCGTGGCGTTTTATGCGGCCACTCTCATAGGCTTCAACGCTGAAGCAACCGACAAGCCCCAACTGGCAATGTGTGCCCAGGGACTGCTCATAGGCATAGAGTTGGGGGCGCGTCTCCTCCAAAAGCCACCCCTCCTTCTCAAACAACTCGAGGTTTTCACGCCCCTTTGCATAGGCCTCAGGGGAGTGCTCGTCCACCTCCTCGGGCAAGTCCACCTCGGGGCGGCTAATGCGTACATAACTTTGAGGGTTGCCTTGCCTCAAGGCGGTGGCCTCTTTGCGGCTAATAACGTCATAGGGGGGGGCGGACAACCGGGGGGCCAGGGGAGCCGGGGGACACCAACCAACAAAAGGGAATAACAGACGCATGCAATACCTTTCAAAAACAAACACGGGGCCTCAAACTATGGGCCCGAGGAGACATTCGCCAAAGCGCAAATCCTCTCCCAAATGGCCAACTTCTTCTCCTCCACCTTGAGGGTGGCCGCATCCACCATCTCGTCGCCTATAACAATGGCGCCCGTGCCGCTCTCTATGTCGGCCTGGCGGTAGGCTTTCACAATGGAGCGTGCGCGCTCCAACTCCGCCTCAGAGGGTGTAAACGCTGAATGAATGGGGGCCAGTTGGCTTGGGTGTATGGCCCACTTCCCGTCATAGCCCATTTGGGCGGCTTCCTTGGAGTCATGTTCCACCAGGGCCGTGTCGCGAAATTGCACCGTCACCGAGTCAATGGCGTCCACACCCGCGGCGCGTGCAGCATTCAGCATGTGTGCGCGTGGAAAATAAAACAACCGCTGGGCGTCTTCTTTGAAGTTGCGCGCGCCCCAGTCCCCGGCAAAATCGGCAATCCCAAAAATGAGGGAGCGGACTCTGGGGGAGGCTTTGGCAATCTCATAGGCGTTGTGCAAACCCAAAGCGGTTTCAATTTGTGCTTCAATTTGAATTTTGCCGCGCACAAGCCCCAAATCGGCCTCCACCTGCTCCACCAACTTGCTGAGGAAGTGAATGTCCGCAGCTTGGTTGACTTTCGGCAACACAATGGCGTCCACATGCTTGCCCGCCATTTGCAGCACTTCCCATACGTCGCGAAAACAAAAGGGGGTGTCCACAGCGTTGACGCGAAAGGCCCTGAGTTTGCCGCCCCCAAACGCCAACCCTGCCAAGGCCGAGGCGACTTCCTGGCGCGCTTTGGCTTTTTGTGAGAGGGCGCAAGCGTCTTCCAAGTCAAAAATGACTTCGTCTGCCTCCGAGGCGGCCGCCTTCTCCATCATCTTCATGGAGTGGCCGGGGCAAATAAGCTCAGAACGTCTCACCTGGTAAGTCATGTTTCTCCAAAGAAAGGCCAAACGCTTGGGTTGGGTTTCGTGCAGTGGAGCACGGCAACCACTCCGTGCCAACCATGAAATTCAACGGCGCATGTTGAGGTGGGTGGAATGGCTGTCTCAAAGCAGCTCATAAACCAACAGCAACTCATAAACCAACATAAAAAGTGCCCCGCCCAACAACACCCCTATCCATGTGCCCAGCCACAAAACGCCCCGGGGGCCCAGGTTTTCCAACTTGAGTTTTGAAGCCAGCTTTTTCAAACTTTTGCGGCTCCGCATGGCCCGCGCGCCAACGAGTGCAGCAGACATTTTTTGGGCATAGTTTGCTGCATATAACGCCGCATCCCCTTCCTTCAAAGCACTCCCCCAAGGGGCAGCGGCCCACCACCCCCACCCTTCTTGAGAGGAAACCACTCTCGTGTCTAGGCTGGGTGTCTCCAAAAAAAAGTTTGCCTCGTCTGTGCCCCAAACAACAGGTATGTGGCGCGACGGGCGAATAACGCAAAAATGAATAACGGGAATAGGGTTGAGCGTTGAATTTTCAGAATCATCCCCTGCAAACTCTGACAACTCGCCCTTGGAGGGCACACGCCACTCTCCCTGTACCGTTTCGAGCATTCGTACAAGCTCCCGCTGGCTGAGGGCTTTCGCCTGCTCCTCCTCCTGCGTACAGGAGGTTGGCTGAAGTGTTTGGGAGAGAGAATTCACATTTGTGCTTTTTTGCCTTTTCTCATGCGCCTGGCTCATAAAACCCCTTCAGTTTCGAGTACTCTAACAGTTACAAAAGAAAGTGGTATGCAGAAGCTGCTTTGTGAAAACAAGGTTTCTCACCCCCCAATGGGCCTCCACCTCCTCCTCTGCCCAACCGCTCTGCTCGGCCTCGGCAGACGAAAATGGTTGCTGGGGACTTCAAAACGGAGGGGCAGAGGGAGGGGGCCAGGAGAAGGGGAGGGGGGCATGCAGGAGGAGGCGTAAACTCAACGCCGCCACGCTGCACCCTATAAAGCCTGCCACCACCCACCCGCGGAAACGGTGCTCAAACTGGAACAGGGCATAGTAGACGTTATAGAAGGGGATGAGCAAAACCATAAGCCCCGTACCCACGCTGCGCCCGAAGGCGTGTATGAGGATGAGGCAAAAACACATAACGCACGTGAGTTGTAGGCCAAGCAGGCCAACAGAGGCGAATGAAGCGGGGGAAGTCGCAAAGCCCAAAAGCATGGGCCACAATGTGCCATAGCCGCAGGTGACTGCCAACGCTCGCTTGCCAAGAAAAATGCAAGCCCTCCAATAAGGTGTTATATATGCGCAATGAAATGGTTACAGCGCGCCGCATTGTGGTTGCTGTTGGGGGCTTTGTTGGGCTCCTTTTTGGTACTCTGCCTCTACCCCTACCTCTATATGCCCTATAAACTCCCGTCCCTTTGGAATGAAGGCGCGTGCAGGTGGTCCGAATGTGTACAAATGGCCAGCAGTCGCCTGAGGAGTGCACAGCTTTGGGGGGCGGCCATAGGCGCGTTGGTGGTGGCATTGGCAGGCGAAATTTGGTTGTGGCGCCGGCGGAAAGCCAGGCAACAGCAGGTGGACACTCCCTCCTCCGCTGATTAGGCTTTCTGTCTTTCCGAGACGCACCTGTAGCACAAAAGCTCACCGTATCTACTTGTCTCTGTTGTCATTTATGACGAAAGGCCTATTCCTGCTTTTCGCATATGCTATAGTCGACCACCCAGAGGAGAGAGGGGATGAGCGCTACTTCTTTTCCTCGCATATGCTAAAATTAACCACATAGAGGAGGGGGGAGATGAAGAAATGTACAAGGGACAAGAAGAGGGTGACATTATTGGAGGGTGCGCTGTGTGCACAAGCGCAGGCGGAGAAGCCGGTGTTGGCAAAGGAGAGGCGTGTTGTTTGGGACAAGGCTGCGTTTGAAGCTTTGTTGAGGGAGGGTGGGTTTGCGAAGGCCTTGGAGTTGGTCCGCCGCATGCAGAAGCTAAGGCCGGACAACCCGAGTTTTGTGCATGCGGTGACATTGCTTGAGAACCATGTTGAGGGGAGCAAAGGCGAGCAGCAGGTGGGCATGCTTTTTGAGGAAGCGTGTCGAGCTTTTCTGGAGGGGGACAAGGCGTTGGCCGAGCGCATGTTTTTAACTTGCCAATACATGCAACCGGATGCGTGGTTTGTGCGGTTTAATTTAAGTCGTCTAAGGCATAACGAGCATTTGAACGCAATATAAGAGTCCAAAGTATTTTTCCGGGGAGCCTCCATCATTATTTGGGAGGGGCAGAGGGGGTAGCCGGGGGGAGGGGGGTGGGAGGATTCGCCAACTGAGGGGAGAGAGATGAAGAGTCAGCGGTATTTTATTCCGGAGAGGAAGCGGTTGGAAGCCCTATTCCACAGGGAGGGTGTGGTTGCGAGCCCGGCATTGTTGAAGCGTGCTGCAGCGCATTTAACTTTGGTTTCAGCCAAGGCTGTTGGTGCGCGGAGAAGTGGGGTGGATTTGGGAGGTGCGAGTGGGGCTGGCATTGCGCAGAGGATGGCCGAGGGGGTTGGTGCGAAGGCGCTTTCCATATTTGACGAGGAGGGTTTATTGCTTTCGGAATACCCTCAGGGTGGGGGGATACAAAGCAGGTTGCAGGGGATGCATTGCCTTTGGCCGAGTGGATGGAAGTCCCTGGTGGTAGAGACGGCGGCGGATGAATTTCTCTATTGGGTAGCAGGAGGCAAGCTGAAGAAGAGGTGGTTGGTGGGCCTTTTGGCCCAGGAGAGGTTGGCCGCGGAGCAGATGGAGTGTTTGCGCTCGAAGTTATGTGTTTTCCAAGGGGAGTGAGCGTGAAGATAAAGCTAAAGGACATGGCCCTGCGGGTGCCCCACTTGAGTTTTGGTTTTGTTTTTGCGATGCCTGAAGGCCTTATTGTGGACGTTTGGGCATTGCCTGAGCAGGAAGCCGCGATGGATGTTTTGGCGAGGGCCCTGGTAGAGCTTGCTGTTTGGGCGAAGGCCTCCAGTGAGTTATTGGGGAAGAAGCCCTCCATGTTGTTATTGGAGGGGGAGATGGGTTTGTGCGGGTATGTATTGGATGAGCGTCGTTTTTTAATGTTGGGTTTTTCTCCGGCGGCGCCTTTGGGGCTAATGCGCCACTACACATTGTGTGTGGTGGAGGACATACACCGTGAGGAAGCGCTTTTATTCCAAGAGTCACCCATAGAGACGTTGTTTGTCTCATTGTTGGAGCAGACTGGGGACGCGCAAACCGCGTTGCAACGTTTGGCTTTGCGCTCCGGGTTACCCTTGGAGAGTTTGTCTCGCCCCCATGGTTTAGACGCGCAGCAACTGGCCCGCCTGAGAGCGGCGGTGCAGGCGTTGTTGGCCCAAGGCAACACCCCCTAATACGGGGGGAGTTGGCCGAGTCCATTGCAGTTTTCTCCAAAACTCACTAGGGGAGGTGGGCATGGTAACCAAAGGGATAGACAACGTTAATGTAGCAGCTTTTGACCCCATGCCGACGCCTCAGCAGATGCATGCTTTGCTTCCTTTGGGTGACGAAGCGGCCCACACAGTGCGTTCAGGGCGCAGGCAGTTGGAGGACATTTTGGCGCGCAAGGACAAGCGCCTCTTTGTTATTGTGGGCCCTTGCTCCATTCACGACACGGTAGCGGGCCTTGACTATGCTCGACGTTTGTTTGCCTTGTCGCAGAAGGTGAAGGACAGCATGTTGTTGGTTATGCGTGTCTATTTTGAGAAGCCACGCACCTCGGTGGGGTGGAAGGGTTTTGTGAATGACCCTTATTTGGATGACAGTTTTAGGGTGGCGGAGGGCATGCAGCGTGCGAGGCAATTTCTCTTGGAGGTGGCCCGGTTGGGTTTGCCTGCAGCGGCGGAGGCTTTGGACCCTGTCTCTCCCCAATACCTTGGGGATTTGATTGGTTGGACGGCCATAGGTGCGCGTACCACCGAGTCTCAGACACACCGGGAGATGGCCTCGGGCCTCTCAACGCCTGTAGGTTTTAAGAATGGCATTGACGGAAACATTGGCTCCATGGTGAATGCTTTGTTGTCGGCCATGCGCCCCCACAGTTTTCTCGGCATTAACGCCCAAGGCCTCAGCTCCATCATCCGCACCAAAGGAAACCCCTATTGCCACATTGTCCTGCGTGGAGCCGAAAATGGCCCCAACTACTCCGCCACCCACATTGCGCAAGTGGAGGCCGCTTTGCGAAAAGCCCAGTTGCCATGCAACCTCGTTGTGGACTGCTCCCACGCCAACTCACAGAAAAACCACCACAAGCAACCCGAAGTATTCGCCAACTGTTTGGAGCAACTGGCCCAAGGCAACAAGTCCATTGTCGGCTTCATGCTGGAGAGTTTCATTGAGGAGGGCAACCAGCCCATTCCCAAGGACTTGTCGAAGTTGCGTTATGGGTTGTCCGTGACGGATGCCTGCATTGGCTGGGAGTGTACAGAAAGCATGCTTTTGGACGCACACGCCCAACTCCAAAAACAGCGGGGTCCCTAAAGCAAGGTGCCTGTTAGGAGCCACCCGGCGATGCTGAAATAAATGACAAGGCCGCTGACGTCGACGATGGTGGCGACGAAGGGGGCGGAGGCTTTGGCCGGGTCAAACCCGAGGGAGCGGAAGAAGAAGGGCAGCGAAGCACCCGTCAAGTTTCCGAACAGGACGACAAATACAAGACTCAAGAAGACGACGGCGCCCAGGACCAGAGTGTGCTCCCCATAGGTGCCGAAAAAGCGCTCCCACAATACAATACGAAAGAAGCCGATGCTGCCGAGCAAGACGCCCAGCATAAGCCCTGAAAGCACCTCGCGAGAAAACACTTTGAAGAAATTTTTCAACTCTATTTCGCGCAGGGCCAGGGAGCGGATGATGATGGAGGTGGCCTGGGAGCCGGAGTTACCGCCGGAGCTGATGATGAGGGGGATGAAGAGGCTGAGCACGACGGCTTTTGCGAGTTTGTCCTCAAAAAAGCCCATGGCCGTTGCCGTCAGCATTTCTCCCAAAAACAAGAGGGCCAACCAGCCGCCGCGTTTTTTGAAGAGGGAGAAGAGGCCAATGTCGAAATAGGGGGCCTCCAAAGCTTCCACACCGCCCAGGCCGTGAATGTCTTCCGTGGCCTCTTGTTTGGCGACGTCCAACACGTCGTCCACCGTAATAATGCCGACAAGCACGCCTTCACTGTCAATGACAGGCAAGGCCACTCTGTCATATTTTTCAAACATGCCGACGACTTCTTCTCTGTCGGCTTTGGCCGAAAGGGTGACGACGTCATGCTGCACCAAGTCTACAACCTTCGTTTGCGGGGGTGCCATGACGAGGCTGGAGAGGCGAACGTCGTCCAGCAGTTTCCCGCGCTCGTCGACGACATAAAGCATGTTGAGGGTTTCTCTGCCTGCACCGTGGGTGCGAATGTGCGCCAAAGCCTCTTCAGCCGTCATGTCCGGGCCCAGCGTGAGGTATTCCGGCGTCATATAGCGGCCGGCACTCTCCTCGGGGTAGCCCATCAACTCTCTGGCGACTTCAAGCTCTGACGGAGAAAGTGTGGCCAAGGCCTGCTTCGTAACGCCGGCAGGCAATTCTTCAAACAGGCGCATGCGGTCGTCCGGCGCCATTTCATTCAGCATGGTGGCCAGGGCTTTGGTGCCAAAGGTGCTGACAATGTGCGACTGCTCCTCGACAGGCAAATATTCGAAAACTTCGGTTGCCTGGCTTCGCGGCATAATGCGGAAGATGATGGCGGAGGACTCCCTGGGCATTTCTTCGAGCACCTCAACAATGTCTGCCGGGTGCAAGTCCTCCAGGGTTTCTCGGACCAGGCCGAACTCTTTGTTCGCCAGCATTTGTTCCAAATCAGGTCCCACAAGCTTGCCGAGCATAAGTCCTCCTGCACAAAAGTCCGTGCAAACAGCTGCACTCAAACTTGCTTTTCATGACTCTAGACGAAGCCGTTTTCAAGCTGGAAACGCGAAACCAACGCAAAAGTATGGGTAGGGCCGCAAGCTAGAAGGCCAAACCTACACGTCCCCAGGGGAAGCCTGCCTCAGCGCGAAAGCTGAGAATGTGGCTAAACCTATATTCAAAGCCCAAGGTAGCCACAGGAAAAGCTTCGACATAGGTTTTTTCTCGGTGGCTGACAATGGTCCACCCGACGCCCCCACCTATTTTCATATAGAAAGCCAGGCGGTGGCGTAAAAAGAGGCGCCACCAAAACTCAGCGGGTGTGGACAACCACAAACCGCCGGCAATTCCCCCGACATCCACCCCGAGGGAGAGGCCGAATTGGTCGTCATAGGTGTTGGAAAAACCATTGTGCAAAATGACAATGTCCCCTCGAAGGCCCAAAGAGAGCGGAAAGGAGCGGCGCCGGACATAAGTCCGGTTTGCTTCGGGGGTTTCCTCCGCAATGCCTTCTGCGAGAATTTTTTTGCCAAACATCCAATGTCCCCAGGGGAGCTGCACAAAAACGGAAAGGGGGTAGTGGCGAGGGGCCTCTTCTTCTGGGTGCAGCTGGGCATGGCTTTTGAAGGAAAACAGCATGCAAGCCAAAAGGCCCGCGCAACATAGAGAACGCATGCTTTGTTTCTAACATGCCAGGCAACACGGCAGGCTATTTTCTGACATTCCATTCTTCTTCGTTGGGCAGGGGGCCAGCTATAGGAGGAGGGGGGCCCCATAGCGGAGCAGCAGGGGGGCATGGTCCGAGAAGCGTTGTTGCTTGAAAATTTCAGCACTGCGCACATGCGCAGCCAGGTGTTGGTTGCACAAGTGGTAGTCAATTCTCCACCCCACATTGTTTTCCCAGGCCCTTCCACGGTTGGACCACCACGTATATTGTCCCTCTTCGGCATTACACAGGCGAAACGCATCCACCATTTTCCAGTCCCCCAGGGCCCTGTCCATGAAGGCGCGCTCATGCGGTAGGAAGCCCGAATTTTTCTGGTTGGAGCGCCAATTTTTCAAGTCCATGGGTTTGTGGGCAATATTCATATCCGCACATAGCAGCCAGGCCTGGTGGCTTTCTCCCCACGCCTTCAGTTTGGCCCCCAAAACCTCCAAGAAAGCGTTTTTGGCCGCCTGGCGGTGCTCCCCCGCGCTGCCGGAGGGGACATAGAGGGAGGCCACCCATAATTGGCCAAAACGCGCAGCCACAAAGCGGCCTTCGTCGTCCACGCCGGGAAGCCCCCAACCTGTCTGCACCTCGTCGGGCTGGGTTTTGCAAAGCAAAGCCGTGCCCGCATAACCTTTCTTTTGGGCGTCTGCAAAAAAACAGTGGTAGCCCTTGGGCAAAAGCGCCTCTGTCCTGTCGGCAGCTTGGCAGCGTGTCTCTTGGAAGCAGAGAATGTCCGGCAGGCGAGACTCAACCCACGCAAGCAACCCCTTCTTCACGGCTGCCCTCAAACCGTTGAGGTTGAATGTCAACACTTCCCACTCGGAGGTTTTCAGCATGGCCGCTGCAGCATTTGGGGCTAAATGTCGTCACAAGGTGTGCCCAGCTTTTGTCGGGCATACATGCCCAACTCGCCAAACACAAAAGGCATGTCAATGGGGACGCTGACAAGCGGCTGTTTTTTGCTTGCCTGCATCCAATAGGCCTCGTCCCTGTTTTTGTTTCTGTCGCTGTCAACAATAATGCGCAAGCTTCCATCCGGTGTTGCGAAAATTTCTCCTTCTCTGTCCTGGACAATGTTTCTGAGTTTGGTTTGTCTCAGGCGTCCACGTGGGCCGATGAAAAACTGGAAGTCCAGCTCACCCTCTTTGTCGGACTTGTCGACATAATAATAGGTGCCCGTGTCGTCGCGGACGAGCAAGTGAGGCGCTCTCATAAACCGCCGCTTATAAAACTTGGCCCTCTTCACAATGGCCTTGGCTTCTTCCGTGGGTACGGGCTTGAGGTTTTTGCGCCTCCCTGTGCAGGCAATATAAAATTCGCCGCTTTCTTTTTTCACAATTTCGTTGGCAAACAGCTTGGTGCGCAAATCCAAAAACATAATGTTGAATTTCAAAAAGACGTCCGGTGTGCCTTGTGCTGTCCCGCTTTGTTTTTCAGCGTGTCCCCCCAATAGCCGCTGGGCGAAAAAAGCATTCCCATCCCCCCAAAAAACAGGCTTGGGGACAAGTTGGTTGACGGTTTCTGCCAGGGCCAAATAGTGGCCGCCGCCGTCCGTATATAAATAGAGTTTGGAACGTAACTCTTCTATGCCGTCAAAGGGTTCCAGGCCTTCACTGTCTCTCCAGGGGAGAGGGAGGGGGAGGGCCCCTCTAACGGGAGTGGGGCTCGGCGTATTTGTCTGTGCCAAAGCCACGCAAGCACCCAGCAGGCAGAGTGCTGAAACCCACTTTGCCAACGCATTCGAAAACATAAGGGCACTGCTTTGGGCCCTAAATGTCGTCACAAGGTGTATCCATTTTTTGGTTGGCATACATACCCAAGTCATTCCACACAAAAGGCAAATTTTGCTCAACGGGAACGTTGATAAGCGCCTGCTTCTTTTTCCCACGCACCCAGTATATTTCATTTTTTCCAATAACAATACGCAGAGTTCCATTGGGTGTTGCAAAAATTTCTCCTTCGGTGTCCTGAAGAATGTTTTGGAGTTTGGTCTTCTTCAGGTGGAGACGTTTGCCGACGAAAAACTGAAAGTCCTTTTCGTCTTCTTTGGTGGACTTGTCGACATAATAATAAACCCCTGTGTCATCGCGGACAAGCAGGTGAGGTTTTCTCATAAACCGTCGATAATAAAACTGGGCCTTCTCCAAAATGGCCCGGGCTTCTTCTGCGGGCACGGGCGACAGAGCGGTTTTGCGCTTATCCCCACAGGAAATATACAACACACCATCCTCTTTTTTCACAAGGGTGTTGTGGTGTTTCGTCGAGCGTGGCTCCCAAAAATAGGTGTGGAATTTTAAGTAGGCTCGAGGCACATCCTTCTCTTTGGTTTTGAGGGTGCCGCCACCTCCAAATACGGACTGGGCAAAGAAAACCCCCGCCTTCCCCCAGAAGACGGGGCTGTTGGTCAACTCCGTCTCTGAGAAAGCCAAATAGTGGCCATTGCCATCCGTATATAACGCATATGAAGAGAGTTGGGAGCGCAGCGCCTCCATGTCTTTGTAGGGCTCCAAAACCTCTTTGGCTTTTGGGGGGGCCGCCTGCGCAAAAACAGCCAGGCAAGCACCCAATAACCAGCATTTCAAAAGACGCTTCGAAAACATAATGCCCCCTTAAGTCCTAAATGTCGTCACAAGGCCCCAGCTTTTGGTTGGCATATAGGCCTAAGTCATCCCACAAAAAAGACAACTCCTTATATGTCCCCGAAAAGGGAATTTGGACAAGTGCTTGCTTCTTCTCCCCGCTCCCCCAATATATTCCTTGTATTCCGCGGGCGTTGCTGTCCACATATAGGGAGCCACTGGGTGTTGCGAAAATTTCTCCTGCGCTGTCCCGGACAATGTTGTTGAGTTTAACAGGCTTTAGAGCGCCACGTTTGCCGATGAAAAGCCGGAAGTTCTCCTTTTGGTTGGGGGGGTACCTGTCGATATAATAATAGGTGCCCGTATCATCACGAGCCGTCAGGTGGGGATTCATCCTATACCAGCGCTCCGTATAAAACTGGGCCTTCTCCGCAAAGGCCTTGGCTTCTTCTGCGGGCACGGGTTTGAGGAGGGTTTTGCGCTTCTCTTCGCAGCTTATAGAAAGCTCGCCATTTTCTTTCTTCACAACCGTACCGGACTGTATGCGCGGATTCCAGAGGGTCACTTCAAAACTCAAGAAAACTTCAGGCTCTCCCTCATTTTCTCTGGGTTTTATTGTGCCGCTTCTTCCATGGGTGCGCTGGGAAAAAAACATCCGCTCCGTCCCCCAAAAAATGGGGTCAGGGTAGTTGTAGGTGGAGCCTGGCTTTGGGTTGGTTTCTGGCAAAGCCAAATAGTGGCCCTTGCCATCCGTATATAAAGAGAGTTTGGAGCGCAACGCCTCCATTCCCTCATAGGGCTTCCACCCCTCCTCCTCGCTTTCTTGGGGGAAAGCTGTTGGAGCAACACTTCGACAAGCACCCAGCAACGAAAAAACAGCCAGGCCAACGCCCAACAACCCAAGCCTTAAAAGACGTTTTGCAAATATATTCGCGAACATAAAATCCTCTCTAAGCCCTAAATGTCCTCACAAGGCGTGTCTGTTTTTTTGTCGGCATACATGCCTAATTCGTTCCATACAAAAGGTAAATTCCAGTTTTTCCCAACGGGAATTTTGACAAGTGCTTGCTTCTTGCGCCCTTGCACCCAATATACTTCGTTTTTCCCAACAATAATGCGCAAAGTCCCATTGGGTGTTGCGAAAATTTCTCCTTCGCTGTCCTGCACAATGTCTTTGAGTTTGGCCGGTTTCAACTTTCCACGTTTGCCGATGAAAACCCGGAAGTCCTTCTCATTCTCCTCAGAGGACTTGTCGACATAATAGTAGGTGCCCATGTCGTCGCGCACAAGCAGGTGAGGCTCTCTCTTAAACCGCTGACGATAAAAGCGGGCCTTCTCCAGAATGGCCTTGGCTTCTTCTGCGGGCACAGGCGCCAATATGGTTTTGTGCTTCTGCCCACAGGTTATATAAAATTCACCGTTTTGTCTTTTCACTATCTCGTTGTGCTCTGTACGCGGCTCCCAGAAGCTGAGCTCGTACTCCAAGTAAATATCAGGCTGCCCCTTTTTTTCACTGGGTATTCGGGTGCCACTACCGCTAAACTTTTGTATATAAAAGAAAACCTCCCCCTTTCCCCAGAAGACAGGGGCGCCCACCGTCTCAGACAAAGCCAAATAGTGGCCCTTATTGTCCGTATATAGCGGATATGAAGAGAGCTGGGGGCGCAGCTCCTCTATGCCCTTATAGGGCTCCAAAACTTCTTTGCTTTTTTTGGGGGCCGCCTGCGCAAGGCCAACCAGGCATAGGCCCAAAAGCCAGAGTTTTAAAAGGTGCTTCGAAAACAAAAAGGGATGGGCAGAATGAAAAATATACATGGGACCCCTCTTAGCCAACTGTCAATAAAAAACCAACCGTCCTGGAAAACAATGGAGAAAAGCAAGTGCACACCCCATTTGCCGCGCTGCCTTAAAAAAAATGCAACGCCCACGTTGGTGGAACTTGCCTTTGGAGGCCAATGCTGTTCATAGTGCTCTCGTCCATGGACAGTGTGTTTGTTGGGCTTTTGCAGCCTGGCGCTATTATTGGCGGCAGCTACCGTGTGGAAGCCCTCCTCGGCAGAGGAGGAATGGGGGAGGTGTGGGTTGCCCGCCACCTGAGACTGGCCAATAAACGGGTTGCTGTCAAAGTGTTACGCGCACAAAAAGAGGCCCTGACGGGGGACTCCCTCAAGCGCTTTCGCAAAGAGGCTGAAATTGCCAGCCGCTTGGAACACCCCCACATTGTCAGTATTTCTGACTTTAACCTCACCCCCTCCGGCCACCCCTTCATGGTTATGGAATTCCTCGAAGGGGAAAGCCTGGGCGCAAGGCTTCAACGAGGCCCGCTGACGCTTGCAGAAACACGTATGGTGCTTCGCCAAATATGCAGAGCCCTCGACATGACGCACAGCCAGGGCATCCTCCACCGGGACTTGAAACCCGACAACATTTTCCTCACCACCAAAGGCAATGAACTTTGTGTGAAAGTGTTGGATTTTGGAATTTCGAAAATTCTTGGCTCCGACAGCTATACCCAGGATTCTGTTGTTGTCGGCAGCCCCCGCTATATGTCCCCGGAGCAGGCGCGCGGCCAAAACAGCCAGTTGTCGCCGCAGTCCGATATTTTTTCCCTGGGCGCCGTGGTCTATGAAATGTTGCTTGGAAAACACGCCTTCGAGGGGAATGATGTTGTCCAGGTGCTCTACCACGTCGTCTATGACTCCCCCAAATCCCTCAAACAGTTGTTGCCCGGTTTGCCCGAAGGGCCACTCAATGCCGTCGAAACAGCCCTCGAAAAACAACCTCAAAGACGCCACCTCTCGGCCACAGCCTTCTCGAAAGCCTTTGACGACGACGCGTGGGTTTCCACTGCTGGGGAGGGGGATACGCGTGATGACAAACCACGTCCCGTTGGGCCTGCTAACCCACCTCCCGATACAGGCAGCACGACTTCGTCTCTCCCTCCCCCTCCTCGAAAATCCCGCCTCTGGTTGCAAATGCTGATGGTTGGAGCTTTCTCCGTCCTCGTCGTGGGGGGCGCTCTCGTTGTTCGCCAAAGCGACTCGTCAAGTGCAGCGACGGGTTTTTTTGCTGAAGCGATTGCTGCTGTCCAAGCCCTTTTTTCAGGTGGGGCCCCACTGAAAACCCCACCGGAGCCTACCACCACCACCCCACCGAAACCGGAGCCGAAGCCCCCC
>WQTM01000199.1 GCA_009786315.1 Pseudomonadota bacterium | reverse complement strand
GGCCAATTGTTCCCCCTGTAGGGGGGTGGGGGTGTCCAGGCGGCTATAGGCAGGGAGTACCGGGAGGGGCCTTTGGTAGGGGGCGTCCTTTTGGCCGGAGGCAGGGGGTTGGGCTTGTGCGGCTATGGGCGGCAAGGCGAGGAAAAAGGCAAGCAAACAATGCTTCATATTCCATATTCTTAATCGCCCACAGTGGGGTTGTGCAATTCGGAGTGGAGCAAACCCGCAGCCACACGCGCCTTAAGGCCCGCCGGCGCAAGGGGGTATTGTTGTATAAGTGCCTTTAGCAATTGGGCATATTCTCCAAAGCGCCCCTGTTGGCGAAGGCAGCGGGCCATATATAGCCGCACCTCGGGAGCATAGGCCCCCTGAGGCCAGGCCCCGCCAAAGGCTTCTCCTTTCTCCAGCACCTCGTTACAGGCGCCCCGGGTATAGTCAGCGGAGAGGGCGGCAAAGGAGGCGGCCTCCGCGAGTGCGTGCCAGGGGTAGGTGGTTGAAAGGGCCCTTAAGTTTTGGGCGTATTTTTCCAAGGGGGGTTGCAAGCCCTCTGGAATAGGGGCTGGCCCCTCGAGGAGGCGGAGGGCCTGCTGGAAGGCCCCCGTAACAGCGGTATATTCTTCTTCTTCTTTCAGCCCCAAAGCCAAGAGTACCTCGCTGTTGGGCTCCTTGAGGAAAGCCAGGGGTTGGGCAGGGGGTATAGGGGGGGTGTCCTCGGGGTATGGGGTGGGGTGCAGCAAAGGGTATGTAGAGGGAGTGGGGGCAACAAAGGCCGGTGGTGGGTGGGCAGCGGAGGGCTCCCTACAGGTGGAGGGGCATGCCGCCAAAGCGAGAGGCCATAGCCAAAACCCTATGGCAACCCACGGCCTGCTTCCCCTATGGCGCCCTCCCCCCCCTGCTTTTATGGGAAGGCCCCCTCAATGTGGAATAGGGCCCCACCCTCCATGGGTGCCAGCCCTACCTTGAGGGTGTTTTTTATATAGCGCTCCGGCGAGAGGAAAAACAAGGTGGTGGCCGCAATGGCCGCCGCACCCGCTACGGAAAATGACACAATAGAGGCCGTTTTGTAGGCCGAAACCTTCTCTATGAGGCGCTGCGTCTCCTGGAGGTCCACATCCGCCCGCACCAGGTGCATGTTGCCCGGTACCGCAAACTTCCTATATTTCCTGTAGTTGCTGTCGGCAAGGCCCGCAAATACCGTGCCCACAATGGCCCCCGCCCCCGCCGCCCCAAACAAACCATAGGAGGCCATACGCATGGGGGAGGGGCCCCGCCTCAACTCCGCCTCCACCTCCCCTTGTGGCCTTAGGCCTGTGGGCATGAGCAGCATGGGCAAAGGCTTCTCTACTTCTATTATTTCCCTCTCAACAACCGTCTCGGTTATAATTCTCGGCTCCTCAAACGAAACGTCCGGACTGGGGTTGAGTTTGGCCAACTTCAACTCAGCAAATAACTTTTCAAATACGGCATGCACGTTTTTGTCCTCGCTGAGGCGGCTGAGGTGCGCCATCCGCAAGGGCCCTACCTTCTTCAACTCAATACCGTTGGTTTGCAAAACACGCCCCGTCACCGTGTAGGTGTTCTCCGTCCTGTCCATACTGGTGGACAGCACATAGTGGGCCCGTGTGCTGCGCCCCAAGGCCGCAAGGCACTCCAGGTTGTCTTCACAACCCGCCGCCCTCGTCGCCAAAAATTCCTCCACCACCACCTCCGGCGTCATATGTATTTGCTGGCGGGAAACCTCCTGCATCAACAACGCATTCCAACGCCTCCCACGGGGGCTTTGTTCCGCTTCCAAGGGCAAAGCCGAAACCCTGGGCCGCTCCAGGAGAATAATGACTTCCACCACCGGCGCCTGCTTCTTCGTCCCCTGCGCCCACACTTGCGCCCCCAACAATAGGGACAGAAGGGCTGCTATATACCTCATTCTCCCGGCCATATGGGCCACACGCTTCCTCTCATTCATTGCCATTTCTCCTCTAGGGCTCCTCTTCCAACAACTTCTCCAACTCCTTCTGCGTGCCTCTCTGAGCGCCCCCCTCCGGGTGACGCCCTCTCCTCCCACCTCTCTGCCACTGGCCCCCCACGGCCAGCCATGTGTCCCTGGTGTGCCCTCTCCTATAGCCCACCCTCTCTGGCGCATGCAAGTATTGCGTATTGGAAACGTCAGCAAGCAGGGTGTGTTAAGCGGGGGGGGGCCTATGTTGTTGGTGGTTTGTCGCCTCAGGGACGACATTTGTTGGAGCCGTCTTTTTATAATGTGCCACAACATAAAGTGGCGGCAGCCCTGCTTCTTTTCACACTTTTTTAGTCCGTGTCCGGCCATTTTTCGGGAATGAGCTCTCTGAGGTGGTTTGTATAATAACCAAATACCCTCGCATAATAGTCGAGCACATAGACACGCTCTCGGCAAAACAAAACCAACACATTTTTATGATGGTTTTTTGTGACATTATTTGAAATGGTTTTGTTGAAAGGATCGATCATGACAACTTCTATGTCTCTGGATGGTTTGCCTTGCCATGTTTCTTTTGTGTTGGCATCAACATTGTATATTATTGCATTATAATCGACATTGAGATTCAAAAAATAATCATCCTTTATAATTGCGACACCACCCTTCACGGGGAAAAGTTGGTCTCTAATACAATGGATGTCTCCTATAATTTTCAAAAATTTTTTGGTGTCATTGGATGCATATGCTTTGAGCGCATCTGCCATTTGCAAGTCAAAGTCACAGCTGTCTATAGAAGGCACTTTGTCACCATTGGCCACGGAAACCATTTTGTCAGCATTGCAGTTATTTGTGAAGGGTGTGCAAGCAGCAAGAAGGAAAGGAATTAAAAAAGCAATTGTTTTCATTTTTATGGGTTATATGTTCCTGCGGAAACTCTTTGGAATGGTTGCGTAGACATTTGTTCGTCTAATTTATAAGGGTTTGGAACAAGGGCGCTATATAGCGTCACCCGCTTTGTTTGCCTCAACGCCAATGCCAAATGTTGGAGCATCCCCAACAGGAGCTGCGCTGGGTGGTTGGGTTTCATTTGTATTCGAATTTCCTTTCGAAAACTTCTGCTTCTCCTCACCACCCTCGCTGCCTTTCCGCTGTAGCCGCTTGGCCTGTGGCATATGGCTGTTTTGCCCCTGCTGTTGGACAACATGTGCAAGCTCATGCCCCAGGAGGTTTTTGCCCGCGGGGGAGTGGGGGGCATATTGCCTAGGAGCGAAAACAATGTTGTTGCCAAGGGTAAATGCTTTGGCCTGCAGAGAGTTTGCCATATGAGCAGCATGGTTGTCGGTATGGAGACGCACCTGGCTAAAGTCTTGGCCGAAGCGAGGCTCAAAGAAGGCACGCGTAGAGGCGTCCATAGGGATACCGCCTTGGTTGAGAGAATTCAGAGTGGACTCGAGTTGCGGCGAGGCCTCGCCAGCCTCCGTGTGCGGCGTAATTCCCGCTCGACGTAGAGCTTGGCGTCGCTGCTGCTCATGCACGGGCAATGGAGCCTTCTCCAGAGGCTTCGGCATACGCACAACGCGCTCGGCAGCGGTGTCTGCTTCACGTTCCAGCGGATGGTTGGTTTCGAGGCGTGGCTGCACCCCTGCCCGGCCTAGGGCCTGGCGCAGTTGCGCCTGGTGAGCCAGGGCATTGGGTATGGGCGTAGCGTTGACATATGGGCGGGAGGGCACGAAGGCTTTGGTTTCAACGAGGGTTTTCATGAATATTCCGTACAAAACCAACACATTTTTATGATGGTTTTTTATAACATTATTTGAAATGGTTTTGTTAAGGTGCAGCTTGCCTGCTTTGTACGCATAGAATAAGTTTCCAAAATGTACATAAAACCCAACAGTTTGGGCAGTGGCAGGCCCAAAAATTTCCCGGAGAGGTGGAGGGCCATTCGGTTGTTTTGTCGAGTGGGGGTGTTTGTTGTCCTCTCCTTGGCCGGGTTGGCCCATGCGGGGGCCAAGCCGTTGCTTATTCATGTTTTTGTTGCTTTGGCGGACAACGAGCACCAAGGCATTGTCCGCGTTTCTGCTGCGCTGGGCGATGGTGACAACCTTTCAACCAATTTATATTGGGGGGCGGCCTATGGCATGAAGACTTTTTTCTCAAAGAAGTCTCCGGCTTGGAAACTTGAATATTGCCGCAAGGCGGTTTCCTCGTCGGTGTTGGAGCGTTGTGTATTTTCAACACGCAAGCCCCCTTGGGCCTATATGGTGGCCGACGCCTATCGCGGGCGGGAAATTGCCCAGGCAATGGTTGACTTTATGTACTCTGCGGCGGGCAAAGGGGCGCTCCACGAGTCCCACGCCCGGCCTCACATTCAGGCCCCCCACGGTGCCACCCTCTCCATTTATGTTGGCCATAATGGTTTGATGGATGCGCACTTGTGGAGCCTTGCCCAAAACTTTCCGGACGGGGCTGCGCAAGGCAGGCAAGCAGCGGTCCTCGCGTGCCAAAGCCACCCCTATTTTGCAAAGCATTTGGAGCGCAGCGGCGCCCAAAGTCTGGTGTTGACATATAGCCTGTTGGCTCCGGAAGCCTATATTGTCGAGGGCATTGTGGAGGGCAGGCGGCGCAATGAAAGCGCGCAACACATCCGTATTCGCGCTGCAAAAGCCTATGCGCACTACCAGAAAATTTCTGAAAGAGCGGCGCGTCGCATGTTTGGAGCACCGAAAAGCTGAGCACGTGGGGGCTCTTTTCACATGCCTACTGGGCTACCGGCTCACCCTGTTGGTTGGAGCCGGTTTCAACCTGGGGCCAACAAAGTAACGGCCCACACAGGCTGAGCGCCGGCGGCAACTGTCTACACGGTTGAGCAGCACGCCGGAGAGTCCGGCAATGAGCGCAACCGTCAACCCAACCAGAGGAGGAAGAGGGAGAAACAGCCAGGAGAGGAGCAGACCTCCGGCCGCGAAGGCCAACCACTATCCTCAACGTAGTCGCGAGCAGTTGTGGCACTTGTTCCGTGTAGCGGGCAGGCTGTCCAGCGTCGCGACCAACAGCGCCACCATGAGGCGATACAGGTCAGCCAACGTGTGCGAAGGACCTGGCATGGCAACCTGGACTTCGCCCAACCCTGCCAGGGCTTGGCGAGTGGCCGCGTCGTGCTGAGCAGAATTCACGAGAAACGTCAGAAGATGGCCGACACCGAGCCCAACCATGGAGCACCCTGCCACCAAAGCAGCGCGCCGGAGTGGGACGGCTCGAACAACAGCAGATGTAGACATGGACACCTAATGCGTTGGGGGAAGGCGGGTTGAGGGCAAAGGGGGGGCCGCCAACGCCGTCAACGGTCCAGATTGAATGAGACGTTGCATTGCCATTGTGGCCGCCGTGGATGGAGCCAGTCGCATAACAGTTTCTCGTGCCCATGCGACACCAGGGCCGCGGAGGTTCGCCACCATTCCAATACGGCGTGAGGTGAGCTGCACCCGACGAACTCGTCGGTGACGGTTCGCTCGGTACCGTTCCAGTGCTCCGTCGACTCCTGGGCGCAGCGCGGCGGCGAGGGAGAAGGCATCTTCTATCGCCATTGCCGCGCCTTGCCCTTGGTTCGGCGTCATCGCGTGGGCGGCGTCACCGAGCAGCAATATTCGAGCTTGCCCCCAAAACGGCCTCTCCAACTCGAAGAGGTTGCTGTGCACCGGAGGCATCTCTTCCAGTGAATCCACCAAGCGCCCAGCCGTTCCCCCGTGCCCGGCAAAGAGGGCGCGTAGTTGCGCTATTGAGCTCGGGGGCTCGGCTCCAGCGGGGGAGACACGAACCAGATAATAATATACCTGGCCACCCCCAATGGGCACCACCCCTACCCGGTTGCCCTCTCCCCAGGACTCCACCGCCACAGAGCCCACATTGAGCGGTACAATGCCCCGCCAACAAGTGTTCCCCGAATAACGCAGCTGCCCTGGTCCACCGAGCAGGCTCCGCAGCCCGTCGGCAACAACCACTGTGTCGAACGCTCTGTCGACTCCTGGCCATGTGAGCGTCACTGTCTGATCAGAGGATTGTTGCGCCGAAGCGACAGGAGCGCCGAGCACGAGCTCAACCGATGGCGGGAGAGCCGCAGACAGCAGAGCGTGCAACCGGGGCCGTGCTATTCCATAGCTCGGGCCATTCGCCTGCGCGAGGTATGCCAGGTTGATTGTGCTGATAAGGCGGCCGCTCCGGCCCCATACCTCAAGTCGGGAGAGCGTCTGCCCCTCACCGCTCAAGTCCACACCGAGACGGTCGAGCACCTGGACGGCGTTCGGGGTGAGGAGCAGTCCAACGCCGAGCGCCTCAAGCTGTTTGGTCCGCTCCAATACGGTCACTTGGTGGCCATCGGCTGCTAAGGCCAGCGCCGCCGATAAACCGCCTATTCCTGCTCCAATAACGGCCACGGTACTCATGAGCGTGCCGCCGCTCGAAAGGTATGCCGCAACAAGCGACCGAGCAAATCCAACTGTCCAGCGGCCTCGACTTCTTCACGCAAACCCATGACCAGCACACCGAAATAGAGGGCGAAGAAGCTCATGAAAGCCTCCGGTGCGGGCACAGGCTCTATCTGCCCCGCCGCCACAGCTGCTTCCACACGCGTACTGACCCACGCCTGAAACTCGGCCATCCGCCGCTGGGACGGCCCCCCAGGGGCAGCTTCGAACAGGGAAGCAGACACCACGTGCCGAGACAACTCAGGGTTCGCCCGATATGCATCATAGAGGGCGGAACTGACGGACAACAGATGCTCTATCAGGTCGCCCCCCTCTGGCCCCTCTCCCACCTGTGCCAGTGCCTCCTCCACCATCTCGTCCAAAAGTGTCTCCGCCAGCTGAGCCATCGTCGGAAAATGCAAGAAGACAGTCCCAACAGAAACCTCAGCCGCCGCCGCTACCTCTCGTGCTGTTGTGGCTATAAACCCTTGCTCCGCAACCACCTGGCGTGCCGCCCCCAGCACCTTCTGCCGAGTACGTTTTTTGCGCTCTGTGCGTCTCTCCATGTTGCTGAGCATACTCACTGAGCATGATTAGTCAATAGGCACAAGGCCAACACAAATTTGAAAGCGGATTTTCGTCAGCGGCGCCTTGCTTTTTTGTTTAGAAGGGCATTCCAGTGCGTCGACATGAAGTCATTGCGAGGTGTTTCATATGAATGATGTTCCAAGCTTGTTTGGAAGCATGGTCTTCAATGACTCCGTCATGCAGGCACGACTTCCGAAGGATATTTATAGCGCTTTGAAAAAGACGATGTCGCAGGGCACACATTTGGAGTTGGATGTTGCCACGGTGGTTGCCAATACCATGAAGGAGTGGGCGCTGGAAAAAGGCGCAACACACTACTCTCACTGGTTCCAGCCGATGACGGGAATAACAGCAGAAAAGCACGACAGCTTCATTTCTCCCTCCGGCGAAGGCAAGGCGATGATGGAGTTTTCGGGGAAAGAGCTTGTCCGTGGAGAGCCGGATGCGTCCAGTTTTCCGTCGGGTGGGCTGCGGGCTACCTTTGAGGCGAGGGGCTATACTGTTTGGGACATCAGCTCCTATGCTTTTATTCGGGAGGGCACACTCTATATCCCCACCGCCTTCTGCTCCTATAGCGGAGAGGCCCTCGACAAAAAAACCCCCCTCCTCCGCTCTATGGAAGCCTTTGACAAGCAAGCGTTGCGCATTGTCAGGCTTTTCGGAAACACCTCCACCAAGCGTGTTGTTACAACGGTTGGCCCAGAGCAGGAATATTTCCTCATTGACAAAGAGGTCTATCTAAAACGCCCGGATTTAATTTATACTGGCAGGACATTGTTTGGCGCCCGGCCACCCAAAGGGCAGGAGATGGATGACCATTATTTCGGCAGCATCAAACCCAGAGTGGCCGCTTTTATGAAAGAGCTTGAGGTGGAACTTTGGAAGCTCGGTGTCTATGCCAAAACCCACCATAATGAAGTCGCTCCGGCACAACACGAGCTTGCGCCCATCTTCACGACAACCAACATTGCAACCGACCATAACCAACTGACGATGGCGCTGATGAAAAGCGTCGCGGACAAACATGGCCTCAGCTGCCTGCTCCATGAAAAACCCTTTGCCGGCGTCAACGGCAGCGGCAAACACAACAACTGGTCCATTGCCACAGATATGGGCGCCAACCTGCTTGAGCCAGGTGAGACGCCCTATGAAAATGCCCAATTTCTGTTGTTTTTGGTGGCTGTCATAAAGGCGGTGGATGACCATCAGGATTTGCTCCGAGTGTCGGTGGCAAACGCCGGGAACGACCATCGTCTGGGCGCGAATGAAGCCCCCCCCGCCATTGTGTCCATGTTCCTCGGTGAAGAATTGACGGAAATTTTGGAAGCCCTTGAGGTCGGCGCGGCCTATAGAGACAAAACCAAACACCAAATGGAAATCGGCGTCACGCTTTTGCCGCATTTTCCCAAGGACACAACCGATAGGAACCGCACTTCGCCCTTCGCTTTCACCGGCAACAAGTTTGAATTTCGCATGCTCGGCTCAACCTTTTCCATTGCAGGGCCGAACATTGTTCTCAATACCATTGTCGCGGAAACTCTGCGGCAATTTGCAGACTTTTTGGAGCAGTCAGCGGATTTTGAAACAGCTCTGGCCTCACTCGTCAAAAAAACCTTCCATGAGCACAAACGGATTATTTTCAACGGCAACAATTATGCCGACGAGTGGATTGTTGAAGCCAAAAAACGCGGCTTGTCGAACTTGAAAACCACCGTCGACGCACTCCCCGAATTCATTTCCCCCAAAAGCGTTGAGCTGTTTGAAAAACACCATGTCTTCACCAAGCTGGAGCTTCATTCACGCTATGAAATTCTCATGGAAGGCTATTGCAAAACCATCCATATAGAAGCGCTCACCCTGGTGGACATGCTGAAAGGAGAAATCATCCCCGCTTGTATTGCCTACCAGAATGACTTGGCCAAGCTTTTGGAGCGCAAAAAAGCTTGCGGCAACTATGAAGTTTCGCTGGAACACCATTTGTTGACCAAAATTGCCAAGCTGTCCTCAAACCTGTTTGAAAAATTGACAACTCTTGAAACCGCACTCCTGCATTCCGCAGAAATACAGAAAATTTTTGACCGCGCGCGCTCCTATCGCGACCAAGTTTTGGCCGCCATGTCCGCAATTCGGCCGGTTGCCGACGAGCTTGAAACACTCGTGGCCAAAAAGCACTGGCCCTTCCCGACATATGGCCAAATCCTTTATAGCGTTGTGTAGGCCGGTTTCACTGGGCCGTTGCCGCGCAGCCAACAAAAGGAACCCTTGGTTTGGCAGTGGGGGGGGCGGGGGTTGCAATGCCCCCTGCTGTCTTAGGGTGTCTTAGGGCTCCCTGAAAGGTTGGTTTCTTCTAAAAAAGCAAGGGCTTTTTTATATTTCTCCATCCTGACATGGTCGTTTTCTGTCGGGTGGGCGATGCGGCGAATCTCCATGTTGTGCTTAATATCCGCTATCTTAACATGACAAGCATCGGGGTCTGATTTTATATGAAACAAATATTTTTCATAACTCACAGAATCTTTTTTTGTGAGAACACAGATGGATTCTATAATATTATCTGGAAATCCATCATTTTTCAAGTCGTCTTTTGTGAGTGCTGTGTCTTCTAACACATCATGCAGCAGCGCAATAATTTTATGTTCTATTCTTTCCAAAGAATCAGCCACTGCAATAGGGTGCTCTATATATGGATTGCCTCCCTTATCGAGTTGACCCTCATGAGCTTTGGTGGCTATTTCTCTGGCCAAAACATATAACTCATCCAATTGTTTTTTTTGAGCATTCATGTCTATTGGCTTTTTCCTTTTCTTGCCTTAACCAACTTTTCCGCTTCTTCATAACTTATTTATATCCCCATTGCCCAAATGGATGTTTTCCAAGAAAAAGAAACATTTCAAAAAAAAGCCGGGCCGCAGGCCCTTGCCCAAAATTCAGCTGCCCTCCCCTTCCCCACCGTGCGCGGTGGAAATGGGGCTTTTTATATGCTCAATGCGTACGGTGACGACGCGGGAGTTGTCCATTTTGGCCACAAGTATGCGAATGCCGTTGAGCACCAGTATGTCCCCCACCACGGGGACTCGGCCTAACTGAATCATTAAATAACCCCCTATGGTGGTGACTTCCGCCTTGTCCATCCCAAACTCCAAACCCAACCTGTCCTCAATGTCTCCCAACTGCGCCGTCCCCGGTAACTCCAAATGCCCCCCAGGCAAAACCCTCACAGCCTCTTGCCGCCGCCCCAATGAGGCTATGTTGCCCACCAACTCGGAAACCACATCCCCCAACGTCACCAAACCGGAAGTCCCCCCATGCTCGTTCACCACCACCGCAAAATGCTTCCTGCGCCGCCTAAACTCCGTCAATAACTGCTCCAAACTAATGTTTTCAGGGACGAATAATACTGGCCTCTGTATTTGCGCCAGCGTCTTCAACTGCCCCGCCGCAAGCATGCTGAATAGCTCCCTCGCATTCACCACCCCCTCCACTTCGTCCAAATTGCCGCGAATGACGGGCAACCACGCATGCCCAGAGTTGCGGACAATGGCCACATTCTCCTCCAGGCTGTTCTCTACCTCCAAACACACCATCTCCCGACGCGGTACAAATACGTGGCGCGCCGTCTTCTCCACCATGGAAAGGGCCCTCTCCAATAGCTCCGCCCTCTCCTGCGCAATCGCCCCCGAGGCCGCGGAGCGCGCAAAAATAAGCCTCAACTCGTCCTCTCCCAATACCTCCCCCGCTGCCAACGTCTCCTTGCTCTCAAACCCCAACGCCCAAAGTACCCAACGCGTGCCCACATTCAATACCCATATGGCCGGGTGGCAAACAAATGCAAACAAACGCATGGGCCACGCTAATAACAAAACCGTTGACTCGGCCCGCGCAATGGCCGCCGTCTTCGGCACCTGCTCCCCCACCACAATGTGCAAAAAAGTCATCAGAGAAAAAGCCGCAACAATGCTGCCCGTGCGCGAAACCACACGCATGCTCTCTGTGTCCGGCAAAATGTGGCTCAGCAAAGGCCCAAACAACTGGGCAAAGGCCGGCTCCCCCACCCACCCCAATGCCAATGAGGCCAAAGTAATGCCCACCTGGCAGGCCGAAAGCCAGATGTCCAGGTTCTTGCGCATGGACAACGCCAACCCCGCCCCCGCCCGCCCCTGGCTCGCCAAAGCCTCCAACTGAGTTGTCCTCACTTTGACGAGGGCAAACTCTATGGCTACAAAAAAAGCGTTGATGCCCAACAGCACCGCTGCGAGGACGAGAGAGCCCAGTTGCATGCCGCTTCCCGAAGGAAACTTTTCCCCTTATTCTAAATGCGGGTTGCCCACCTCAAACACCCAAAGCCTAATACCTGGCCCGGTTCTACCTCAATTGGAGACCGGTTTCAATTGGACATGAGCTCGACGCGGACGAGGCTTTTGCAATGAGTAAGCTCCCTTCCACCACCTCCTCGTCAGCAAGCTCCACCGGAGCGCTTGCTGACGGAAGGGAGGAGGCAGGAAGCGCACTTAAGTGGCTGTTCCTCTGCTATTCGGCCTGAGCAAATAACGAGTCCAACGAAGAGAAAATGTCAAAGTGAAAGCGGTCTCTAGCCTTTCATTTGTCGCGCACGTGCCCGCCTGCGTTTCAATGCAACTTTCTTGGTTTGGGCGCGGGAGTTTGTTTTTCTTTTCTTCCTATTCGTTTTTGGGTTTGACATTCGCACTTCCTTGGTTGAGCAACAGGTTGCTCTACTCATAACCATTTTTGCCTCCTATGAACAAGCTGGAAGAAGTTGAACAACGCTTCGAACGTCTCAATGTGGAATTGGCCAACCCCGAAGTGCTGGCCAATGCGCAACGCATGCAAAAACTTGCAAAAGAGCATGCTTCCTTGGAAAAAATTGTCGAAAAATATAGGGCTTGGAAAAAAAACCACCTGGACATTCAGGCCGCTCAAGAGTTTCTTCGTGGCTCCGACGCGGACTTGAAAAGCATGGCCAAAGAGGAATTGCCCCTCTTGGAGCAACAACGCGAGGCCCTGGAGCAGGAAATTCACCTCCTTTTGCTCCCCAGAGACCCTTCCGACGAAAAAAACGTCATTGTTGAAATACGTGCAGGGGCAGGGGGGGATGAGTCGGCCCTCTTCGCAGAAGAGGTGTTGCAAATGTATTTGCGTTTTGCCCAAAAACAGGGGTGGACGGCGGAATTGTGGGACTTGAGCCCCGGCAACGCCGGGGGACTCAAAGAAGCCTCCTTCAGCCTCTCCGGCCAATCCGTCTTCTCCTGGATGCGCTATGAGTCCGGCGTCCACCGCGTCCAACGTGTCCCGGACACAGAAACACAGGGCAGAATCCACACCTCCACCATTACTGTCGCCGTTATGCCTGAAGCCGAAGACGTCGAGGTGGATGTCAACACGGCTGACGTTGAAATGCAGGTGTTTCGCTCCACAGGCTCCGGCGGACAAAGCGTCAATACCACGGACTCGGCCGTCCGCCTCATCCACAAACCCACCGGCATCGTCGTCAAATGCCAACAGGAAAAAAGCCAAACCAAAAACAGAGCCATGGCTATGAAAATACTCAAAGCCAAATTGCTCGAGTCGGAGCAGGACAAACAACAAAAAGAGCGCGACAACTTGCGCAAAGGCCAAGTCGGCACAGCCGACAGGAGTGAAAAAATACGCACCTATAACTTCCCACAAGACAGGTTGACCGACCACCGCATTGGCCTAACCGTCCACAACCTGCCTTCCATTATGATGGGAAACCTCGAGGACATTGTCGTCTCCTGCCGCACCTATTTCCAGGCCGAAGCCCTCAAACACAATGCCTCCCCCGCCTCCTTCAACCCCTCTGCTCCATGAGTGCCCCTGCACACCCCCCCCCTCTGTGGAACGTCTCCTCCGTCCTCCGCTGGACTTCCCAAAAATTCCAAAAACTTGGAATTGACGCCCCACGGCTGAGCGCGGAGCTTTTGCTGGCTCATGTGCTTCAATGCAGCCGTATTGCACTTTATTTGGAGTATGAGCGCCCACTGGAGCCGGAGGAGTTGCGCGCCTATCGCTCGCTGATTCAACGCCGCTGCAAAGGGGAGCCTACGCAATACCTCATCGGCTCCAAAGAGTTTTATTCGCGCCCCTTCCTCGTGGACTCCAGGGCCCTCATCCCTCGCTTCGAAACAGAATTGCTCGTTGACTTCGCCTTGGAAAAATTGCCCAAAGGCCAAAAACACCGCGTCGCGGACGTCGGCACAGGCTGCGGCTGCATCGCCCTCTCCCTCGCCTTGGAACGCCCTGAAACAGACATATGGGCCACGGACATTTGCCCCAGGGCCCTCAGCCTCGCACAGGAAAATGCCCACCACCTGGGCTCCCCACCCAACCTCCACTGGTGCGAGGGCCACCTCCTCTCCCCACTCGCCCCCTGTGCCCCTTTGGATATGGTTGTCTCTAACCCCCCCTACCTCTGCGCTCAGGAACTCCAAAACCTCCAGCGCGAAGTAGGCTTTGAGCCTATGCTCGCCCTCGACGGCGGAGACGACGGCATGCAACTCCTCTCCAAACTCATCCTCCAGGCCCCCCTCTTCCTCGCCCCCAAAGGCTGGCTCCTCCTCGAAATAGGGGAACACCAAGCTGAAAAAATAACCCAACAACTCCTTCTGGCCGGCTATTCTGAAGTCGCCATATATAAGGACTGGGCCGGCTTCCACCGCATCGCCCAGGCCCAATTCACCTAGGGAAAATATTGATGGACTCTCTCTCTGTCTGCGGAAACGGCCCCCTCAAAGGCCAAACCTTCGCCTCCGGCTCCAAAAACGCCGCCCTCCCCCTCCTCGCCTCCGCCCTCCTCGCCGAAGGTACCCACCACTTTGAGAATGTCCCAAGGCTTGCCGACATTCGTACCATGCTGAAATTGCTGCGCCACATTGGCTTGGAAACTTCCATGGAGCACAATGCCCACCCCTCCTCCTGCACCCTCCACAACCCCGGAAAGGCCAACCCAGAAGCCCCCTATGAGCTTGTCAAAACCATGCGCGCCTCCGTCTTGGTGCTGGGCCCCTTGCTCGCTAAATATGGAAAGGCCAAAGTCTCCCTGCCAGGAGGCTGCGCCATCGGCGCAAGGCCCATTGACTTGCACCTCAAAGCCCTCTCTGCCATGGGCGCCCATATTTCCCTGTCCGGCGGCTATGTGGAAGCCACTGCCCAACGCTTGCACGGAGCGGACTTTCGCTTTGACACCATCAGCGTTACGGGCACAGAAAACCTGCTCATGGCGGCAAGCCTCGCCAAAGGCACAACACGCATCCGCAACGCGGCCCAGGAGCCTGAAGTCGCGGAATTGGTGGACGTACTCAAAAAAATGGGCGCCCAAATAGAATGGGAAAAACCCAATGAGTTGGTTGTGGAAGGCGTGGAGGCGTTGACACCCTGCCAACACACCGTCTGCGCAGACAGAATTGAAGCCGGTACCCTGCTCGTCGCTGCCGCTATTACGGGCGGTGACGTCTTCGTACAAAATGCACAAGCCGCCCACCTCGGGGCCGTCATTGAGAAACTGCGAGAGGCCGGTTGCGAAATTTCCCAAGAGCACAAGAACGGCCCGGGCCTGCGACTGGTTGCCCCCCCCCACATCCGCCCCCTCCAGTTGCAAACACAGGAATACCCTGGGTTTCCAACCGACATGCAAGCACAATTCATGGCACTGCTCAGCATTGCCGACGGTGACTCGGAAATTGCAGAAAACATTTTTGAAAACCGCTATATGCACGTGGCGGAGCTGTGCAGGATGGGCGCCCATATTCACGTCTCGGGGACGCATGCCCTCATCCACGGCGTTTCCAAACTCTCCGGCGCCCCCGTCATGGCAACGGACTTGCGCGCTTCGGCCTCGCTGGTGCTGGCCGCACTTCGTGCAGAAGGCACCACCACCATTAGCCGCGTCTATCACCTGGACAGAGGCTATGAGCAGCTTGAAGAAAAACTGTCTCACCTGGGCGCAAAAGTGGAGCGCCTCCACGGTTAGGCTGCTTTTCAGTTGCTTCCGAGTTGCGCAAAGCCTGCCCTAAGTCGTAGCATTGTGGTGAACCCATATTTGAAGGAGACGCATAAGAAGATGAATTGCCCCAGTTGTGGTGTTGAAATGGGCACCCTTAAATCCGACGAGCAAAACTTGTCTCACTGCGTGGAGTGCGGAAGTATTTGGATGGACATATCCGACTTAAACCGACTGCTGCTGCAAAACAACCTGCCCGGTTTGGACTCCCTAGGGGGGAAAATGAATTTGGACATGCTCTCCGGCCAATGCCCCGAGTGTCTGGTGGACTTGGTGGAAGTATGCAGTGGCAACCCCCAACTCGCCCTTGCCTATGCCTCTTGCGAGTCCTGCGGCGGCATCCTCGTCATGGATGACTTTTCCGCCTGCACCAATGCAGACGAAGCCTCCAAACACCTCGTGAAATTTTTCACCGCCTTCCAAAACAAAGCCAAAAGAGCCCCGCCTTCCACTGTGTAGTCCCCTCTACCCCTTCCTTTTTGTCAGTGCTATGTCTTTATGGGCCTGCGGCCCGGGCCTTTCTTAACTGAGATATGTCTTTATGGGCCATGCGGCCCGGGCTTTTCTCTGAAACATTTCTTTCTGCCCTCCGGGCGTTGTTCTCTTTGGGCCTGCGGCCCGCGCTTTTCTGCCCTTCAGACGTTGCTCTCTCTGGGCCTGCGGCCCGGGCTTTTTCGCCCTCCGGGCATTCTGCCTCCGGCGGGGAACTTTTTGCTCGCCCAAAAAGTTCCTCAAAAACGGCTCC
>WQTM01000198.1 GCA_009786315.1 Pseudomonadota bacterium | reverse complement strand
GCCCCCCTCCTCCAATAGCTTTATCTCCCCCCCCCGAGGCGTACCACTGCGGCCCACCATGGCACGAAAAAAACTGCTATAACGGTGTTCGGCAATCTGCACCTGCTCGTTCCAGTCCGAGTCCAACTGCAAGCGCCCCTGCTGCATCAACACCGCACGGTAGTGTTTCTTCGAATCAAAACTCAAACGGCTATAGTCACCCTTCATTTGCATCTCCCCAAAAGTTTTATTTCACGTGCCGCACCGCCTCCTCCAACTGCCAGCATTTCAACTTTTCTTTTTTGCAATTTTTCTTCCAGCATTTGAATTGCACCGTTGCTGCGCAATAAGGTTTTTCGCAGGCTGTTTGTCTTTTTCAATTCATTCAACCGATCCTGCATCACATGGGCTCCTTCTCACTCAAAGTTTCATCAGGAATGAGCGCTGCACTCATGCCCACCGGAAGGTAATCGAGCAGTTTGAGGGCCACAGCCTGCCAGGCCAAAACATAGGCGCGGTGGTGGAATGCACCCATTTCGCCACCATCTTCAGCGCCATTGCCTATGGATTCTGGCGAAACCGGGTGAATGACACCACAACCGGGTTTGCCCCATTCCGTCGTATAAAACTCGGGCTTATCCGCAGAATTTCCGGCAATCCTCTCGAGAAATACCTGGGACAACTCATGAGTCTCCTCACCGTCTTCGGACACCATAGGGCAAGGAGAGTGGATGGTGAGGGTGGTTTTCAAGGGCACCTGCGCGAGGAAGGAAATGAGGCCTCTGGCCACGTGCATTCCACCCGTGGTGCTCAAATGGCCGCCCTGGCCAACGGAGGCAAAAGCCCAGTCTTCGGCCAAAGCAGGGGAGACGTGGTCTCTGGCGAATACAGCTTCACCCGAAGCGTCAACAGCTTCAATGGCAGCCAAGTCAAACACCAACGCGCGGTATTGGGTGCGCAGTTTCTCGTTGAAGGCGTGCTGCACACTGTTGTCAACCGAGGACTCATAGGGATAGAGCGGAACAGTGACATGCACAAAGGTGACATTCTCGTATTTGTCTTCAAGCGCGCTCAACGTGCTCACATAGGCAGAGAACAACTCCTCAACGTTGGTATGGGCGTCAAAATCCGCATAGCAAAATTTCATGAAAGCAATTTGTGCTTTGTTGCCACCACCATCCATCAACTCCTCGAAGGCTTCGAGTTTTTCTAAAGGCCGGCCATTCAGGCCCATGCCGTTTGTGGCCATATAAAATTCGACAATGCCTTTGGCACTCGGTTGGCTGCCGCTTGTTATAAAAAGGTTTCCTCCAAACACAAGCTGCTTCAAACCTTCAAGGATGTTTGCCCCAACGGAGTTGTGCACAAAGAAAACAGACATGTCTTCGAGTCTTTTCAAATCCTGAGCGGTATATGCTGTCTGAGTCCATGGGCTGCCGTCAGCGTCTGACTCCAAGCCTAATTCAGAGCCTGACTCGGAGTTTGACTCAGAGTTTGTATTTTCCGTCACCTCCTCACCTATCACCAACACAAGGCTGTTGCTGTCTCTCTCCAAAGTATAGGGATGGCCATCCGTTGTCCCGGATGTTGGCTCAAAAGTTCCAGTCAGCATACCCGCATTTATGAGAATAAACCTGTCTTTCGGCTGCAATATCCGTCCGGCACTTTCAAAACTCACGCTGATTGTGGAATTGCTGCCAATATCCGCAGTGCGGGTGACGGTGAGCATGGTGCCGTTCACCGCCAGAGTGGTGGGCAGGTGAAAGTTCAGGTTTTGAAAACCGCTCAACTCGGCAATGCTGATGTCAGCGGAATGAAGGTTCAGCGTATTGCCGGAAAAAATGCCGTTTTCATAGTCATCACCCGCGTGAAGTTCAGTATGCTCTCCGAAAACCGGACTGCCGCTGATATTCACCGTGTTGTCCGTGACAAAAGTGTTTCTGGTTTCAACTATCACGCAAAAAATACTGTCGTTTATGGTGCCACCGCTGATGGTGAGGTTGTTGCCCGAAATTATGCTGGGGCCGTGGTTGTTTGCGGCATATGCGCCGTATATTCCCCCGCCTATCGTTCCCCCGCTGATGGTGAGGTTGTTGCCTATAACCGAAACCCCTTCGGAAGGGTTGCTCGTTGAGACATGCACGCCCCAAATTTCAACGCCCACCTCTCCACCATAAATGGTGATGCTGTTGCCTGCAGCAGTGGCTGCGCCGGAGCTGCTATCAACGTATGCGCCATAAATCTCTTCCAGCCTACCGTTGCACAGAGTGATGTTGTTGCCCGTGGCAGTGGCCGTACCGGAGTCGTTATAAATATGTCCGCCATAGGCACAACCGATTGTGCTGTTGTCGATGGTAATGTTGTTGTTCGAAACTGTGGCAGCTTCGCTGCTGCTGGTGGCAAGTCCGCCATAAACAGTGCCGTTTTTTACTGTGGCATTGTTGAAGTGAACACTGTTGTGGCTGACAGTAGCGGTGTTGGAGCAATCCGCTTCGGTTTCGGCAACTCCGCCGAAGACGTCACCTTGCACCTCGCCATGGATGAAGAGCCGATTGTTGCTAACAACCTTCGAGCCATCCAGGTGAATTGCACCATAAACATCTCCCACCCTACCCTCCTCAAGGAGCGTGACACTGTTATACGAAAGGCTGTTGCTGTTGCCGGTGTTGCTGCCAGAAGGCGCTAGGGAGTTGCTCACTCCGTCAACGGTTTGCAACATAAAGTCGGGGTGAAGTGGAGGTCCAGGGTGGATGATGGTTTCCGGCATGGCGGCGCTCCACACTTCGCTATATGTGTTCCCACCACTGTCGACAACGAAGTAGAATTGACAGGCCGTATTCACAGAAGGCCTAGGCAACGTCCTGAAAAACGTTTCTTTGCGCCTCATTCTCCCCGTGTTGCCCTTCTCCTTCGCCAGAGTCATAATTTCATGAGCGGAAGGGGCAGGTTCGTCGGACGAAAGCACTGCCCAATAAGCCGTAACATTCAGGTTGCTGAGCGCGCTGAAACTCACCCCACCGTTTGCAACAGTCAAGCCCTGAAAAGAAAGCGTGTGGGCAACGCTTCCATAAGTCGTTTCTTGCACATAGCGGGAATAACGAATACCCCCCCGCGGCGGTTTGTTTTTGCTCTCGTCACAATAGAGTCTTCCCATGAAAATGCAGTCGCTGGCTTCCAAGTATTCGGCAAACAATTCCCCCAACACCGTGCAATATTCAAGCTGCACGTAGCAGTCAGGGGCGTTGAGGGTGTGCAGCAAACAATCCCTGGCGATGAATTCCGAATTCTCGTCAACGGTGATTGTATGAGCAGCAAGTTTTTCAAGCGTCAAATGCGTCTGTGACGGAACACTCAATTCGTCGTCCACGTTAAGTTCCGTGAAATGATATCGCCCCGCCTCTTCCAACTTTATGCCTGTGAGGCAAATGGTCTCTGGACGCTCCGGCTTTTTGAAAAAATGCCGGGTGTTGTTCTTCAAGCTTGTTCCAATGAAATCGCTTAAAACCGGGCCACCCCCTCTTCTAAACCAACTGTCAATGTTCTCCAAATCCCCCGCCCTGTTGGGTTCCCATTCAAAACGAACAACTTTCTCCGTAAAAAAACCTGGATAGGGTGCGGCATAAAGCAATATGGAGCGGGGATTCGCGTGCCCTTGACACCAAGTCGGCTGGCGAACATCCACAGAGTGCACCGCCTTGTTGTGGTGGCCAACAAAATTTTGGGGATTTTTCCCGCGCAAATCCACCAGAGTTGGCGAGACAAATGAGCCACCAACACGAGCCGTGCGTGCAAGTCTTTGCCAGCCTTCCTGCATCACCAACTTCTTAAACTCGCCTATTTTTTCTGCAATCTGCGCGATTGTTTTCAGTGACCCCTTGCCTTGTCGCCACGCCACAGCATGCATAATTTCTTTTCGACGACCCTCTGCATGCGGCGACAACGTCGATGCACTTAGCAATTCCGCAAAATAAGGAAGCAACCATTCCTGGCATTCTTCGGGGAAACAATCTTTATAACGCTGCCCCAAACTGCTATAAATAGCGTCCAACAGCCTGCCACAACTGTCGAGGTAGGCTGCCAAATGCCCCTCGCCCCCCCCCTCTTCCCGCTCTTGTGTGTCGCGCGTTCTATAAACTTCTGGCAAAGCTTCATAGAGTGCACGACCAAAACGACTTTGTATGGAGATTTTCATTTCCGCGCCTCCCCCTGCGCCCACCAAATGTCTTCTGGCTTTCTTAAATAAAGCACACCATTCGGTTCAGGATGCCGGGACTGCTCTTTGCTAAGCTCAGGTTTGCCCTCTTCATCAACCACAACCCCACCTTCCTTGTTGACTACAATGAATTTGCAGACGGAGTATTCGACACCGTGCACCGATTCAATGCATTGATAGACATCACTCAAATAGACAGGCGCACCAATGGCGCGATTTTTGAGCGTGAAACGCTGAAGCAAGGTTTCTTGAACATTCGCTCTGATTGTTTCCGAATCAAAACGCGTTTTGTCGATACCGAGAAAAATATCAAGCTTCAGAATTTCAGACTTATAACTTTCCAATTTGATGTTGACCCCTGGAATCGCATGCAACAACAAATATGCTTCGAGGCCCTCCGGAATTGAATCCAACGCTCCGCCCGCAGGCACGACAGTCACACGAACCATTCGTTTGCTGCCGGATGATTCCAATTCGGCGCGCGCACTCCAAACACTGCTATGGCTTGCCGCCAATGCCGCAAAGTCATTGACTGACACCGCACGCTCCATCGTCAGCAGACTTGCAGGAGCGCTGCGTCGCAAGGTGATGACAGATTCCATGTTGTTGCCACCAGTAGATTGGAAAGGTTGGTCAACAGCTTCAACACGCGGATGGGCATGTGCCAGTTTTTTCAAAAAACCTGTGTCGAGCCTGCCCTCCTCCCCCGAACCCATGCGCCAAGCAATGCGAACATTGTTTTCTCCAGACGGCAGCCGTCGACCGTTGACGCCGTCACCAAATACAATACGAAGATGTCCTTCTTCGGTCATTCTAACTACGTAGTGCGGATCGCTTGGTTGAGACTGGTTGAACCTGGCTACCTGTATCCATTTTTCACCATCAACCATGACGCGAATATCCGCCCGCACACCGGAAATAACCTGTGTCTCATCCGCCACAAAAGACACATTGGACACAGGAAACAAAAATTCTTGGTTGGAGAGCGTTGCATCGCCGCTACCTAGAATTTTCTCCGGCTGCGTTTCTCCATGCCCGGCCAACACGACATTGGCGTGGACCACGGTGCTGCCAATGAAATATTCATCATCGGGCAAAGCAGAAGCCAGTTTCAGCCGAATACTGTTTGCCCCCGTAACAGAGTCTGTCATTTTGACTCTGTCCTGCACCCTTGTTTGAAAACTTTGCCTTGGTTTGGGCGCTTCCTGCTCAACCACAATGAGTTGGCCCAACTTGAGTTTCTCAGCAGCTTCTGTGTATTCAAGCATCAGTGTCGATGTGTTATTCTCAAGCTTTGTTTCGTTCACATTCCAATTTTGCAGACGAGCTTGCTCCTTGAATTTTCCAAAAACAGTCGTTTGACTACGTATAAACTTTTTGCTTCCCTCAACAAGTGTTGCCACCGGTTGCCAGTTGTTGACTTGCAAACCAAATCGCCCGGTTTCTTCCTCCTCCGGTATGTTTTCAACACGCGCAGCCATCAGGTTTTGGCCACATGCGATGACACACAAATCACCTCGGGCAGTACGTTTGATGGCGCTGAGTTTCAGTGATGATTTGTCGGCCCCCATCGTCTCCACATCAACGAAACTGTCCGTTTTCCATTTCCACTGATTGACGTCAGGCGGTAACCATATTTGCGTTATTGCACTCAGGTCCAAATTCAAACTTGGCGCAAAACCGAGGTAGGTGACCACAGCAGGCTCGTTGGCTCTCCCAGGCCGTGTACTCAAATCAACAGCGGAAATTTTGCATGGGCTAATGGTGCCCTCTTTTCCTATGCGAACAAGTACATCGGCACCTTGGGCCCAAGTCACATCGCCCTCAACATAAACACCGTTCTCTGCTTCGAGTCTCTCCAATACATATGGCACGCCAACAAAGCAATGAGACTCCGACAGCCCTAGAGCACTCAAGTTCCCCTGGAAAACCGTTTCTCCCTCCGCCAAAACAATTTGCCTATCATTCACTTCTGAAATTTTTCGATAAATACCTGTATTGTCTTTTCCAATAAAAACGTAGCAAACGTCCTTCTTATCTTTGGCGGCCTCAAGGCTTTGCTTTAGTTGGACGGGCTCTTCCTCCAGCAAGAGACTCAAAGTGCCTTTTTGTGTTATTTGCTCTTCGAGAGGCGCAAAAATTTCCAGTGCTTCAATTGGCTTCAAATGGACGAGCAAGTCACCGCGAATGCCTTTGATGGCTAAATTCAATTGCAACACAGTACATTCGTCTTCTACGAAAATGTTTTTCAATAGACGGGGCTGCAGCTCGCCGCCTTTGGAATTTTCAATAACAACTGGCTCCCCTATTCTCAAACCATCGACGATACCATCCAATATGAGTTCACTGCTCTCTTCTCCCTCGCCTTCATTTCTGACTTTCCCTGGCGAATGGTTCCAATCCTTCAACCGCAAAGTGTTGAGAGCTGAGTCAACATCAATGTCTTCCAACGTCTCAAAAACAATAGGGTTGCTTTTCTCAGGCGTGTGTTTAATTTGCAGACCGCTGGACACCAGTCCGCTTTGTCCGGGCTTTGCGTATAGGACCAGAGAAGTCATGGCACTGGCTGGAGGTTTGGGGTGGTAGTCAAGCCCATAGACAAGGCGCCGCACATTTTCCCATTGCGTTGCCGTTCCGAGAAAACCCTCGTTGGCATAAGCATTGAGGTGTTCTGTCAACACATGCGCCGCACGCGCAAAACTGCGAATTATCTCAAGCGCAACACTGCCGCGGTTGTCATTGAGTTTCAAATAACCGTCGAGCGCCTGCTGATGGTCTGTTCCGAATTGCTTAATATATTTTTCCTCAAGCTTCTCTCGCCTTTCTTCCTGAGTATCGCCATCAAGCTTGAGGCCCAGCAATTCCATATCCCAACCTTTGAGACGCACAATCAATTCCTGTCGCAACGCTTCAAGGTAGGTTGCAGCATTGCCATCTACATAGCGAAACCGCTTCAGGCCCGCACGGTTCCAACGCGTCAGCTCAGCCTTCATTTTGTCCTCCCATGCTTCGGCATCTCATCCTTTGAGCCCTCCACTGCACCGAATAACCAATGCGCCATATTGAGACAGCTTCGGGTTGTTGTCACAGACAGCAACTTCAAAACCTTCAAGCACAATGCTGTCCTCAGCGCTGTTTTCCGCCTCGGAGTTTGCAGAATTGCCTCTGGAATTTTCGGAACGTCTGAAGGTTTTCACCTGAACGCTTTCAATGCCTTCAAGTTGCATGACAGCTTGAATGACATCGCTTTGGTTGAGATGGGTTCCAAAACTCAAACGCCCAATTTCAAAAAAACCGCCTTCCTGTGCGCTGAATATGACACGGACTGCCTGCAACACCTCGGATTGGTAATATTGAGGAGCAATGGCAATATCCAACCCAATATCAACACCGACACGAATGGCTTCCCCAAACAAAACCTCCTGGCCTATCATGCGCCTCGAATCCGACCAGGCCTTAAGCGAGTCGACAACACGAATCCCTGCGCGAATTTTTTGACCCGCCTCCTCGGTGATGGACGGCAACCCAGCCTGCTTATGAAAGTCTACCAACTTCGCCTCGAAGGTCGGCAAGTCCTTAACAACTTCAACAAGCTCGTCATTCAAACACTTCCAGTTCCATAAAATGACTGTTACGAGAATGCAGTGCCAACTGCCATTCCAACAAGTCAACGAAACAGCACGGCGCACCAACGGATGCAATTCCATGCCTTCCGCATAGTCGTCAACGTTCACCATGCGACACTGTCGACGTACCGATTGGGGGCCTGCACGGCGCGCTGCCTCCATCAATGCAGGGTTTTGCGACCATTCCCGTTTGTCGGCCTCATAGCCGATGAGACTCAATAAACGGCGTACAGACTCGGGTTGACGCGCTGTTTCGAGATAGGCTTCAGCTGTTATGCGGTCCAACATGTCCGAAAGTTGATCCAACGCCCAAGAAAGCACCTCAACCAAAACAACTTCGAGGTCTGCAGGCGTCCATTGTTTGCGCTCAGGAAAACGCGCCGCCAACTCTTCAAGCATAGCCATTCGAAAGCCGTCGAAATCACGTGCCTCCCAAACAAAGTCATCACCCAACGCCGGCAATGACAATGGCAAAACCGCTGTGCGTGTGCCACAGTCTTGCTTGTTGTCCTCAACACCTATCGGCGAGTGAAATGTTAAGTCAAGCTTCAAACTGCCGGCCATATCAACTCCCTCCTGAAACTGAAAACACGTGCTCTTCCCTTAAGCCAATACGGGCCAAAGTATAGGAAACCAAAATGTTCAACTTCTCACCTTCACCTGTAACCTCGGCCTGCAAAGTGCTTGGGTCCACCTCTCCTCGTAAGGCCTCCATCAATGCCGAAATTAATCTGTTTCTCGTAACGTCCCAAAGCACCGAAGTGTTCGGCTCAAACACCAGTTGCTTCACGCCTATGCCAAAGTTGGGACGGAAAACACGCTCGCCCGGAAGTGTCATCAACACCTGCTCAATCTGCGAGCGTACATGCGCAGCACGTTTGCTAAACTCCGGACCGTTTTCCCCAACATGAAACGGAAATTTCAAAAAAGTAGGGTCAGGAAGCTTTGGCATTTTCGTCCCTTCAGGTTGTTGTAACTTTGGTTGAAAGCTGCGCCGGCGTCATCGGTACCACAGGAGGAGTTGAGGGACCAAGCGCGGTGCCATGCGTATGCGTGTTGAAAAAAGTCATGAAGCTCGTCCCCTTCATGACAGGTTCCCCTCCTTCTCCGCCCAACATCACCTGCGTCCCCTTAAGAATAATCTGCTGCCCCTTCATGGTTATGCCGGAAGCAGCCATTTCAATCTTGTTGCCGTTGGCATCCTCAACGGAAACTCCCGAAGAATCCATAATCAGTTGGTTGCGGTTCGCATCTTCAATGATGATTTTTTCGCCCTCAGCATCCAACGTAATGCTTGCACCCGAAGCATCCTTCAAAACCAGGGTGCCGTTCTCATCAATATGAATTTCCGCTTCACGTGGATGAAATAAACGGAAGGACTCTTTGTCCTCTTCGTCGTCAAACTGCATGATATGGCCCGAGGGCGTTTGAAATATCCGCGTGGTCGGCGGCGACTTGGCTGCTTCTTCGGGTACGTCTGCTTCGCGTTGCCAGAAAACACCTGTCCATATCGGTCGGTTGATGTCGCCTTCTTCAAATTCAGCCCAAACCTGTGCATCTTTTTCTGGGACTGCAAACCACCCATAAGACTCCCCACCACCAAATGGAAAACAGGGCAACGCCCAACCCGTCTCGGCATCACCAAGCACGGAAGGAATGAGCAAACACAGCCGCCCACGTTTTTCTGGGTCTTCATTGTCAACAACGAAAGCGCGATATTTTCCATAGCGACGCTCATCAACCCATTCGTTAAGTCGGCTGACTTCTTCCATGGTATCGCTCATTTCAGTCTCACTCCCGCCAATGCATCCGCTTTGCCCATTGAATCCATCTCCCCCGTCGCATTGCGCATCAATCGAAACGCTTGACAATAACCGTCAGCGGAAAAATGATGTTTCACCTCATCCACATACCAAATGCCAGCATGAGTCCTGCCAACACCATCCACTTTGACAGTGCGGTTTGGCTGCAACACATGCCCATATATGGAGCCGTCCAGCTCCCCGGTTGCGCGAATTTTCCACGCAACTTCCTCCGCCTTGGCTTTGGCGCGTGCCTCACGTTCAGCCAACGTCGAGCCCCGCGGCGTCTGAATACGCCAAACAAAGTCGCCAAGGCCTTGGTTTTTGCTGTTTGCCAACGTCTCACCCAATGGCAGGGACTGGTTGGAATAGGTTTCACCACCACCCACCTCACTGCTGGATTCCGGCGCATCCACAAAACAAACGCTGTCAGGGCGGTGGCCATCGTGAAACACTGAAAATTTAAAACAATTACTTGTTGGTCCGACATAAAATAAAATGCCAGGCTGCGGATCCCCCTCCAAGTCCGGTGGCCCAAAGTAGGCTTTGCCTTTACGAACCCAAAACTCATAACCATTCAGTGCGGCCCGGTCTCTGATGAGCCTTATAGGCCTGCCATCGAAATATAAATTGCCGCAAGTTGTCCCCGCCGAAACCTCTATCTGGCTGCCCACCCAATGGGGTTTCAAAAGCTCCCTTATCAACGCATCATCCATGAGTGGTTGCTCAAACGTCGAATAGGTTTTCTGCACATGCTCCCTGTCGAGTAGAATGGATTCGTCCTGGCCGGTCACCGTGACGCTTACGTTCATATCGTCGGAATATTCCACTCTAATATCCCGTATGAAGCCTCGCATAATCTCTTCGCTCTCTGTACCAAAAACCGCTTCTATGAGAATGCGCCGCCACGGCACCAGTACGTCAGCATCTTGAACGTTCCATTCGCCGTGCTCATTGCGAACGGATATGAATTTCAAGGTGCAAATAGCCGCATCCTTTCGGCTGGTTTCAACACTCACTTGCTTTAACCAAGGATAGAGATCGCTGATTTCTCGACCGTCTATTGTGACAAGGCAGTTGGCAAGCCGACGCAGTTTTTCATTTTGGCCCATAGTTTACTCGCTGGCACTCGGAATCAGGAGCGTTTTTTCGGCCACTCCTTGCCCACGCTCCTCCTGCGTTTCTGAGTCAAAGAAAAGATCTACCGCGCACAAAACTTCAGGGTTTGCATCCAAAATGCGCCACCACAAATCAACATCGTTGTAGTAATTGAATGAGAGCCTGTCGAGGCGATCCCACCTCTTGAGCTGGTATTCAACAATGCCTGTCGCTGGTCCAATATCCCGCGGACGAATGCCGGGAAATGGGGCCGGCAACCCTGGCTCTGCTTCAAAATATTTTGTGTCTTTATAGCGAGATTTTCTGGACATCTGCTGCTCCTCATATGCCGAAGCTCATCATCAGGTTGTTTTTTATGTTGGCCATCGCCGACAGGGTCCGACGCAAAGTTTCCACAGTGTAGAAAGGGTTGTCGCTCTCAATGACTTGCAAATTCAGCGTCACCTCGGCACGGTAGGGAATGAGTGTAGGCAAAAACTCCTTGTTCACAATCTGCGCTTGCGTCATGAAAACCGGCAACATGTGTTGCATACCCCATTTGAATATCAACACAGGCAGCGTCTGGTGCTGCAGGCAACCTTTTTCATTGCCCACACCCAGTGCCGAAAGTATTTTTGCACCAGAAGACTGCTGAGACTTTGGCTCCAACATGGAGCGAATAACATCCAACTCGGGCTGTATGCCCAAAACGGCAGCCACTGGGTCCCCAGCATCCATGCGATCGGTTGCATCAAGCAAAATCTGCATGCTGAAACTTTCTGCGCTCACAACAACGCCTTGTGACGAGCGTGGAGCTTCCAAAGGCGTCTGAAAATCATGCCCTCCACGCGTTCCAGGTAAATTGCTCGTTTGGACGGATACTGTGCGCGTGCGTGTAATGTTGGAAGGGCTGAATTCAAAATCCAACATCAGCAATCCGCTGTCCAAGCTGTATTCAAACAATGTCCCACGGTGAAGCCTGAGGGCTGACGTGACAAAAGAAAACGCACTCAATTTTGCCTCCTTTCTATTCCCTGCAAAATTGCAGCAACCACCTTCTGCGCAACGGCGCTGTCTCCCTCATGCGGAGAAACGGAAATCGGCGGCAATTTCAACTGCTCTATGTGAACGCTCTGGTAATCATTCTGTTGGTTTAACTCCGCGCCAACTTGTCGCACAATCGCATTGGCCCGCGACTCGAAACCTCGAGGCAAACGCAAACTCAAACGGTCAATTTTGATTGTCATGCAACCTCCGGCAAATGGTTCACCAGCTCTCCCAAACTGCGCTTGACACGCTCTCTGCCATCTTTACCTAGTTCAGCCCATACAGAACGGGCAATCCTTCTCAAGTCAACCTCGCCCCCCTCTCCCGCAGCAATATAGGCCGCGTGCAACGCAGCATTGCGTATCTGCCCGCCTGTCAATATGACGGCCTTGCCAAGCATCTGAAAATCTACCTCTGATGCCAATGGCGCTTTGGGCGGAATGTGCTGTTTCCAAAGTTGACACCGCGCTTTTGCGTCCGGCCTCGGAAAATCAACAACGGCATGAAAACGCCTCGCAAAAGCCGAGTCAATCGCATCCCGCAAATTGGTCGTCAAAATACAAGGGCCCTGGTGACACTCCATACGTGTCAACAGGTGGCTGACTTCCATATTCGCATAACGGTCCCTCGCTTCTTTGACTTCCCCTCGCTTGCCAAACAAAGCGTCGGCTTCGTCAAACAACAGCACCATAGGCTCACCATGCGTGCTGTCAAAAAGCATGTTGAGGTTTTTCTCCGTCTCACCAATGTATTTGCTGACCAGTAAACCCAAGTCAACACGGTAGAGCGGCCAACCCAATGCATGAGCAAGCGCTTCGGCTGCATAACTTTTGCCTGTTCCAGACGGGCCACTGAAGAGAGCCACCGGGCCACCACTGCTCTTCGCCCCCCATTGGCCAACAACCACATCTCGACAATGTATCCACATCAGGTATTCGCGTAAAACTTGCAAACAATTTTGCGGCAATACCAAGTCTTCTATCGTCCCAATTACAGGCACCTCCATCGCACCCTTGGGTGCCGCCCGGCTTGCCTTCCAACCCAATAACTCAGAGCGCGTCTTGGAAGTCGCACGCAGCGGCGCATAAACGCCACCCTCAGCACTCTCAATTAGGCCGTGGCGCAACAAAGGCGCCCGCCCATCCAAACGCTGGTGAAAAACACCAATTTGTTCCATCCCCAACATTTCGCAAATGAGCGCTGCACTGGGATAAGCGGAAGAGACTCCGCTCTGCAATGTCTGAAACATCCAGCCTAGGCGCGGCTCGACATCCGGCGCCAACGTAAAAGCCAAAATGTCGGTGTCCAATCGCTCCAGGCCATAGCGCGAAATTATCCCGCCCCAAAGGGTATCGTCGCGCACTGCATCCACTTGCTTCTGTATTTGAACCAGTTCTTCAACCTTCTTGTCATCCATCGGTTGTCCACGCCGCGACTCAAGCAGACAGTTTGCAAGCCTGTCTATCCTCGCCCATTCACAAGCCATCAGAGCGCTCATTGCTCATCCTTTCGCGTAACCAGTATGGGGTTGCTGGCAAGTATGAGCGGCGCACCACCTTCCCTCTCCACCCTCCGAGTCACACGCAGTAATGCCTGGCCTTTGTTGTCAAGCTCGGGAACTGTCAACAAAACCGAAAGCCCTTCCAACAATCCAACATCTCTGGGCAATAAAGCAGATTGCGCCTGGCAACGCCCTCCGTTTATATCCGTTTCCCAAATTTTTTCGGTCGGCTTCCAGACTTCCCACTCAAGGCTCAATTCTTGCCCCGCCCCCACATCACCCAATACAACCAGGGACACCTGTGGCTGGAACACCCCCTCTCCCCCTTGCAACGTCAAACCATAGGTTGGCTCTCCACCTTCCAATAGGCAAATATGGGGCGCCCAGTCAAAACGTCGAATGTCAACCTCCACAAACGGTACTTGTACCGAGAAAAAACGACTCCCCTTTTCTTCAATAGGCTCACCTTCGGTTGGCTCAACAAGCTCCGTCGACTGAATTGCCAAGGAAACAGCACCTACTCTTGGAGCACGCTCGACGCGAGCCTTCATCGGAATCGGCAACACTGCAAATTCATAGGCCAACGACAACCTGTAAGGCGTATTGTTCTGTGTCGCCCACAAATGATTGATGTCATCCAGCGTCAACTGCGTCGGCACAATTTGAATTTGCGGCTCTATGCCGCCTTCATTTCTCAGCTTCAACACGGGCTTTCTGTGAAAACACTCCGCAACCGCCCCCATAAGCTTTAATTCCGAATCACCAGACGTCTTCTCGTTTGTTGAACTCCCTCCCAACGCCGTAATCATACAAGACGCACTGAGGTAGAGAGAATCGGATGAGGTTGCATCCGCCGGAAAACCGCTATAGCCCACACGGTAGAAGAAAACGCACAAATAATCACTGTAGGGCGCACTGCTCTCTTGCTGCTTGGCAGCCTCGTGCGGTGAACCTATGACTATTTCTACCTCATAATTAGAGTCAGGACGGTTTATCGCCTCGGACAACAACGAGCGTATAGCCTGCGCAAGCATTGAAAGAGCATTTTCGCTCATTATCAGAGTCTCCGTTGGTAATAACGGCCCAAATCGTTCGTAAATGGGGTGTTGGATGAGGGCCTTGGCTGTGTGACTGGCGCTGATTCGACAATAACTTCAATCGTCCCAATGTGCACTCGAGGTTCACTTTTCTCACGCGCCGACGAGGGCCTTTCTGCCCATGGCGAAAGCAACCCAAGCGCTTGCTTGGACCGCTCTATGGCCGCTGCCGTCATGGTCGTTTCGCTCTCTTGCGTGGCGGTCTCCTGTGCTTTGGGCAACAACGTTGAAACTTTGGGTGAAGCTACCTCTTCCCTCATCCCCTCCTCGCCCAAACCGAAAACACCCGCCTGCTTATGTGGGTTTGTAACAATCGCACCATCCAAAAACTCCGAGCGAAGCAGCTCTGCAGAATTGCTCGTCGACTGTTGTCGCTCCGACAGACTCCTCACTTCACCAACAAATGCTGAGCCCACCGCGGAATGAGGCTCAACTTGTTGACGAAACTCCAAACCCATTTCTGGCGCCTGGTTTTGAGTCTCAACATGGGTTGTCGCTTTCTGTAAAACAGGCTCTGCCCTCTGCTTTGAAACAAGTGCTGAGTCCGCCGCGAAACGAGGCTCAACTTGTTGGCGAAACT
>WQTM01000197.1 GCA_009786315.1 Pseudomonadota bacterium | reverse complement strand
TGGGGCGCGAAAAAACCTCTAACATTTTGTAGGTTTTTCAAAGAAGGGGGGTGGGCTTATTGGGGGTTTAGGGGTTGGATTGGGCTTCAAAGTTGGGTTTTTGAGGGGGTTTGGAAACTTCGCCGACATAGGCATAGGCGATTCCAAGGGAGAGGGGGTGGGCCTGGGTTTTGTGGAAGGCGGAGGTTTCGTCCATGAGTTTGAGGAATGCTTTACCGGAGGGGAAGGTGGCCGAGGTTTTGGGGAGGTACTCATAGGCAGAGCGGTTTCCCGTCAAGCATTTGCCGATGAAGGGGATGACGCATTTTGAATAGAGGCGAAAGCAGCCACCGAACAAGCCTTTGGGTTGGCCGAATTCGAGGATGAGGGCGCGGCCGCCGTGTTTGAGGACGCGAGCCATTTCGAGGAGGCAGCGTTGGGGGTTGTCGACATTGCGAATACCGAAGGAGATGGAGACAATGTCAAAGGAGTCGTCCGGGTAGGGGAGAGCCGTTGCATCTGCCACTTCAAAGTGGACATTCAAGCCTGCTTTTGCGGCTTTGGCGGGGGCCAAGTTGAGCATATCCGCGCAGAAGTCCGTGCCTGTGACATGGCCTTGTGGGCCCACGGCGCGTTTGAAGGCGAGGGCCAAGTCTCCTGTTCCGGTTGCGCAGTCCAACACTTTGTTGCCGGGGGTGGCGCGTGTGAGTTTGACGGCTTTTTTGCGCCAATAGCGGTGTGTTCCCAGCGAGAGGACGTCGTTGGTGAGATCATAGCGTGGGGCAATTTGCGAAAACATGCTGCGGACGGATTCACTCAAGCCTGGCTCCTGGAGGCAAAACGAGTTTGAGGCCTACCTTATTGCCAGGTGAGTTCAAAGTGTTTTGAACGAGAAGATGCAAGGGGAAGGTTGTTAAGCTAAAAGGCTCATGGATTGACTTTCATTTCCGACATGAGCCTATTTTGGGGTTGTTCTCAGAAGTTGGATTTTGACGAAGGACAGGTTGCGGATTTGGCAACTGTGGATTTCTATTGCTCAAAGCCTGGTGAGAATTTTCGGCTATGGGCGCGGGGGAGAGCGAGCAACTCCATGGTAGGGCTCCGGTGGAGTGGAGAGAAGCCGGAGGGGATGCCGGGCCCTTTTTGGGGAGGGTGGGTTTTTGACAAACAGAGGCCTTGGCCGGGGTTTGAGAAGGAGGTTTGGTGTTTGCCCAAGCAGCTTATGTGGCAACGCGAGGGCAAATGTTTTGCGTGTGGTTTTGGCTCCACCCGAGAGGAAGCGCACCTGCATTTGTCCCAACTCAAAAGTGGGCGGCAGCGCGCAGGGGTGACGGCGTCTGTTTTGCAGGCTGCTGTTTGTCGTCTTGGGGACATTGAACAAGAGAGGCAGTCTTGGGGGCGTTTGGTGGGGGCGGCGCTGAAGGAGATGGACAAGGGCCGCATTCAGAAGTTGGTTTTGGCCAGGCAAATTCATATTGGGAATGAGGAGGTGTGGAACCCGGCGGAGGTATTGAGGAAGCTTGAAAGCCGTTTTGAGGATTGTTGGGTATATTGCATGCGTGGCGAGGGTGGCCAATTTTTCATAGGGGCGACGCCGGAGGTTTTGTGCCGCATAAGGGGGAGGCAGATGGAGACAGAAGCGCTTGCCGGCACTGCTGGCACAGGCGAAGACGCTGCCCTGTTGCACTCAGAGAAGGACTTGCGAGAACACCGTTGGGTTGTGGAAGGAATTCAAAGAACGCTTGAGCCATTGAGTGAGAGGGTGGAGCTTGTCGCTCCTGTGGGAATTCGAAGGCTTCCGAACCTTATACATTTGCATACGCCGATACGTGTTTCTCTTCGCGAGGGTGTTTGGCCGTTGCAAGTTGCGCGAGCCATGCACCCAAGCCCCGCTGTTGCAGGCATTCCCCGGGAAGAAGCCATGTGTTTTTTGCGGGCGCAGGAGTTTTTTTCTCGTGGTTGGTATGCCGGGGCCCTAGGCTGGGGGAACGAGGCAGAACTTACTTTATTTGTGACATTGCGCTCCGCCAGAATTCATTCCAAGGTGGCGGAGCTATTTGTAGGGGCGGGGGTGGTGCAGGGCTCCAGTGAGGGCAGCGAGTGGTGGGAGACGGAGCAGAAGGCGCAAGCTTTGCTCCACGCATTGGGTATTCCATGAATGCAGAATACAACCTTTTTGGGGCGCAGGCATTTGTTGCCGAGTTGCTTCGAGCTCAACTCGAACATGTTGTTGTTTGCCCAGGCTCTCGCTCCACGCCTCTGGCTTTGGCGTTATATAGAGAAAAGCGACTTAGGAGCCACATTCTCCTGGATGAGAGGGCGGCAGGTTTTTTTGCCTTGGGGTTGGCCAAAGCCACAGGGCGCCCAGTTGCATTGTTATGCACCTCAGGGAGTGCCGGCGCGCATTTTTTCCCGGCCATAACCGAAGCATTTTTCAGCAGGGTGCCTCTTTTGGTGGTGACAGCTGACAGGCCGTGGGAGTTGCATGGTTTTGGTGCGCCACAAACCATGCCGCAACTTGGACTCTATGGAAAATTTGTCTGCTTGTCAGAAAACATTCCCGCTCCAAACGGGGACAGAGAAGTTTTGCTCCACATGCGTGCTGTTGTTGCCAAGGCTTTGGCGAGCGCGAAACACAAGGCCCTGCCTGCCCACCTGAATTTTGAATTTCGCGAGCCACTGTCCTCAGCATTGGCTTGGGAGAAATGGTTGCCGGAGGCGTTGTCGACATTGCCCCACCCCCCCAGTTTTGTTTATGCAGAGGGGGAGGGGGCGCCACGCGAATTGGAGCCTGTGCTGTCGGCGTTGAACTCTGCTTTGCGGCCGTTGGTGGTGGTTGGCAACACCCCCTCCAACCCCCGGTTTGCTTCCGCTGTTTACAAACTTAGCCAAAAATTGGCGGCACCTTTGTTGGCCGAAGCAGCCTCCAACCTGAGATTTCAAACGCCTGCGGATGTGCCCATGATAGCAAGCTATGACATTTTGCTGCGCGATGATGGTTTGAGAAAGCGCATGAAGGCAGATGTTGTCCTTTGTTTGGGAGGGACTTTGGTTTCCAAACATTTGCAGGCGTGGTTGAAGGACTCCGGCGCACGCCTCTTCATGTTGTTGGAACATGGGGTGGAGGCGGATTTTCAGCACATTGCCGAGGCTGTTGTGCAGTGCAATGTTGTTGAGGCTTGTCGATTTTTTGAAGAACATATTTCAGACAAAGACAAAACCTATGCAGGGCAGTGGGTGCGTTTGGAGGAGAGGGCGCAGCAAACGTTGAGTGAGCTTTTGAAGGAGGATGGGTGTGAGCCGGCCATTGCAAGGAAGCTGATGGCTTCCATTCCCCCCGGCAGCAATTGTTTTATTGCCAACAGCATGCCCATTCGAGACATAGACGCATTTAGCGCTCCGTCCTCGAAGGAGGTTTGTGTTTATGTCAACCGAGGACTCAACGGTATTGATGGGTTGGTTTCCACGGCGCAAGGGGTTGCTGTTGCGAGCCAAAGGCCCACCGTTTTGTTGATAGGGGACTTGGCATTTTTGCATGACATGAGTGGGTGGTTGTTGACAAAACGCCTGGACATACCCCTCATTGTTGTGGTGGTGAACAACAGAGGAGGGGGGATTTTTCATTTCCTTCCTGTGGCAGAACAGCGGGATGAGTTTGAAGCGTGTTTTGCTTTGCCTCATGACACCTCATTTGCGAAAATAGCTGAAGTGGTGGGGGCACACTATGCGAACCCCAAAACTTTGCCTGAATTTTCTTCGGCATTGTCTGCTGCATGGCAACAGAAGTTGAGCCTCATTGAAATATGCACAGACCGCCACAGCAATTTGAACACACACCAGAAGCTTTATGAGGGTGTTTTGAAAGCTTTGAAGGGGTTGGTTTGAGCCTTCAACTTTCAACCTCCACGCATGGAAGTGGCTTTCCTCTGTTGTTGCTCCATGGGTTTGCCGGGGACAAAAGCAGTTGGGATGGGCTTGTGCCTCAGTTGGCCGCATTTTCAAAGGTGGTGCGGGTGGATTTGCCAGGACATGCCCACGCTCCTTTGCCCACAAATTTAGGGGAGGAAGGTTTTTTTGAGGTGGTGGACGCCTTGGCGGGTTGTATACCCCCCCCCATGGATGTGGCCGGCTATTCCCAAGGTGCACGCCTGGCTTTGGCCTTGGCATTGAGACACCCTCAGCGCATTCGCCGGCTTATTTTGGAGTCCGGAACGCCCGGACTGCACTCCGAGGAATTGCGCCAAAACCGCCGAGAAGAGGACGAGGCGAGAGCGACTTTGTTGGAGAGAGAAGGTGTTTTGGCCTTTATGGACTCCTGGGAGAAGTTGCCTTTGTTTGCAACGCAAGCGCGTTTGCCTGAAAAGGCGAAGGAGGCTTTGGCCCAAAGACGCAAGGCCCACCCTGCCTCCGGTTTGGCCGGAGCCCTGCGCTGCATGGGTTTGGGCACACAGCCCAATTTTTGGCCTTTGCTGGGTGGGTTGCATTTGCCGACGTTGTTGATTTCCGGAGAAGAGGACACCAAGTTTACGACAATTGCGCAACAAATGTTGTGCGCATTGCCCTTGGCTTGGCATGTCGCCATAGCGAGTTGTGGGCACGCCATACATTTGGAGTCCCCCCAACAATGGTTAGAAGCTGTTTCTGTTTTTTTAAAAACCTCTTTGGAGGAACAAACCAGAAAAGGTGGTTGAGGTTGAAACTCCACGAATTGCCGTTTAACCCAAGAAGTTTTTCGAGGTGAGAATGAAGCCGGATTGGAAGACAGACGTTTTGGCCAAGGAATTTGGCGACATAAAATATGAGAAGTGGAATGGCATTGCCAAAATAACCATTAACCGTCCCGAAGTACGCAATGCGTTTCGCCCTCAAACATTGTTTGAACTCCAAACTGCATTTGAAGATGTGCGGGAGGATGTTGAGGTTGGGGTAGCTATTTTAACAGGGGAAGGCGAGAAGGCTTTTTGCTCCGGTGGGGACCAGCGGATGAGGGGGAAGGAAGGCTACGTGGGAGAGGATGGAGTCCCTCGCCTCAACGTTTTGGACTTGCAGAAGCAAATTCGCTCTCTACCCAAACCCGTTATTGCCATGGTAGCGGGCTATGCCATTGGGGGAGGGCACGTGTTGCACGTGGTTTGTGACTTGACGATTTGTGCAGACAATGCGCGGTTTGGGCAAACGGGGCCTCGTGTTGGAAGTTTTGATGGGGGTTTTGGCGCCTCCTATTTGGCGTCGATTGTTGGCCAAAAGAAAGCGCGGGAGATTTGGTTTTTATGCCGGCAATACAGTGCCGAGGATGCGTTGCGCATGGGGCTTGTCAACGCTGTTGTGCCGCTTGAAAATTTGGAAGAAGAGACTTTGCGTTGGTGTGCAGAGATACTGGAGATGAGCCCACTGGCTTTGCGTATGTTGAAGTCCGCGTTTAATGCGGCCATTGATGGCCAAGCAGGCGTGCAAGAACTCGCCGGCAACGCGACAATGCTTTATTATATGACGGAGGAGGCGCAGGAGGGGAAGAGGGCCTATTTGGAAAAACGCAAACCGGACTTCTCCAAATTCCCAAGGCGGCCGTGACTCCCCCCAAAAACTCCCTATGGGCCCTACTATGGGCCTCCAGGCCACGCACTTTGGTAGCAGCAGCCGTACCTGTTGCTGTGGGCTCCGCGCTTGCGTGGAAGGATGCGTGTTTTAGAGCCGACACGGTGTGGGTGGCATTGTTGGGTGCTTTATTAATACAAATAGGCACCAACCTCACCAATGACTATTTTGACTGGCGACGTGGTGCAGACAATGCGTCTCGCCTTGGGCCGGCCCGAGCCACGCAACAAGGTTGGCTTCCCCCCAAAGTTGTGTTGGGGGCCGCGTTGACATGTTTTTTGCTGGCTTTGGTTTTTGGCCTCTATTTGGTATGGGTAGCGGGGTGGCCCATTTTATGGGTGGGCCTGCTTTCTCTCATTGCCGGCTACATATACACAGGTGGCCCCTTCCCCCTCGCCTACCATGGGTTGGGGGATGTTTTTGTTTTTGTTTTTTTCGGGTGGGTGGCGGTTTGCGGGACTTATTTTGTCCAAAGTTTTCATTTGACTACGGATGCGCTTTGGTTGGGCTCCATTGTTGGGGCATTGGGGGTTGCACTTTTGGCCGTCAACAACGTGAGAGATGCTGCAACCGACGCGCAAGCCAACAAGCGTACATTGGTTGTACGTTGGGGGGAGGCCTTTGGGAGGTGGCAATATGTGTTGGTATTGGCCTGGAGTTATGGTGTTTCTCTGAAGTTGTGTTTTGGGCGCTTTCCATGGGTATGGCTGGTATTCCTCTCTTTGCCGCTTGCCGTCCGCTCAACCCTGGGTTTGTTTTCACTGAAAGGCCGTGCGTTGAATACCATATTGGGGCGCACAGCATTTTTAATGGCCGGTTTTGGGTTTTTGTTGGCCCTAGGGGTTATGTTGTGAAGCTTCGTTTTGAGCATTGTGTTTTGAAACTAAAGACGGCACTTTTCACCTCCCATGGGTGCTTCAACCAGAGGGAGGGCTTTCGTATTTTTATAGAGGACGAGGAGGGCCGCCATGGGCGGGGGGAGGTTTTCCCCATGCCTTCGTTTGGGACGGAGACGCTTCCTCAGGCAGCCCAAGCACTTTCTTCTCTGAAAGTGGAACATATGCCCAGCACATTGGAAGAACTCGAAGCGGCTTTGCTGGGTTTGAGGCAACTTCCATGCACGCGGTTTGGCCTGGAAGTGGCTTTTTTAGAAGCCATGGCATTCCAAAGGGCATGCCCTGTTTGGCAGTTGTTTTCCAAGCAAGCGCCTCCCCAAATTTCATGTTATGCCCTCATAGAGGGGAAAGAGCTTTCTTCCCTGGAGCATTCGGCATTGAGTGCCGTGCGCGCCGGGTTTTCAAAACTGAAATTTAAAGCGGGTGCTGCCTCTTTGGAGTGGGACGCTCACTGTTTGGGCAGGCTCCGCCGAAGTTTGGGGGACTCTATAGGCATACGCATAGACGCTAACGGGGCATGGAGGGAGATGGAGGCGCGTGTTTTTCTCCGGGGGGTGAGCATGTTGCATTTGGAACTTTGCGAGCAACCTGTCCCGGCCAAAGACGTCCATGCCTTGTGCCGTTTACACCGGTTGAATTTGGGCATTCCTCTGGCTGCGGATGAGGCTTTGTTGGACGAAGGCAGAGTAGATATGTTGCTGGAAGGTGGTGCGAAGATAGATGCTGTTGTCCTCAAACCTGCGGCCCTGGGGGGGTTGATTCCAGCCATGCAGCTGGCAAGACGTGCGCGCCAGAAAAAGGTTTCTTCCTTTATAACCACATTTTTGGACGGGCCCATTGGCAGAGCTGCGGCGGCGCATTTGGCTTTTGCTTTGGGGGAGACGCAGCAAGCGCACGGCCTAAGCTGTCCGGAATTATTGGAGGGGTTTGAGGGGGATTTTTTTTCTCCTCGGGGAGGGAAAATTTCACTTCCCCGCACCCCCGGATTGGGTATTCCCTAAATGCCAATGCAATGCCTTGTTGAGCAGTGGGCAAGACGAAGGCCCAAGGCCATTGCCCTAAGGTTTGAGGGCAAGGCGTGGACATGGGAAGAATTGAACACCTGGGTGGGTGCTTGGGTGAGGGAGTTGTCCACTCGAGGCATAGAGGCCGGGGAGGGGATAGGGGTGCTGGCCTTCAACCAACCGGACACCGTTGCGCTTTTCCACGCATGCGCTCGTTTGGGTGCGCGGCTGGTTTTATTGAATGCGCGTTTGGCGAAAAATGAATTGTCCCTGTTGGAGCAATTGTCTCTTCCAAAATTTTGTTTTATAGAAGCGCCCCTCCTCGAGAAATTTCCCCGAGGGGAAGTTTTCCCACGGCTTGCTCCACCCTCTCCCCCCACAACGGCCTCACATTATGCCGAAGAAAACGTGGCGGCCACACTCTTTACTTCCGGGACAACAGGGACACCCAAACGTATAGACATTCGACACCGCCACCTCCTTGCACACGCCACGGCCTCCGCTGCCAACCTAGGTGGAGAGACTCAGCATATTTGGTATGTATGCCTGCCTTTGTTTCATATTGGTGGACTTGTCCACCTAAGCCGATGTGCCCTTTATGGGGCGACATTAAGCCTCGCGCAAAAGTTTGAGGTGGCGTTTTTAGACGCGGAAGTGGAAGCTGGGCGTGTCAGCCACTTGAGTTTGGTGCCGACGATGTTGTCACAGTGGTTGGAATACCGCGGGGGAAAGCCGATTCCAATGGGGATGGAGGTTTGTCTTGTGGGGGGCGCGCACGTCCCCTTGCCGTTGTTTTTGAGGGCGAGGCAAATGGGCATTCCGATATTATGCACCTATGGCCTAACGGAAGCCTGCTCTCAGGTAGCGACGGAGGAGAGGCAGAGGGCGGACGGGGAGAGTTGTGGGTTTCCACTACCTGGGGTGGAAGTCCGAATTTGCAAGGAGGGGGCCCGGGAGGCGGGCGAGGGGGAGGTGGGAGAAATAGAGGTACGCGGGGAGACAGTCCTCATAGGAGAGGGTTGGCAAAAGACGGGGGATTTTGGCTACAAAGACAACCGAGGCCGTTTGGTAGTCCTTTCACGCCGGGTGGACCTCATTATTTCCGGAGGGGAGAACATATACCCTTCAGAAATTGAGCGTGTGTTGTTGCAATACCCTGGCATAAAGGAAGCAGCCATAGGGGCATGTGCCAGTGAGCGTTGGGGGCAAGTCCCCATTGCTTTGGTTGTTTTTGAAGGTTTGTTTATTGAAGAGGCGTTGTTGCAGCATTGCCGGGAGCAGTTGGCCGGCTACAAAATTCCCAAGGCTATTTTTGCAGTTGACGTGTTGCCGAAGAATGCGAGTGGGAAAGTGGACCGCCAAAAGTTACGGGAGCTGATTGCCTCCTTGCATTTTTGACGTTTTCTTGCACTTGCCAAGCCGCCTGTTAGTTTTGCTACAGGCATGTTTTCAAGAAGAAAACTTTTATGGGTTGTTGCTGTGTTTGTGTTGTTGGCAGCACTGGGCGTATTTTTGTCCGGTGGAGGTTTGAGCCGCTACCACTCGCTGTCGCAAGGGGCGCTGACGTTGCGCCAAAAGAACCAGGAGTTGGTTGTGGAGAATGCCAAATTGAGGACAGAGATTGAGTCCCTGAAGACGGACATAAAAGTAGTGGAGAGGGCTTTGCGGGAGGAGTTGGGCTACATTCGCCCGGACGAGATGATTTTTTCATTTGAGGGGGGGCCATGAGAGGTTTTTGGAGACAACTTTATAACTCCAAGGGAGCGGGGGCCCTTGGCATATGGTTAGGGTTTGGGGTGGTTTTTTTTTGGTTTTGCCTGGGGTGGGGAGGGGGGCACTGGTTGATTGCGGACGTTTGGGTGGGGGGGATGGGGTTTTTGGCGATGGGGCTTGCATTTTTCAGACGTAAGTTTGGGGTAGTGGGTGAATTTTGGGGGGACATAGAGTTTGGCCTGGGGATTTTGCTGGGCAGTTTTTTGTTTGCGACCAGTTTTGAGCCGGATGGGTTTCCAGCCGTTTTTTTGTGCCTTGCATGTTGCACCGTACTTTTTTCCAAGCGCAGCGTTGGTTGGCTATACGGGGCAGCCATTTTTTTGGACATACCTGTCACTTTGTTGAGGCAAGGGGGGAGGAATTGGAAGGGGTTTATAGCGCATGTTTTTTGGATGGCATTGTTTGCGGCATTTTACCACCTGGTTTTGTCGGCGAAATTTTGGTCCGCCAAGCAAGCTGAGAAGCGTGCCATTGAAGCGAGGATGAGGGAGCTTGAGAAGAGGGCGCACAGGTTGAGGCTTTCTGGGGAGGCCTATGCCTCTCAAGCGGAGTGGCTTTGGGCTTCCGTGCACGAGGTGGACGGTGCCTTAGAGAATTTATTGAAGGTGTTGCAATATGCTTTGCGGGCGGACAGTGCGGCTGTTTTTTTGGTTTTGGAAGACAGGCAGAGTTTGTGTTGGCATTTGGGGGAGGGGGACATACGGCAGCACAAGAGGGAGCCGTTTTTGGCTGCGGAGGGGGCGTTGAGTGCCGTACTCAAGAATGAAGCGCCGTTGCATCTCTTTTCAGAAAATGGGCTCAAGAGTTTGGGTTATTGTGTGGGGCATATTCAAGCTTTGCTTGCGACGGTTTTGAAAGACAAGGAAGGTATTGTTTCGGGGGTATTGCTTGTAGAGCGCACCGGGGGTGTTGCTTTTGGGGTGGAGGATGAAGTGCAGCTTTCAGTGCTTGCGCAGGAAATTCAGCGCGTTATGGATTTGGAACGCACCATAGTAAACGTGCGGAGAAATGCCGCTGAGCGGGACAGGTTTTTTCGTGTGGTGAATGAGTTAAACCGCTCAAACTCTCCGGAGCAAGTTTTGTCGGCGATTATAGAGAGTGCGCAACACATTGCTCCTTTGGATTTTTGTGCCATTACTTTGGTGGACGACTCAGAGGGAAAGCGTTTTCACAAAATTGCTCGTGTTTCAGGGGGGGATATTTCCATGGAGAAGAGGGTGTTTGAGGACAACGTAGGGCTTGTCGCCAGTGTTGTACGCTATGGTGTTGCGTTGCCGAGCAAAGACACGCTTTCCTCGGAGAGGCATGTTGTTTTTTGTGAGAACATTTTTTTAGGAGGCATGGGCTCCATCAAAGTTTTTCCGTTGACGGCAGGGGAGCGCACGTTGGGGACGCTTGTAGTGGGGAGCAAGAAGAAGATGGCAATAGAGGCAGACGAGTTGCGTATGTTGGAGGTGGTAGCCATTTCAGCGGCGCAAGCTGTTTTGAGGGCGCAGTTGTTTGGGCAGATGGAGAAGATGGCGACGATGGATGGGTTGACGAGCCTATATAACCACCGAACGTTTCAGGTACGTTTGGATGAAATGCTCAGCACCTCCAAGCGTTATGGGCGTCAATGCTCGTTGATTTTGTTTGATGTAGACCACTTCAAAAACGTCAACGACACCTATGGGCACCCTGTGGGAGATGATGTGTTGAGGAGGATAGGAAAACTGCTTCGCAAGTTGGCGAGGGACTCTGACATTCCCACGCGTTATGGTGGAGAGGAGTTTGCACTCATTATGCCCGAGACGGATTTGCAGGGGGCTCAGGTGATAGCGGAGCGTATACGGGAGGCGGTGGAGGTGGAAATATTTCAAACGGAGAAGGGAATATTGCGGGTGACGGTGTCATTGGGGGTTGCCACATTTCCTGAATGTGCGAAGGAGAAGGCAGAGTTGATTGAGGTGGTGGACCAGCGTCTCTACATGGCCAAGCGCAAGGGGCGCAATTGCATTGTTGCGGTGTCTTCCAACGCCAACAAAGGGGCCTCCTCCAAGTTATTGGGGGAGAATTTTCTGCGCCAATGAAGCCCCGGGGGCAGAGACTCAATAGGGTTTTTCGGTGCCGTCTTCGGTTTTTTTCCAGGTGAACAGGCTGTCTTTTTCATGGGCCATGAAGTCGCGCGAAGAGCGAAAATATTGCATGGGTGAATAGAAGAAGAGATTCGACACGCGGCTGGTATAAATGCAAGCATATTGCTCGACTTGTTCCCCGAAGCGACTTGTCTCATTGCCTTCTTTAAAAACCAGTCCCCAATAGGCATTAAACCCTCTGTCTATTTCCAAGGCGAGTTGGCGGCTCAAGTCATTTGTTTCTCGAAAACGTTGTCGAAGTATTTCAAGAGAAGCCCTCAGTGTTTTGTGGGATTGAAGCAAAGCTGGCGTAAGCATTTCTTTTTCAAGGCGGCGCTCGAAGAGGTTGAATGTTGTACGCAGGGAGGAAATTTCTTCATCCAAATTTTTTCGAAGTTGTTCGAGTTTTGACAAAGTCAATATGTCTTCCGCGCGGGACTCCAAATAACTCATTTCGTCTTCAAGCTCTTGGACCACCATGCATGTTCTCCAGAGAGAAGCCTGTTTGGACTTTAGAATGTCTCCATAAATATGGTCTCCGACATACAGCACAGCGTCGCCGCCGATTTTGGTTATTCGCTCAAAGTCTAAGAGGTTTCCGTGTTGATATATTTTTCCACGTTCGAGGGAGGAGGTGGTTTCAAGGGAAGGGTTTTCGGGCAATATTTCTTCAAAGGGGGCATTATTGGAGAAGAAGAGGGGTTTGCAGGCGTCAGTAATAATGAAGTCAAAATAATTTTTCCAAGAAGGGTATTCGGGGATGGCATTGTCGAGCAGGTAGCTCATGACGGCCTGCGTATAGCCATGCAGAGAGTTGGTGAGCAAAAAGAGTTTTTTTCCACCTGAGCGAAGTTTGTGCAGTGTGGGCCCCAGCTCTTTGTCTTTATAAATATAGTGCTCCATATTTTGGAAGATGATTTCTTTTAGGGAGCCATCCCGGTGAATGGAGTCAATGGCTTCTCGAATGTTCGAGCAGAGTTTGGCATAGTCCACGGGTTGTTTTTGTCGCTCAAGCATTTCAATAATGTCGGCAAACATGCAGGCTTCAGGGAGGGAGAAGAGGGTGTCAATCCAACTATAGGCTGGGTTGAATGGGCGTATTCTCTCGTCTCTATAGAGGCGTTTATATTCCTTGCTGTCCAAGGGCATACGTCCATGCATGACGCGACCGACGTGGCCGAAGCGATCCATTTTCACGAGGTTGCCATGGGCTTTGTCCATGCAGAGTCCGCGGATGGCAAAGTGAGCGTCATAAGGAATTTTCAAAATTTCCGGAGGATACCCATAGTTGTTGACAAGTTTTTGCAGGCTGAGCTCAAAAGAGAGCTGTTCAATTCTCCGCTGGTGATAGATGGCCAGCGTATAGTCCATGTCAAAGCCGATAAGCTCAATGGTTGACATGCGCAGGTTTCGGTTGACGAAAACTTGCCGTGCTCGCTCAACCTGGGCCAGAGGCCTCTCGTTGGCTGCATGGGCGCCAGGGATACCTTCGGCGAGCAGTTTTTTGGCTTGCGTTTGAATTTTTTGTGTGAGGCTACGGTCAATCGGCCCGTTGACACTTCCATGTAAGAGTTTCAATCTGATGTATTCCTCAGTGACAAGACGTCCACCGGCAAACGTGAAGAAAGCACCCGTTGTTGCCGGTTGTTTCCAGGTTAAACGAAGACGGGCCCAAAGGAGGAAAATTTGCCTGGCCATACCCTATAAAGCTTGAGTGTGCAAGGCATGAAGGCAGAAAAACGCCTGTGTTGTGGAATGGTTGACATAATTTTCAAAGGGCTGATGAAAAAAGCAGGCCAAAGGCGCAGTGTATGAGTACGGTTTGCGCGCACCTTGGCCACATTTATAAAAAATGGGTATTTATTCTCACAGAGGTGTTGTTGTTTGGCTGCTCCGAAAGGGAGTTATTCAGCTTTAGAAAGGTGTTTTGTATGGTGAGTGCACGGTTTTCTTCTGCGCTAAAAAAACTGTCCAAGCGTGTTGTAGAAAGGACATTGCCCAATGGGTTGAAGGTGAGGTTTTACCCGGACGCCACCATCCCCGTGTTTAGTTACCAAACATTTTTTAATGTGGGCTCTCGCAATGAGCGCCCTGGCATAACGGGCATTAGCCATTTGTTTGAGCATATGATGTTTAATGGCTCAAAAAAATTTGGGCCTGGCCAATTTGACAAGAAACTCGAGTCACAAGGAGGGCATAGCAACGCCTATACCTCGTTTGACATGACAGTTTATTATGACAACGCAGCTTCAGAGGCGTTGGAAACCGTCATTGAGTTGGAGTCCGACAGGATGCACTCCTTGCAGATAACGAGCAAGACGCTTGAGACGGAGAGGCAGGTGGTTTTGGAGGAGCGCCGCATGCGAGTGGACAACGATATAATGGGGATGATGGATGAGGAGTTGTCCTCATTGGTTTGGAAAGCCCACCCCTACCGTTGGCCCATTATTGGCTATGCCGGTGACATTGCAGCCATTTCCAAAGAGGACTGCCTGGAGTTTTTTCGCACCTACTATGCGCCCAACAATGCGACTTTGTTTGTTGTTGGAGACATTGACGTTGAGGTGACGTTTCGTTTGCTGAAAAAATATTATGGAAAAATTCCATCCGGCCCACCCATTCCGCCCGTGGTGGATGCGGAGCCGCCGCAGAAGGGGGAGAGGAGGGCGGAGATTCACTTCCCCGCGCAAACCCCCTACGTTATGGTTGCATGGCGAGGGCCGCAAGCCAGCCATGAAGACAGCCTGGTATTGGACGTATTGCAATTTATTTTGGGCATGGGGCATTCCAGTCGACTTGTGCGCAGTTTGGTATTTGAAAAAGAGGCAGCGGTTTCGGTTTCAGTGAATTGGGCATGGCGCATACACTCGGGGAGTTTTGTTATAGCGATGGAGCTTCGCCCAGGCATTTCGCCCAAGGAGGCGGAGCATATGCTCTATGAAGAGGTGGATTTGGTTTTGAAGAACGGCATAGAGAAGAAGGAGCTTGAGAAGGCGGTGAACAACCTCTCAATGCAAATATTGGAGAGTTTTTCAACCTACCAAGGTTGTGCTCAGCTGTTGGGTTGTTATGAGATGTTTTGGGGCACGTGGAGGGAGGGGATGGGGTTGTTGTCGCGCTATGCCAAAATAGACGAGGCGGCCGTCCAAGCGTGCGCGCAGCGTTATTTGAAAGCGGAGCTTCGAAACGTGGTGAGTTTGCTTCCAACCGAGCAGGGAAAAATATGAAACCGTCTTCCAAGTTATTGCCCATTCAGTTGCCGACCATTGAGAAGCACAAGTTGGGAAATGGGCTGTCCGTTCGGCTAATGAAGCGGGGTTTGGTGCCATTGACTTCCCTACGTTTAACCATTCGTTTGGGGAGTGGGGTTTGTCCACCGGGGAAGTCCGGGATAGGGGGGTTGATGTTGCAGCTATTGAGGCGGGGGACGAAGCACAAGACGGCGCAGGAGTTGATGGAGCGCATAGAGGTGTTGGGGGTGGACTTGGAGAT
>WQTM01000196.1 GCA_009786315.1 Pseudomonadota bacterium | reverse complement strand
ACTGGGACACAAACGTTGTCCACGTCGCACTGGCCACTGGCGCAGGCGGTTGTTCCGAGGTCTATGGTTATTTGCGTGCCGCAGTTGGCGTCAATTCCATTCACTGCCCCGCATTCCCTTCCGGCGGCAAGCATCCTGCCTCGGAAGGCCAATTCTGTTTCGGGTGTGCAAGTCCGCGAAAGGCAGGTGTTGGTGCCGGCGTTGCAGTATGTCTCGTTCGTACAGGCAGCTACTCCGCAATTCACCGTCCTTAACACATTGCAGTTGTCGTCTTCTGTTATTGTCCCACACACCCGCCCCATGCCCACCATCCGCTCACAAAATGCTGCGGGCGTTTCGGGTATGCAAAGCATAGGCCCCTTCTGCTGGCATGCAACCCCATCAACGCAAACCTCTGTCTCACCATCGCAACAATAAGCACCACACTCTGTCTTGCCAGCCTCGCATTTGGCCCGACATGCTACCCCATCCACACAAACCTCTCTCGTATCCTCGCAACAATAAGCACCACACTCTGTACGGCCCACCTCACATGGAGACGCCCCACTCGAGCAATTTGAAAGAACGCACACAAAAACAAATGCCAATAGCACCCTTGCTATTTGAGCCATTTTTCTTTTCCTTTTCTTTAGTTGGCCGTTGATAACTTGTGACAAGCAGCGGCTACTGAAGATGATTTAATGCTACATTTCAACATAGAAATGAGGTGGCGCTTGCTTTTTGCCAAATAGGGACCCAACCCAAGGAATAACCACCGGAACCCAGAGTGCTTTTTTGTATTCTCGTGAGAGTGGAATCGGAGAACAAAAAGAGCCCAAAGCATTTGCCTTGGGCTCCACGGGCTTTCCAAGCGCGTGTTATTTGAAACAACTGAGCATATTCAGAGGCGTTATGAGTTCGCTGCTGGTATTGCAGTTGTCGTGAAAAGCCTTGGGCCACGCAGCCGAACGGTTAAGTCCGTCGCTGGCCACACGAAGGCCACGTACCTGGCCACCTGTGCCTACCACCCACAAGGTGTTGCCAGCCAACACAGGCTGCGCCACAGCAGGGACAGTGAAGCCCAAGTCCACCATCCACAACTGCGCCAACGTGTCGGCGTCAAAAGCAAACACCCTGCCATTGGCCCTCACCACATAAACCTCCGGGGAGCCACCAGGAATGGCCTCGCCCAACAGCGGACTGCCAACAATATCACCTGTGGAGCCTATGGGAAGCACCGTTTTCTCAACCGTGGAGCCGTCGACACTCAGGCGAATCAACTCATATACTGCACCGGAGCCTCCTGGAACTTCATAGCCCAACACATAGGCCCGTCCCTGGCTGTCAATGGCAGCGGGGCTGACGCGCATAATAGAAGCTGTCAGCAAATTGTTGGGCAATGCTGCCCAACTTTGCCACAACTGGAGCATGGGAAGGTGTTGGCCTGTCGCAAAAGAAAGCCAAATGTTGCCACCATTCAACGCAATGCCCCAACGTGCGTCCATGTCCAAAACCATGTCGTGGGGACTTGTCCAACTTCCTGCTACCCATTGGGGAATTGCACTATTAAAGCGCCACGTCAAGAGGACGTCTTCATGGACTGCCACCATTTCAGAGGCCTGGGTTTGTGCGAGCGGCAGCACAATGGAGCTTATTGTCGGGAGCGCTGTGCCAATGCAGCGGCTCGTCTCACTCATCTCTGAGGGCGTATAGGTCACCAACACAGGGTTTGTGCCTCCGTTGGCAGGCGCTGCATAACGCACAGGGCCTAGGCTCAGCAAAGAGAGCCCCCTGTCAAATTGTGCCGCAGCAGAAGTCCCGGCTGAGCCAATAACACACTCTGGCTTCACGGTAGGCGTACCCGGGTATTCTATAAAGTTGGGGTATTCTGCTGCCGCGTCCACCATGAAGAGACGGTTTCGAAGCTCCGCAGGCCCTTGAGTACTCAGGGTTGCCACCGCCAAAGTCCCATCATCCATCGCCACCATGGGGCTTCGCATGCCCGCTATCTGCAAAGGTGTGCCGGGCACCATGGCGCATTTGTCAACGTCAAAAAAATAGAGGCTGGCGCTTGCAGCAAAAGCCAGACGCCCACTCACAAAAACCAACGGCGACACGACGGTGTTGCCCACGGTGGTGTTGCAAACCAAACGTGTCAAAACCAATGGCTCATTATGGTTTTCTGTTCCAATGTTTCCAACAATGTCCACAGCTTCTGCTGACACCGTCCATGTCGCTTGCAGCGGCGCTGCACCACTCCATGTCAATGTCAAAGGCAACAGTGTCGTCCAGCATTTTTGTGCCCCACTCAACGTGTTTTCTGTCCAACTCAAACTCAATGGAGTGACACCGTCCAGCACTTGCAAAGAAGCGCTGAAGCTATCCAAAGGCGCTTGCGTGGTTGTTGCGGTGACACACACCGTCAACGTCTCGCCCAGCGTGCCTGTTTGAGGTGCGACAATGTCAAGCGCCGGGGGCAACAAACTCACTTTGTATGTCCACACCTGCACCGCCACAAGGCCAATGCCCACTTGCACCTGTGTCTCAGGTACACTGCCTGACCAGCCTGCAGGCAATGGGCACGTCCATTCACAAGAGTCGCCCGTGCATTGGGTGCTGCACGCCGCTGTATTCAAAGCCCCAAGCGAAGTTTGCACATATAAGCCCGTCGCCGCTTCAGGCCCCTTGGCTGTAACGCGTATTTGTGCCAAACCCGGGCCGCCCACCCAGTCCGCATTCACGTCGTCTCCAGCAGCACCGTGGGCACGCAAGGGCACCTTGGCTTGGCTGTTGACGAGAAGCTGAAAGTTGCTCAGCAATTGCTCACAATCGTCCTGGTAGCAAAAGCCGTTTCCATTGTCACATGCTATGTCATCCGCTTTCCCTTCGCACTCGCCGGGCGGCGGCTTTGGCTCGCACTTGCTCCGGACGCAAATTTCGTCGACACCTGTGCACAAAGCACCACCGTTCACACATAGAATGCTCGCCGGCTCTTCGCAATGGCCGTTATGGCAAATTTTTCCGCCACCACACCAAACACCCCCACCCTCACATGGGACATTCGCCGGAGTTTCACAGTTGTTGCTATAGCAAATACGTCCGTTGTCGCACCAAATGCCACCCTTCTCACAGGGCACAACACAGCTGCCCTCGTTGCAAACCTCCGTCGCTTGCTCGCAGCAAACATCCTCACACAAAAATTGAGTCGTTTGGCACTCACGCTTAGGCGTCGGCTTGCAAACTCCCGGCTCGCCGCTCGCATTGCTGAAAATGCCCAGGCAAACATAACCACTGCCGCAACTGCCATCACCAACGTAGCACTGAGGCGACTCCTGCTCACAATGCCCCCACTCCCCAACTTCAGCCCCCACACATATGTACCCCTGCGGACAAACCCCCATTTCCCCAACTCTACAAACGTTGACTGGGTCCCCAAGTTTAATGCCCCCAGTGTCACAACCCACACCTATAGCCAAAAAGGCTCCTAGACTCCATAGTTTCCATTTTTTCATGGCTTCTCCCGAAATACTTGTTTATAGTTGTATGTACTAAACTTGGGTTCCGGCGCCACAACTTCTGCTGCCCCCACCCCTTCTTTATATGGGGGCCTTGGAAATATTCTCGGAAAGGACGAAAACCTGTTCGCCAAATGTGCGCAACAATCCCCCAGGGCAACTTGCCGGTTTCATTTTAAAGTGAGCCTCCAGTCCGGTTTCAATTGGATATGAGCTCGACGCGGACGCGTCAACAAACTCCCTTCCACCACCTCCTCGTCAGCAAGCCCCACCGGAGCTTGCTGGTGGAGCTTGTTGACGGAAGGGAGGAGGTAGGGAGCACCTGAGCAAAAACGCAGCCCAACGAAGACAGCATGTCAAATTGGAAACAACCTAGGGCCTCGGCCCGTCCCAACAGTTGTCTATCGGTACGTTGGCGTTGGAGCTGCGGCATAAGTCGTGCCTCCATATGGGCCAGGGCACGTCCCCCTTCAGGCGTGGAGCGTCTATGAGAAAGCCCGCTATGGCTCCAGCAGCATCCGAAAATACCGCCACACCTCGCCCGGCGGACTTGGGCAAAATTCCCAACAACTGCGCATTCGCATATGTGGTCGAGCTGCCCTCCCAACATCTGCTAAAATCCGTGTTTAAACAGGAAATGCCTATCCCTCCAGCCCCTGTGCTTGGCAGTATCATCTGCTCCCTCCCCCCCTCGCCTTCCACCAACGCAACATTCTTCTGGTCTATCGCCGAAGCCCCTCCCAACTCTCCTGAAAAAAGCAGCGTGCCCCCCGGAAAAAGCGGCGTCCTCAACGGAGAAAATCGCCAAAACGCATCGTCGGCACCCCTCGCTATCAACTCGTCATTGCTGCCCATCAGCAAAGGACGCGCACCCACAGAGTCTCCCCACTGGTTGCTGAAGTCCGCACTCCGTAACTCCGAAACACCTCCATGGGTTGTATACCAAACCCAACGGTATTGGGCGCCTAAAAAGTGCGTCTGCCCCCATGCCAAGCCTGCACTCATAGAGGGGCCCGGCAACAACGCCGTCCACTCCCCCTCCCTCCACTCTACCTCATGCCAATGGTTGACGGTGGAGTCTGTCAATACCCTCGTCCTGCCCTCAACTTGGTGTACCAAAAGCTCGTTGCAGTCATTGTAGGTTCCCGGGTTCGGCAAACTCGAGGAAGCGCGACAATCCAAAACCCAGGCGGAAGCCCTCTCAACAAAACGGCATGCCTCCAAAGTATAGGTATTCTGCTGTGCCAAGGAAACCCTCCTCACCACCACCAAATCCTTGCCCGGCCCCCCTTGCAACATCGCCCAATGCGGACTGCTCCATTGGTAGCTCACACAACCCCCTTGGAATAAACCCCTCCCTGTGCTGGCATTCACAGCATAAAAACCCCTCCTCAAATCCCTGTCTACACAACTCGCCACCACCACGTCCGTACCTTGGTGGTTGCCCAACAACACACTCCTATCCCCTCCTCCCGTGTCAATCAACTCCCTCTCCCACCTCGTCTCCCCCTCGGCATTTATGGCTATAAGAAAGTTTCCCGGTTGCTTGTTCACCAGCAACACCAATAAACCCTCTCGCGTTATTACTCCCGTTGAAATCGCTTGCAGCCCTGAAGCAAAATTCTTTAGCTTGCGGTTAATGAGTAGGGCAAATTCTTCCGTGGGCGACGGGAGCGGCGTGTTGCCCGCCTCGTCCACAAGCTTGGCTGTCAGCTTCAACCGGTAGTCCCCATGCGGTAAATTCGGTAGCTCCGCAAGCAACACCAACAAACACTCCGCATGGGGTATGGCTGAAAAACCCTCAGGACAGGCTGCGCGCACTGCCCGGTGCTGCTGGCCCTCCCCTATATAAAACTCGCTCCTCCCCCAGTCTATGTCACCATCCGCATTCTCCAACTGCATATAAAATGCACCGTCCCTCCCCTTCTCCACTATCCCCGGCTCCAGGTGCACCCTCAGCCTGGGGGGCGTTATGTCATATGTCCACAAAAACGCCTCCACCGTGCTGCCTTCAACCCCATCCGCATGTACGGTCAGCTTGTGGACACCTTCCCCCCCACTCCTCAGGGTACACTTCAATCGCCGAAGCCCACCGTTCAGTTCCTCGCTGTATTGCACGCACGCGGAGGCCTGTACCCCACTCGGTATCTCAAACCACGTCTCTACCCCCCGGGGAGCACCGTATATCTCCGCATGGACGGTCAAAACCTCACTGCTCGTTCGCTTGCTCGCACTTAATGCCCCCTCGGTAAGGCGTATGCGTACATCCGGCACCACCTTCCCGTTCGTACCCAGCTTCCCCCATATGCATAGGCCATCCTCTATCCCCCTCATACAATAACTGCCATCGGGACACTCCCACCCCTTCTCCTCTGTGCACACCCCCTTGGGCGAAGGGCACCCCACCCCTACCACCCCCACCAGGCATATGCATGCCATATAAACCAGCCTATGCCTGCTCATCATTCTTCCTGCTCTCATTCCAAACACCTCAAACCTCCCTTACACCTTACAACTGCCTCCCGAGACTAGCCCATCGGCATTGGAATTTCACCCCCCTTCTGCCCACCCCGCCCACTTGCCTTTGCAAATATGGAGAGTTCAGGGCTTTCTCTTGGCTTTAAAATTCAAAATATTCTAAACAATACCTTCAAAAAACTCGGCCGGCAATGCCTAAAAACAAACGGACATCCTGTCATCGGTGGGTGTGGAAATTTGAGCGCTGGTGTTGCAATTGTCGCGAAAAGCCTTGGGCCACGCCGCCTTGCGGTTGAGTCCTCTGCTGGCCACACGAAGGCCCAACATTTGCCCTTGGGTGCCCAGCACCCACAGTGTGTTGCCCACCAGGAGGGGTTGTGCGGTCGGGGAAATGCTCAGGCCCAACCGCTGCGTCCATAAATGCTTCAACGTATCCGCGTCAAAAGCCAACACGCTGCCATCCGTGGTAATAACATAAATTTCTGCAGGCGTGCTGCCATCCACAGGCTCACCCAAAATGGGGCTGCCCACCGGTGAAGAAATGCCTGCGGGCAGTGGCTCCCACTTGTCCGGGGGTTCATTCTCCCCCGCTCTGGCCCTAAAACGGCGAAGCTGGTAGCCGGAGGCCACTTGCACAACCACATGAGGCCGGCCTTCTGCATCTATGGCTGCAGGGCTTGTCGCAAGCCCTGTCTGCACATTCACAAGGGGCGCATTCAGCAAGGAGTCCCAACGCTGAAGGGTGGGGCCACTGCTGCTTGCGCCACTCAGCCAAATGTCTCTCCCGGCTGCGGCAAGGCCCGTGGGCTCTTCCAATGCATGAGGCGGGTTGAGTGTATACCTTGGAGGCTGCAAAAAGGCGGCGCTATTCCAGCGGCCTATTGTGTCGAAGTTCCAACAGCCAACGCTTTCTACTGGGGGTGCTGTCGCCGTGGGGCCTGAGCGCTGCCTCAACCTCACCGCAACAAAAGACGTCTGCGCATTCCCCACCTGTATGGGCGTTAGGAAAATGGGGCCTTGCATGTCATTCAGTGCGGTGAGGCCGCAACGCGCGCACGGGCTCCTCTGGTCCGGCGAAAAAGAAAGCATGCGCGAATCTCCCACCGCACCCGGGTTTCCGGTAGCGGCAAAACGCCAACCGGAGGGGGGGGTTGCCGTGTCGGTGGCGGGGTTGAGCGGCCCATCCCCTATCCGCGCCAGCATAAGCCCTTGGCGAAAAGTAACCGGGGGGTTAACTGCAGCCGCGAGGCACTCATTATTGCCCCCAAAATAATGGCTGGTAACGCCACCACAATCCCTCTCATCATCTGCATAGTAGAAGTCCACCGGCCTCCTCGTCGTGTCCACTATGGTTAGGTGAGAATTTCCTATCCTGCGGGGCCCGCCTCCCCTAATGGCTATGGCTATATGCCCTGTGTTGCCCAGCACCACCATCGGCCCATTCGTGGAGCCTATAAATAATTCATCCGCAACTACCTCACAACGCTCATTATAAAAAAAGAGGCTGTTGTCCACCATGTCCACCGCAGCCGGCCAACCACTGCTTGCAAATATGAGACGGCCACTCGAAAATGCCAAAGGCTGGGTGACGTAGTCCAGGTCAATAACAACTCCGGTTTTGCAAACAATGCGTGTCAAACGGAGCTTTATGTCCTCGGAAATGTGGAATGTGTTCCTCGCTATGTTGGCCACCTTGAACGAGCCCTCCAGCCGAATTTCACTCTCCCCCACCTCCCCCAACTGGGTGGTCGTCAACGGAAAAACAGTACGCCAACATCGCCCGTTGGGGGCCGCCCCTCCTGCCTCCTCCCATTTCACAGGTATTTCTAAAGTGCCCCAAAAAAGCTTCAACCCCTCTGTCCCCCAACTCGTTATGGGGACCAGCAAGTCGCTCTCTTGCGCCACACATAACTCCAATGTGTCTCCCACACGAAAAGGCTCCGTAGAAGCATTCGTCCTCAAACTCACCTTGGGCGGCGCTGCGCTCACACGGTAGCTGCGCTTGCGCGTCAACCCCTGCTCCCCAACCTTGACGACAACCTCCGTCTCCGGCCCCGGCCCCGCCCAACCCTCTGGTAGGGTACATGCCCATTCACAGTTGGCCGTCCAACACTTCCCCGGAACATGCTTGCATGGGTGTGCCACACCTTGCGCAACCACCTCCAAACGCCTCTCCGCTTCAACACTGCCCATGGCCCACAAACGCAGCTCCGCCACCCCATTGCCCAACCAGTCCGCTGCCGGGTTGTCTCCCGCACCCAATGCCCACTCCACATCATTCTCATCAAAACGTAAAGGCACCACCTCCTCGCCCTCTCGGAAAAGCTTCCAACTCTTCACCGTCACCTTCAACCTCCCCTCCGCGTCCAACTCACCAACAACGCACTCGCCCGCCATGCCCGCTTCGGTGCTCCCCAACGCATAGCAAACCGTCCCCTGTGGGCAATCTCCAAGGCTTCCTGTTTTGCATGTGCCGGAATAGGGGCTACACGCTGCAAGGAGGGCCAAAACACCCGCTGCACAAAGCCTCTTTGCTTCCATTAATGTTCTCCTCCATGCCTTCCCTTCAAAAACCTTCTCGGTGTCCCCCTCCCCCCTGCTCTTTAGCACCTTGGCACCTGCTGCTATTTCCTCATAAGTTGGGCGTTTTTTCAAGAGAAATACGCCTGTTTCCTCGAAAAAACACACACCCTCCCTCCCAACAAAGCCCCTCGCAAAATTTGCTTGGCCTATGGGCAATTTGCTAGGCCCCAAGCACATGCGTCTCTCTCTCGGCTCCCTGGTTTTCCTCTCCGCCTCCTTGGCCCTTATGGGGTTGGGTACCTACCTCCTCTATGCCCGCTGGCTCCGGCCCCCCATTTGGCCCTTCGGCGCCAAAACCACCGTGCGAACACTTATGTGGACACTGTGCCTTTCGGCCCCTCTGGGGCAACTCCTCTGGCACTCCTTCAACCAAACCTGGCTGGGCCCCATTGCCAGCGCCCTCACTTGGCTGGGCTATGTCTGGCTGGGCGTGCTGTTTTATGCCGGTTGCCTCATTGCCCTCTCCAGCCTGCTGCTATGGCTTTTGCACCTCTTCTGCCCACCCAGCCTCCTGCTGCGCCAATGCGTGGCCGCCGCCTGCGCCCTCACCACCCTCAGCGCATGCACCTATGGGGCCTGGGTGGCGGCAAGGGGGCCCCGCCTGGTGGAGCACCAGGTGGTGCTGCCCAAACTGCCACCCGCCTTCGACGGCTTCCGTTTGGCCGTCATTTCAGACATACACCTCGGGCCTACGCGGGGGCGTGGCTTCAGCGAGCAGGTGGTGGCCAAACTGAATGCCTTGGACGCTGACCTTGTTGCCGTGCTGGGGGACTTGGTGGACGGCAGTGTTGAAAGCCTCCGCGAAGCCGTGGCTCCCTTTAAAAACCTGCGCGCCAAATATGGTGTGCTGTTTGTGACGGGTAACCATGAATATTTCGCGGACACGGTTGCCTGGGTGGAGCACCTTGAGGGCTTGGGCTTTCGGGTGCTGGGCAATGAGCGCGTTGAGGTGGCCCTCCCCAACACCCCCCACCGCCTCGCCTTCGCCGGTATACATGACTTAATGGCCAACCGCCGCCCTCAAACCGGCCTTCGCAGTGACTTGCCTGCCGCCCTCAACGGCTGGGACAAGAATGTGCCGCTGGTGCTGCTCTCCCACCAACCCGGCCCCTGGAAGGAAGCCCAAGCCGCCGGTGTGGATTTGATGCTTTCAGGGCATACGCACGGGGGGCAAATGTGGCCCTTCCGCTATGTGGTGCAAAGGGCCAACCCCGCCGTCCTGGGGTGGTACCGGGAGGGGGCCTCCCAACTCTATGTCACCCCGGGTACGGGCCACTGGGGCCCCCCTATGCGCGTGGGCGCACCCCCGGAAATTAGCCTCCTCCACCTGCGTGCAGCGGCGCGGTGAGGGGGGCCTGCCCATAGGCCGTGGGGTTGCTGACAGGGTTGCCCCTCCAACTTTGTTGGGTGCTTTCTCCTGCCCTCAGGCAGAGGCGACTGAGAAACCCTCTGCCAAAACCCACTCCACCCCACCTCCCAACCCACTTTGGCAACAACTGGGGCGAAAGCACGGCAACTTGAAAAATATTTTTGAATGCCCGTATTCCCGCGGAGAAACTGTTCTGGTTGTGTGAAAATTTGCCCAACAACAACGACCAATAGTCGTGTAACCTATTGACTTACATCGTCTTTTTGGACTTTTGTCCAAATGCGAGACGGGGTAATGCGCCTCTTGGCCCTATTCAAGTGCATCATTTTATTTTGCAAATTTTTTGGCACACAATCTGCATTGGAGGTGTTCGCAAATTTCAACCATAAAGGAAAAACAAATGACTATTCGGACACACCATCATCATCCCGTTGGGTTTCACCACCGGCACCAACCTTGTGCGCCAAGGGCCCAAACACCGCCTCAACGCGTGCAGGACTCGTTTGTCGGCGGTTCGTCCAGCGGAAATGCACAAACGAATGCTGCCACAACACAAAGCGCGCAGGGGACAGCGTCTGGCACCGACAACGTGTTGAGTCAAATTTTGGATTTTTTCAAACAGCTTTTTGGCGGGCAAGCTGGGCAAACAGCGCAAGGGACACAGGCAACCGGGGAGACGCAGACAACTCAAGAGGTGCAAACAACGCAGCCTCAAACTTTTGATGAAAAATATGATGCGGCAGTCACTCAATTCCACAAAAATTTCTCTGCCATCAGCTCAGGTGGCGACGCTTTCAGCTTTAATGACCTGAAAAACTTCTTGCAAAACAACCCGGGAGTGGACCCTGAGCTGAAGGCGGCTTGTCAACTTTTCATCAACAATCCGGCCGCCTTTGACAAACTCTGCAATGCAGATGCAAACAACTCCGGCCTTGTCAGCAAGTCAGACATGGACACCGCTTTTAAGACTGTCACAAACAAGCAAGGCGCGGGTGCAACGCAGAGCACACAAACACAGTGGTCAGCCAGCAAAACTTTTGACCAAAAATGCGATGATGCCATCGTCCTGCTCTATAACAATAAAGATATGCTTCCAAATTGGACCAAGCGCGATGATTTAAAAAATCTCCTGAACAACAATCCGGACATGGACCCCAATCTGCGCGAGGCCTGCAAATTTCTCATCGACAATCCGGGCGCCTTTGACAAGATTGATAGCGGCAACTGGAAGGGCGAAATCGGCAGTGCGGAGCTAGGAACCGCCTATGAAGACGTCATGAAAAGGCGTGGCGTTCTTGCATAAACGCAACTGACACTCGCCTGTGGTTGAAAGCCCCACAGGGTGGAAGCGCAAGTCCCCAAAAGGGCTTGCGCTTTTTTGTTTTGCGTCTTTGTGCCCCTCTAGGCACGGGCTGGGTTGTTGGCGTTGTTTTTTGGGGTGACTTTTTTGGCCCATGCAGAAACACTTGTCCCCCTTCAGGCAAAACTGGGCCCCCGCCTGGGAGGTAGAAAGCAATGGTTGTGGAATGCCCTCCGCCGCAGGAGAAAAATAACCCGCCGCCCAGGGGACGCTTTGCCCCCAGCCCCACGGGGCCTATGCACCTGGGCAATGCCTTTGTGGCCTTGCTGTCCTGGCTTTGGGCCCAACAACAAAACGGGCACTGGCTGCTTCGTATTGAGGACTTGGACAGCCAACGCTGCAAACCGGAATATGCCCGCCTGCTGCTGGAGGACTTGCGCTTTTTGGGGCTCTCCTGGGAGGCCAAGCCCCTGCTGCAAAGCCAACGCCACAACCTCTATGCACAGGCTGTGGCCCGCTTGCAGGCCACAGGGCATTGCTTTGAGTGCCACTGCTCCCGCAGGGAAATGGCACTGGCGCTGGCACCCCACGCCGGAGAAAACACACCCTCCTGCACGGGGCGCTGTAGGCCAGGCAATGGCCGCCCTGCCTCGCTGCGCTTTCGTTGTGCGCCCAACAGCATGTCGCCCAACAGCATGTGCTTTGAGGACGCCGTGCTGGGCCCTCAATATCCCCAAACACAACCGAGGGACTTTGTGTTGTGCCGCGAGGGGCAATATAGCTACCAGCTGGCGGTGGTGGTGGACGACGCGGCCCAGGGCATTCACCAAGTGCTGCGCGGAGCGGACTTGGTGGAGGCCACTTTCTGCCAAATACAGTTGCAAAAAGCACTGGGGTTTTGCACCCCCACCTATGCCCATGTGCCCTGCCTCGGAGACAGCCAAGGCCAACGCCTTTCCAAACGCGGCGGCGCCTTGTCCATTGCGGCACTGCGCGCACGCGGCATGAGGGGGCCTCAACTCGTGGGCTTGCTTGCCAAACTCGCCCATATCGGCGACGGCCAACCCTCCCCTCCTGAGGCTTTGGTGCCACATTTTCATTTGGGCCGCTTGCGGGGCCTCCACCCCCGCGTGGACGAAGGGTTGCTCCCCCCCTAAACGGGCGAAACAGGGCAAGCCTCAGCACGCTATGGACGCATGGAGAATAGCGTGCTAGCACTCCAAAAAAAACAAAGGCCGCCCCAAACAAACCAGGGGCCCCGCTATAAACGCTGTTTAAACAACCCGTTAGGCACCATGCTTGAAACAGTCACCAAAGGTTTTCGCTCTGCCAAAAACCGCCTCCAAGGCAAATCCGAAATAACAGAAGCGCTCGTTGAAGAGTCCTTGAGGGACATCCGTATCTCCCTGTTGGAAGCTGACGTCGCTTTTGGTGTCGTCAAAACATTCGTCGCACGTGTGCGCGAAAAAGCCGTGGGAGAAGTGGTTTCTGTCTCCCTCACGGACAAGCGGGGGAAAAAACGCAAAGTCACCCCGGTGGACCATTTCATCAAAATCTGCCATGACGAGCTTGAGGCTCTCATGGGGCCCGTGGACACAAGCCTCTCCTTCAAACCCAAAGGGCAACTCACCGGAATTATGATGGTGGGGCTCCAAGGCTCCGGAAAAACAACAACCGCAGGCAAACTGGCCAAACGCCTGTCAGACGAAGGCAAAAAACCGCTTCTGGTGGCCGCCGACATCTATCGGCCCGCTGCGGTTGAGCAACTCAAAATCCTCGGAGAAGGCCTGGGCATCCCCGTCTTCCATGAGGCCAGCACAGCTCCTCCTGAGTTGGCCTCCAAAGCCTGGGCTTTTGCCAAAAAAGAGAAGTTGGATGTGGTGATTGTTGACACGGCGGGCCGCTTGGCCATTGACGAAACGTTGATGCAGGAGCTTGAAACCATCAAAGCAACCGTCGAGCTCGACAACATCCTCCTCGTCTGTGATGCGATGATTGGGCAGGACGCTGTACGCACGGCGGCAGAGTTTGACAAGCGCCTTTCCATTGACGGTTTTATTCTGACAAAACTGGACGGTGATGCGCGTGGAGGCGCCGCCCTCTCCATCAAAGAAGTGACAGGAAAACCCATCAAATTCCTCGGCATGGGCGAAACCATGGACCGCCTCGAGGAATTTCGCCCGGACGGCCTGGCAGGCCGCATCCTCGGTTTTGGCGACATTGTCGGCCTCATGAAGGACTTTGAGGCCGTTGTGGACGAGCAAAAAGCCGAAGAGGACGCTCAAAAACTCCTCTCCGGCAAATTCGACATGCGCGATTTTGTCGAGCAAATTCGGACCATTCGAAAAATGGGCCCCCTGAAAAGCCTGCTCGACAAGTTTCCTATTTTTGGGGACCTCTCGGAGCAAATCAACCCTGACGAAAAAGAATTGGAGCGCATTGTCACTCTGTTCAACTCCATGACAGAGGCCGAAAGAAAAAACCCCACACTCATCAACGACAGCCGGGCGCTGCGCATCGCCAAAGGCTCCGGCCAAAAAAAGCAAGACGTGCTTGGGCTGCTCCAAAAATTTCAGGTAATGCAACAAGTCATGGGGGGCATCGGCAAAAACCCCGGACTCCTGGGCCGACTCCCTGGGTTCAAACAACTTGGCCAGCTGTCTCAACTGAAAAACATGGACTTGGGCTCGCTGTTGGGGGGGGATAAAAAAACAATGCCACCCTTCATGGGGGGCGGTGAGTTTGAAGCTCCAAAAATTGCACCCGGAATCAGCGCTCCCATGAATTCCTCAGCGCTGGCACGCGCCAGGCTCATGGGCTATGCACCCGAAGCACAAAACAAAACGCAAAACACCCAGTCCCGTGACGCCATTAAGGAGCGCCGAAAACGGGAAAAAACCAACAAGAAAAAAAATCGAAAAAAACGCTAGGGACTGTCGTCCATAAATTTTGCCCTCCGGGCGGGTTGTTGGGTGCCAGCTGAAAATGTTTTTTTTGGGCCTGCGGCCCGGGCCTTATTTTGAAACATTTCTTTTCGCCCTCCGGGCGGGCTGTTGGTTGCCAACTGACAACGTTTTTATGGGCCATGCGGCCCGGGCCCTTTTTGGAAAGGGTTCTTTTCGCCCTTCGAGCGGGGTTCTCTTTGGGCCTGCGGCCCGGGCTTTTTCGCCCTTCGGGCGTCTTGCCTCCGGCGGGGAACTTTTTGCTCGCCCAAAAAGTTCCTCAAAAACGGCTCCCTCCGGTGGCCCTGCGGGGC
>WQTM01000195.1 GCA_009786315.1 Pseudomonadota bacterium | reverse complement strand
CTCGGTTTGGCCAGCTTGGCACGCAGGGCCCGCTATCGGCTGGCAGCTTTCTGTGTTTGCGTTGCAAACCTGCGTTGCGTTGTTGCAACAATTTGTGCCGCACTCGGTTTGGCCAGCTTGGCACGCAGGGCCCGCTATCGGCTGGCAGCTTCCTGTGTTTGCGTTGCAAACCTGCGTCGCGCTGTTGCAACAATTCGTGCCGCACGCAATTTGACCTGTTTCGCACGTGGTAACAAAAGAGCGTTGCTGGCAGAGATTGTTTTCACCACAAACCTCCGTTGCACCCTCGCAGCACCCTGCCCCGCACACAATTTGGCCCGTCTTACACGTCTTCGGCTCTATGGGTGGATTGTTTTTGTTGCTGCACGCCACACCCATGGCCAAAAACACACACAGGCCCCACGACTTCCATGCTTTCATTGCGTTTCCTTTCGGTAATGCAAGCCTCATAGACTTCCATAGGTTCTTATATTATAATATTTGCTTGCAGACAACCGCCCCAGTCGCAAACCCCAAAAAGTATGAACCAGCCTTTGCACGGGCTGTCGTCTTTTTAGGCTGCTCCCAAAGGCCTCGTTGTGGCGCTCGACGTCATCGTTGAAGCTCCAAGTTTGGGCAACATTGTTGGTGTCTTTGGGGAAATTTTTGAGTTGTTTTCCCAAAAAACATTCACGGAGGACAAAAAATTACGGAGACAAAGCTCATGCCTTGCCCCCGGTTTTCGTTCCTCATGAAGTGGTGTCACCCCGAGGTTCATTCCTCCCATACTGTAACTTGATAGAGGCGGTTGATATAGGAATCCGCCACATAGAGGTTGCCATTCGCATCTATAGCGATGCCCTCAATCCCACTGTAATAACCCTCTTCGTCCTCAGAGAAAGTGGGCAAAAAGGAACTCTGCTCCCTCTGCGGCCCAATCTTGTGAATGCGGGCATCCGCCACATAAAGGCTGCCCGCCGTCCCTAGGGCAATGCTGCTGCGGCTATTATAATAGGAGCGCATGGGAAAGGAGCTTACAACTCCTGACGACTCTCCTTGCAAGCTAACCTCATAAATACGGTTGCCCAAAACAACATTCTCCGCCACCCCTGTCACATAGAGTTTGCCCTCCGCGCCTATGGCTATGCCGTCAGGGCCATCAGCATAATCAAACTCTATATTCCCATTGTTGTCACGAAGGGTGGTGACAGCTCCATTCAACACAATTCTACGGATGCGGTTGTTGCCGGAATCCGCCACATAAAGAAGGTTGCCTCTCGCGTCTATTGCAAGGCCACGAGGGCGGTTAAACCGTGCGGCATTTCTCTCACCGTTGACAAAACCTGACACACCACATTCGCCGGCGAAGGTGCTGACCGCTCTCGAGCCTGTGGGCGCAACCATACGGATGCAGTGGTTGTCAAAATCCGCCACATAAAGGTTGCCCGTCGCGTCTATTGCTATGCCTTGAGGAGCAGAAAACTGCGCTCTGGTTCCAACGCTGTTGTTGACAAGGCCCGCCGCGTCGCTGCCGGCTATGGTTGTGACAACTCCGTCCAGCGCCACTTCACGAATGCGGTTGCCGCTTGTCACATAGAGGTTGCCCGCGGCGTTTATGGCAATGCCGGAAGCCGAAATGTCGGCAATCGTTCTGGCTGCCGCCGTCAACACATAGGCAAACTCGTATGGCTCGTCCAAAAATTTGGCGATTCGTCCGCTAACACTCACCTGCAAAAAACCTGTGCAAGCTTTGTTTTTGGGCACTTCAACACTTATCACATCCGACGAAGCAGAGAGAATGCGCGCTTCAACACCGTTCAATGTAACGCGGTTGTTTGAAAGGACAGGGCTGAAGTTTTGTCCATAAACAGTGAGGGTGACGCCATGGGGCGCTGCGCTTGGGTTAAAATAGTGGATGAGGGGCTCGTTGCCAATCTGCCCAATATTCACTGTACCTTTGAGCTTGCCATCGGTTGTTTCTATCACCACGTCGGCAGAGCGCCGGGCTTCATTGCGCTCGTTTCCAAGCACGCTCACCGTCACCACTGCGTTGCCACTGCCAGCCGACGGTGTTACAGAGCACCAGTCCCCCAAACTCGTGCAGCTTGCACTCCAAGTCGCGTTGGATGAAACTTGGAGCGTTTTTGTTCCTGCACTCAAGTCAAAAACAAGGCTTTCAGGACGGACAACAAGCCTCATCGTCTGGCAAACACCATCAACGCAGACGACAACACACTCGTCACTGTCAACACAGCCAGCCGGGCCCGTCACTTGGCATTCGCCACCCACACAAGCTTCTCCCTCCATGCAGGCAAAGACACACTCAGCAGAGTTGGGCACTTGACAAAGGCCCTTTATGCAAACGGCACCCAATACAACACACTCGTCATTGTCAACACACTCAACAGGCTCTGCCGCTTGGCACCTGCCATGGACACAAACGTCTCCTCCCATACAAGCTGGCACACAATCAACGCCGCTTAGCACGCCGCTGCAAGCCACACCTATGGCCAGAAATGTATATAAACCCCACAATTTCCATGCCTTCATTGTATTTTCCCTCTGCAATGCAGGTGTTATATTTCTTAACCATAAGTTTTTGTCTCACAACGCCTGCCCACACACAACCACCTTGACAGAAAAATCCAGGCACCCACAACAACACTTCACACGCAATTAGTAGCCCCCAAAACCGCCTTTCAGCATTGAAAAACCCTTGCTGAAGTCCAATGGGGTTGTTTCATACTCAACAACCCCTGGACATAAAACCAGCGCCGTTTCGTTCAACAACAGCGCTGGTTTGTCCGTTTCCAAGGGGGCTTTCCTGCTGTTAACCCGCAGAAGGGCTTTGCCTTCTATTCAGACTCAAACCCGCAAGCAACCTCAGCCCAAAGTTGTTGTATGGATTCCACACCCGCGGGAGCCGGGTGCAAACCATCGCGCAGTTGCGAAGTATGTTGTTTGAAAAACGCGTATAAGTCCGGCCCTTCAGGGAGGCCATGCGTTTTTGTCAACTTGTCGACAACTGCATTGAGAGACTGAATGCGGCTGTCCGGCAATGTTGTGCTGAAGGGAATGCGTGCAAGAATGGGTTGTTTGCCGTTGGCCAACAGCATATTCAGAATGCCAACGAGGTTTTGCTCAAACTGTGTCGCATTGCTGTCGTTGCTGCCAATGCCTACTGCCCAGAAATGAACGCTCGGGTTGTCGTTGAGAGTCTGCTGCAGTCTTGCCAACAAACTCCCTGAGTTGCCCCCTCCTATACCCAAATTCATCATACTCGGAAAACGCTCCGGCTGACACTCCCCCACCCACTCGTTGAAAGGCTTGCCCGTTTGGAAATTGCCCCAATATTCCCTCCAAAATGTGTCCGCTGTAATGCTGTCACCAATAAAAGCCCATGTGTCACAAGCAACCCCTGGCACACACTGGCTCAAGTCATGAATGTCTATCTCATCAACAGCTGAGCCACCAGCTGTTATCCTGAAACGAAGCCATTGTATGTTGCCAGCCTTTATTTCATGTGCACGCGCTGCTACCGAATTGCCTGAAACTTCAACAGCTGTCACCCAGGTGCCGTCGTTTCCATTGCTGGAATTCGACGAAACTTGAATTTGGTAGCTGCCGGGAGCACCATATTGTGTCTCGTTATAGTTATAGTTGGCGCTGCTCATCCACTGAAACAACATGTGCGAAAGCGGCCGCGACAACTTGAGCGTTACATAGGTATTCAACGGAATGGAGCGGACCCAAACCCGGCCCCTGTTGTCAGAAAGGTGCAATAAATCCACACTGTTAAATCCTGAAATGCCCTGCACAACATAGGGGACTTTGGGCGCCGGCGCAACGGAGCCCAACGCAGGCCCCCCAGGGGGGTCCACAGGAGGCTCTGTAGGCGGGTCCATAGGGGTGCCGCAAACCTCAAAACCCGCCGAAGACTGTTTGTAGGCGGAGGTGAGGCGAGCGAGGTTTCCCCCATCGCTGAGTGGATGGGTTTGGTCCCCCGCCCCCGCACCAAATGCCAACAAAACACCCCCCATAGAAGCAATCTCTTCTATATGGGTGGGGTTGAGGAAATAATTGGCCCTATTGTCCCTATACCCCTGCAGCTGGTTGGGCAACCCCGGATGGCCCACGGGGAGTTGCCACCAAACCAAAGGCTTCCCAACAATGCGCCTGAGTTCTGTGGTCCATTGAAAATGTTGTGCAAAATTCGGCAACTGTTGGCTTTCATTCCACCACCTGTCCTCTCCGCGAAAAAGCCGATAATAGTCGGCGTCTCTGTCCAAAGCCTCAACAGCCAGAAAATCCGCCTCATTGGCGCCCAAGGCATTCATATAGTGCCCTGTTTGCGCCGCTTGCTCAACAATGTTCAACTGGCTGTTTCGGTTGATATTGACATCCAAACCTGTGGCCCACGCCGAAGCATGCAAACCAACCTTGGCATTGGGCGCATATATCCTCACCATGTGAATGAGGCATTTCGAAAAGCCAGCAAAACTGTCCTCAAAATTCCCACAATCCACAGGGTTGGCTGCTTTGACAACGGCAGGAAGGTTGCTGGGGGATTGTGGGTTGCGGTGTTGGGCATAACCCCACAAATCCGGCTCCACATGCAAGAGCGCTTTGCGTTGCCCTATTTGTTGGAGCATAAAACGCCAGTCATTGAAATATCTTCTCAAAAATGTAAGGTTGTTGGCCGGGGACACCTGCGACTCCATGCCAGAGGTCTGCGCAAAAATATAATATGTAACCATCGGAATTTGATGTGCATTTTCGGCTTTGGACAGAAAATCCCTCAAATATTGGCCCGGCGGCAACTGGGAAGACTGCCAACACCCCCACCAGGAGGCTCTGCACTGTGAGCCACAAGATGAGCAGGGGGTCTCAGAATCAAAAATGGCATCTGCCAAATAGAGATACCTCACATCCATGAGGTTTGGGTTTTGTTGAAAAAACGCATCCTCAGCCATTGCGCCAACCATCAACCGATTTTTTCCAAAATGCTCTAACAAGCTCTTTTCAGGACAAATTTCCGCAGCAGAAGAAACAAGCGATACCATCTCCTTTCCGAAATATGAAGAAACCCTACCAAAAGAATTTGCATTTGCAAATCCAACAACCACAAAACAAGTCAAATTCATTATAACGAAATTTTTTATAATATTCACATCAAACCTCTCCTGAAAACAGGGGCCAGTTTGAAGCTTAACACCTAGAAGTTTGATCTCCACCTAAGTGCAACTCAGAAGAGTCACTTAGAAACATGGATTGTTGTCATTCAAAAATCTCATCCAAGTAGTTGAGAATTTTTGAAGTGCGCGCAGTTGAACTTTGTTCATATGAACTTGCCAACGCAAATGTTTCAATTCCAGACACGCTTCAGAAGGCTCTAACCCTTCTGTCAACAAAACACAGGCGACGGCTAAAGGCGCTCTGCCAATTCCATGTTGACAATGCACCAATGTGGGGCAGTGTTGTTTTTTTTGTTCTAATACCCAGAGAACAATTTGAAGCAACTCTTGTTGACTGTGAGCTTTTCTGTCGGAAACAGGAAATCGGCGAAAATGTATTTCTGGGAAAGCCGATATAAAATGAGGTGGGGTATTTTCTGCCCTCAAATCAGCAACCGCCCGAATCCCTTGCTCATATAAAGCAGCAAACTGGCTTTGGCTATAGGCAGCCCCAAGCCATAAAAACGGCCGAATCCGGTTTATGTTGGGTTTTGCTTGCAATTTCAACCACATTGCATAACCGCGTTTTGCCAAAATTTTCCAAAAATAATTAGAGGTTGGCTGTATGGCTTGCATTATTTTCCAAAAGTCGTCTTCAATTTTTTGGCCAACAATAGGAATGCGGGGAAAATGAGCAAGACAATTATCAAATTAATGAATAACCCAAAGTTTGATAGCATTCCCAGAGAGTTCAGACCGGGGTGCCTTGCAAGCATGAGTGCAACAAACCCGACGATGCTTGTCATGAGTCCACCAAAAATTGCTTTTCCCGTTTCAAAATAGACTGTTGAAAACCTTTCTCCCGGCTCATTCAGTCTTGAAACAAAATGGACTCCTGCATCTACGGTACAACCAATAATGGTGGGCAAAACCAAAATATTTAGGTAATTGAATTGTATTCCAAAAATCGACATCAACACAACCAAACAAAAAACCGAGGCTAAGGATGGAATAAGGCACAAAAATGCCTCCTTCAGGCCTCCCAAAGAAAGCCACATCGCTAAAGTAACAGCCAAAATGGCTCCCAACAAAACAAACGGGCCTTCCTTTGAAACCATGTCCAAAATATCAGCCAAAACCATGGGCTCCCCAGCAGCCGAAATGTGTTGCCCTGACGGCAATTCCAGTCCCCTCACTTCTTTTGATAAATTTTGTATGCCCTTCCCGTCAGAAAGACTAATGGCCGGATAAATGAGAACATGGCTGCCATCATTTTTTCCAGAAAATTGTTGACGGATAGATATCGGCAAATCCTCTATTGTAAATGGTTTTGAATATAAATGCTTTCGCTCAAACGGCAGAGTCGACGGCATGTCCTCTTCTGTATTTTCAAAGAAGTCAATCAGCTTCTGAAGTATTAAATATTTCTCCGGCTGCTCCTCTGGAAGCAACTCGGAAACAGCTCCGACAAAATCAATGCCTGAAGCGGAACCCCTCATATTTTTTCTTTCTTTTAGGGTTCGAACCACCGCTTGTTCGTCTGCTTGTGTCTTTGTGAGCACAACAATGGGCGTCTGTGAATAGCCTATTATTTTGTTCACTTCTTTGTCTAACACGAATGAATGAAGGCTGTGGTCTTCCAATGAAGCAAAGTCATAGTCAAAACTTAAATCCTTCAAAAAGAATACACCACCTACACATAACAATATAAAAGAAATACTCAAATAAGGACTTAAAATCTCCAATACCCGAAAACGAGATTCTCTCACCGCATCCGCCACCTGCTTTTTCTGCCTCAACCTGAGCCCCCTCCACCTTAGCTTTTCCATAATACTTAGAAATGCCGGAAGAAAAACCAAATAGGAAAAAACCAACCACATCATCCCTACGGCCGCAATAACTCCAAATTCATGAAAAGCTCGAAACTCACTAAACCCCAAAGAAAAAAATGTAAGCGCAGCCACAAAAGCTGCAATAAGCGCAGAGCCGCCTGTGTTGGAGAATGTCTCAAAAATAGAATCCTTCCAAGCATGCCCCTTCTCTGTTAGTGAAAAAAACCTTGTTAGCAAATGAATGCCATGCTCAATCCCCAAACCACCCAGAATGGCTCCCAAAAAACCTGTCAGCAAATTCACCTGCCCATAGGTGAAACCAACAAAACCATAGGTGAAAACAAGCCCTATCCCTAAAGGCGCAAAAACAACGCCTACAGCCACCAAACTGCGAAAATAATAAACCAAATACATCAACAAAATAATGCCTGCAATGGTTGAAGTAAGCCCTAAGTCGTTCAATATCTGGTTTTGCTGGTCTACCTTTTTTCTGTAGCTTCCCGTATATGTCACATGAAAATCAGCACCATATTGAGTTAAATCCAAACCGTTCACTGTCTTTTGGACTTCATCCAAAATGTGCTTTGCAAAACCAAGGTTCGCGCTCGCCCCTTTCGGCTTCACCAAAATGGCTATCTTCTCCGTTTGCTTGTCTAAATAATAAGCAGACGGCCCCTCGGAAGTGCCCATCTGCTTTGTAAACCGCTCAACTCCTAAGGTTTTGTATTTCTCAAAAATGTCTGACAAGTCTAAACTCGCCTTCATCTCTGGAAATTCTTCAATTTCAATGAAAAATGGGTTTTGCTGTTTGACTTTCTCCCTCTTGTGCTTTTCCAGGCGCCTTAGAATTTCAGACAAGTCTTCCTTTTCGAGGTAATAAAGCGCATGCTCCGAAAAGAAACGGTTGGGCCTTCGGTGGTCAACAAAAGCAACGTCTTCAAGCTTTTCAAGCAGTGGAGCCAAATCCTCAGCAAATTGTATCAGCTTGTCAGCAGTTGCTCCTTGCGCCAAAACTACTACCCAGCCCATCCCCCCAAACTCCTTCTCTAATTCCCTTAGGTCCCTCACACTCTGAAATGAAGAGGGTAATAACTCAACCAGGTTGGCACTGAGGCTTAAACGCGAAAAAGCAAGCCCACTCAGTATAACCAAAGCCAACGCCAAAGACAAAAACAACCACGGCTTTCGAAAACTTATCCCTGCAAGCTTGCCTAACTGAACATTCAAAAACTTCATCCAACGAGGTGCAGCCAAAACACTCTCCTTGACAAAATATATGAAAAATAGGCGCGGAAAAATGAAAACCCGCAGCAAATTGTCAACGAAAGGCTAAACACAACTCGAAGAATATTCTGTCGTCGTCTGCCGCGGCATAAAAACATAATTCTTCTGCGTCGGAAGATTCCATGACAAAAATACAAGCGCACGAACCAACCACCATGCAAATAAATAACTTATGTTGGGCAATAACAACATTAGATAAAGACCAAATGCATTCAATATTGCACTCATGGCACTCGTAAATATATATCTGCTGAGCTGGGCTATAATAAAATCCTTGCTCTTAAACACAATCCAACGGTTGAGACTGAAATTCACCGCCGCCCCCAAACAACAACCCAGCGCCGTCGCTAATACAGGATTAAAAGACAACAATTCTACGGTCCCCAATACGGAAGAAAAATCCACCGCCGTCGCAACAGCCGCCGTCGCCGCCCCCCAAACATACCAATGGGGCAAATGCTTCCTCGAAATGAATGACTTGGGCGCCAACGCAAACAACAAATCCCTCAAACGCGTAATCGCTGTTATGTTGCTGAAAACAGCAACAAAAATAATCCCCGCTACCGCCAATACATGCGGGGGCCTGCTCAACGTGGGGTGGTAGAGGGCTTCCAATACGGGGGCCAATGCAACACCCCCTCCTAAAAACAATACCCGCTCCAAACGCTGCATCACCCCTCCCCTCAGCTCTACTCCCAAACCCTCCCCCTTCGCCCTTACGTAGGGTACCAAACTTGTCCCCATGAGGGCCGCTAATACGGGGAAAAGCACCCAACTGTCCCGGTAATACCACGCCAACCCTACTAAAAATGCCCCGTCTACATAACGGTCCAATATGCTGTCCAGCACCGCCCCCTCAGGGCTCGCCGTCTTCCTCATCCTCGCCAACCGCCCATCCATTGTATCCAATATCCCCGCAAATAAAAAAAGCCACCCCCCCAATGCAAAACGGCCTGCCGCTACCGCAACCCCACTCCCCATCCCTATCAGCGCCGCTAACGTCGTAATCGCATTCGCCGGTAGCCCCGAGCGAAGCACCAACCAACTCAATGGGTAAATCACCCAAAAAAAATAGTGCCGCAAAAACATCCCCACCAACACCGAGGCCCCTCGCTTCTCCGTCTCTGAGTCCTTCGGTATGCCTATAATGCTACACCTTATGGAGAAAATAATAAGCCCTATAATGAAATAGGCGGCGGCCAACAAAGCAGGCGCCAGCGCAGTCCATATCCTCGCATTTTGACTTAACTCCCCGCCAAGCCATGCCAGTAATACCTGCAACATGTGGTTTCTCCTCTTCTCTCATACTGCTTGGAAGCAACAAACGCCCCACCCCGATGAAAAAAATAGGCACCCTCCCCCTCTTCTTTGGCCCGGGTCAGTTAATACCCTTCCAGCCAAAATACTTCAACTGCATTACCCTCTTTGTCCCCCACCATCCCAAACAGGCCACCCCCACCCCGCCCAGTACGTCTAAAATATAGTGGTGCGTTAAATAAACCGCACTAAAGCCCACTGCAACCGCAAATGCCCCACATGTTAGGCGCCACCCCCACCCCTTTTGCCATACTGCCATTGTTGCCAATAGGGGGTAGGCCGTATGCAAAGAAGGCATCGCCCCAAAAACATTCGGAGACCTCCCATAAAAACTCTGAAAATAGGAAATCCCAAGCAGAGAGTCAAAACGCGCCGCCCCAGCAGCACTCCCTGGGACGGACAACTGGGCAGGGCCTGGGCCATATTGGAGAATGTACCAGGGGGGCGCTACGGGAAAAACCAAATATATAATAACTCCTATAAAATTTGTTACTAAAAATGCCCATGCCAAAAGCTCTGCATAGGGACTGTCTTTCCAAAGCAAAACAAAAAACACCGCGAAGAAAGCCGGCAAGTATGCCATATAGCAAAATCCGCATAATAAGTCTAATACGGCAAAAGAGCGCTCCGAAAAAAATGCAGGCCATATGGTTTCCTTGCCCTCCAGCATGACAGGAAACCAACTCTGCTCCCAACGCCAAATGTCCCCCGTGTGGACAACCCCACGCAAAGCCTCAACAAAATAGCGCTGAGAGTCAAACAACATGCCCGTCAGCCACAACGCCAAACCTGAGCGCATTAACCCGTGCCACCGGACACGCAAAAATGCAAACGCAAAAAGCAAAGCATCCGCCGCCACATGCTCCCAGCGCAACTCACCTAGGCTCCAAAAACAAATAAAATGGCCACCCGCAAGGAGTGCGACAAAGTAGGGAAGCATAGCTTAAGGAATGGGCAAGTCATCCCCATAATAGTCGAGTCCCAAGTGGGTAATGGGGAGTTCGCCCGCAATCACCCTCAGGGTGTTCTTCAACTTCGTCTGCTGAATAAACAAGTCGTTCTCCGCAACCAAACCCTTCTTCGCCATCGGCGTTTTGAAGAAGAAACTCATCCACTCCTGAATGCCCTTCCACCCAAGCCGCTGCGCCAAATCCAAAAACAACGCAATGTCCAAAACCAACGGCGCTGCCAAAATGGAGTCGCGACACAAAAAATTCAGCTTTATTTGCATGGGGTAGCCCAACCACCCGAAAATATCAATATTGTCCCACCCCTCCTTGGCATCACCCCGCGGGGGGTAGTAGTGGATGGAAACCTTGTGGTGGACGTCGCTATAGAGTTCCGGGTATATTTCCGGTTGCAAAATGGACTGCAACACACCCGCCTTGGTAACTTCCTTGGCCTTAAACGCAGCAGGGTCGTCCAATACCTCACCATCCCTGTTGCCCAAAATATTCGTGCTAAACCAACCACTCAACCCCAACAACCTCGCCTTCAAAGCAGGGGCAATAACCGTCTTCATCATCGTCTGCCCACTCTTCAAATCCCTGCCCGCAATGGGTACCCCCCTCTCCCGGGCAAGCTCTTGCAAACTCTCCAGGTTAACACTGTTGTTGGGCGTCGCATTCGCAAAGGGAATGCCCTCCTGCAACGCGGCATAGGCATAAAGCAAAGTGGGGTTAATGTCCTCATGGTTGCTGTCCAATGCCTTCTCCAAAGAGGCCAAACTCGAAAGGCTCTCCGAGGGGGGACGGTAGGTTTCAACACTCATGCAGACAACCATGACGGCACGTTCCGCTTTAAGCTCTTTTTTGAAGTCGCGAATGTCCTGGCGCAAAGCCTCAATGCTCTCCCGGTGGTGGGCCGTCTTCTTGGTGTGGTTGGCCTCAATGCGCCGCACCATCTCCGGGTTGTGTATGCCAGGCTTGGGCTTCACCTGCGAAAGCTCCGCGCGCACCTTCTCTATGTCCACCTCCGTCAATACCCCGGAGCGCCGCATCACCTGCACCGCATCCTCCCCACGAATGTCCCACGCACCAAAAGCAAGGTGCGTCAAATCCGCCAACGGCACCAAGTCCTTTATGAGGACGGTGCGCTCCTCTGTGCGTTTGCCCAAACGCACCGTCCCCATCTGCGTCACTGAGCCAATGGGTTGGCTTGCTCCCTTCTTCAAAAGCTCAACACCCGCCATAAAGGTGGTGGAAACCGCGCCCAACCCGGGTGTCAAAACGGCCAGTCTCTCTCTTGTCGGCTGTAATTGTTTTTTAGGTTCCATCATGGTTTGTCTTGGCCTCAACCTCAAACAGCTTGGGCACTCCCTCTGGACACCACCTGCTCAGTGGCGCCTCCTTATGTGGCGACTATGGTGACAGCCTCTCCAACCCTCAAATATAAATATAAGTAGAGGCTAATTATACCCTCCATCTCAGAAGTCAACCCGCCTGCACAAACAAAACGCACACCCCACAAAAGTTGCTTGCAAACCCAATATGAATGCTGCCAAAAATACCCATGAGCTTATATCGTTCCCGCACATCCACTCATGGCCGCAACATGGCCGGCGCACGCGCACTCTGGAGAGCCAGCGGCGTCCGTGAGGCCCAATTCGGCAGCCCCATTGTTGCCATCGCCAACTCCTTCTCCCAATTCGTCCCTGGACATGTACACCTGAGGGAGGTGGGGCAGTGGGTGGCCGGGGAGATAGAGGCCCACGGCGCCATCGCCAAAGAGTTTAACTGCATCGCCATAGACGACGGTATTGCCATGGGACACGAAGGCATGCTCTATTCCCTGCCCTCGCGTGAATTAATTGCCGACAGCGTGGAATATGTCGCCAATGCCCACTGCGTGGATGCCCTCGTCTGCATCTCCAACTGCGACAAAATAACACCCGGCATGTTAATGGCGGCCATGCGTCTCAACATTCCCGCCATTTTCGTCTCGGGGGGGCCCATGGAGGCGGGCAAATGGAAAACACAGCGTGTGGACCTCATTGATACAATGATTCAGTCCGGCAACAGCCACGTCAGCAACGAGGACATTGTGCAACTCGAGCGCGTGGCTTGCCCCTCCTGCGGCTCCTGCGCGGGTATGTTTACGGCCAACTCCATGAATTGCCTCACCGAAGCTTTGGGCTTGGCTTTGCCCGGCAATGGCTCCCTGCTGGCAACCCACGTTGAGCGCAAAGCACTCTTCCTCGAGGCAGGACGCCGTATTGTGGAGCTTGTGCACCGCGCCTATGAGAAAGACGACCCCCTCGCCCGCCCCCGGGGCATTGCCACCAAAGCCGCCTTCGAGAATGCCATGCGCCTGGACATTGCCATGGGGGGCTCTACCAATACGGTGCTGCACCTGCTGGCTGTCGCCCAAGAGGCCGAAGTGGACTTCTCTATGGCCGACATTGACAGGCTTTCCCGCTCCACCCCACAACTGTGCAAAGTCTCCCCCTCCTCCCCCCACTTTTTTATGGAGGACGTCCACCGCGCAGGGGGCGTTATGGGCATTCTCGGGGAGCTTGAGCGCCAAGGGCTGCTCCACTCCCTATGCCCCACCGTCTTCGCCCCCAGCCTCAAAGAAGCCCTGGACACCTGGGACATTGCGCGCCCCAGCGCCACCCCCGCTGCCCTGGAGCGCTATCGCGCCGCCCCCAGCCACCAACTGTTTCCCCCACCCTTTGCCTGCGAAAACCGCTTTGAGAAACTCGACACCGACAGGGCCCAAGGCTGCATACGTGACGCGGCGCACGCCTATTCCACAGACGGCGGCCTGGCCGTGCTTTTCGGCAACCTGGCCCCCGAGGGCTGCATCGTCAAAACAGCGGGCGTCGACAGCAGCATTCTCCGTTTTGAAGGGCCCGCCCGCATCTTCGAAAGCCAGGACGAAGCGGTGGAGGCCATTCTCGGCGACAAAATAAAGCCCGGAGAGGTTGTGCTCATCCGCTATGAGGGCCCCAGGGGGGGCCCCGGTATGCAGGAAATGCTCTATCCCACCAGCTACCTCAAGTCCAAAGGGCTTGGCAAACAGTGCGCCCTCCTCACCGATGGGCGCTTCTCCGGCGGCACCTCCGGGCTCTCCGTGGGCCACGTCTCCCCGGAAGCAGCAGAGGGGGGCAACATTGCCCTGGTGGAGGAGGGGGACTGCATCCGCCTGGACATTCCCAACCGCAGCATTGCCTTGCTGGTTTCAGAAGAAACCCTCCAACAACGACGAAAGGCCATGCTCTCCTCCCCCCGCCCCTTTGAGCCACGCGCACGCGTGCGTACCCTCAGCGCCGCCCTCCATGCCTATGCCGCCCTCACCACCTCCGCCAGCCGCGGCGCTGTACGCGACGTGCAACAGTTGAAGAGGGGGGGCACTAGGCAGTGTCGTCCATAAATTTTGCCCTCCGGACGGGGTTTCTTTAACTGAGAATGTTTTTTTTGGGCCTGCGGCCCGGGCCATTTTTGAAAAGGGTTCTTTTTGCCCATTGGGGCGGGGTTTTATTTAACTGAGAATGTTTTTATGGGCCATGCGGCCCGGGCCATTTTTTGAAATGTTTCTCTTCGCCCTCCGGGTGTTGTTCTCTTTGGGCCTGCGGCCCGGGCCATTTTTGGAAACATTTCTTTTCGCCCTCCGGGTGTTGTTCTTTCTGGGCCTGCGGCCCGGGCTATTTTTTGAAATGTTTCTCTTCGCCCTCCGGGCGTTGTTCTCTCTGGGCCATGCGGCCCGGGCCATTTTTGGAAACATTTCTTTTCGCCCTTCGGGTGTTGTTCTTTCTGGGCCTGCGGCCCGCGCTTTTTCGCCCTTCGGGCATTTTGCCTCCGGCGGGGAACTTTTTGCTCGCCCAAAAAGTTCCTCAAAAACGGCT
>WQTM01000194.1 GCA_009786315.1 Pseudomonadota bacterium | reverse complement strand
GCTGGAGAGTCCTGCATTGGTGGCGTTTGCCGAGGGCCCATTGCGTGTGAGCATGACAACGATTGTCCTTCTGGGAGAATCTGCGTGGCTGGCATCTGCCAAATAGAAACCCCTGGTGAGTGCAACCCTGCCTGCCTGCCTGAAGAGTCCTGTGCCAATGGCAGCTGCCAAATACCGGGGCCCGCCGACTGCAGCCAAACCCCCTGCCTCCTCCCTGGTACAGTCTGCCTAAATGGCATGTGCCGAATACCAAACGACGCTGACGACGACAGGGACATGGACTGTGATGGGCTTGAGGATTGGAATGAGAGATTGAGAGGGACAAATCCGCTCAATTCCGATACCGACGGTGATGGTCTTTTAGACGGAGTTGAAGTTGGGTATGGTTCTTTGCAAGACCCGCTTTGTGCAAACCGTTATGCCCAATTGCCTCCAAGCCCGACAAACAAAACCAACCCCTTGCGCATAGACACTGACTGCGATGGGCTCACAGATGGTGAAGAAGACGCGAACGGCAATGGTGTCTTTGACTTAGGAGAAACCAACCCCAACGACCCCGACACCGACAATGACGGTATTTTGGATGGAATTGAATTGGGACGTCAGTTTTCGCCAGATTCATCCTGTGCAGGCTCCTTCCCTCAATTGCCTGAGCCTCCGAATAACCCGACCGACCCCCTCAACCCCGACTCGGACGGAGATGGCATGCTGGACGGAGTTGAGGACACCAACCAAAATGGCCGCGTTGACCCAGGAGAAACCAACCCGAATGTGTTCGACATTGTTGACCCAGTGGTGGAAGCTGCTTGCTCTGCGACCAACTTGGTTCCGGTTGACATTCGACGGAATTTGGCGGCACAGCTGGCACTGGGTTTGCCCATGGGTTTTGCCAACAACTATGTCGACATTCAGCGAGGCAACACCAGTGGCCTCATGGGTGTTGATTTGCCTAGGAATGTTGCCTTTGTGGCCTGGCGGCATGTGAGCTGGCAAAACATCGGTGCTGTGAGCGATTTGAATATGTTGCGAAATTTGGCCAGGGCTCAAGCTCAGAGTCTCGTAGGAGCTGATTCTGCAACCATAGGCACTTTCGACTCTTGGGATGCACCTCCACCTCCACCAGAACACAATGCGTTGAGTGTCTCTTTTGAGATTTCGGGCAACATGAGTCCGGCAGCTCGTGTCAACGACATTGCTACACGTCTTTTGGGTGGAGGGACGGGCAGCTTGACCAGTGGCGCCAATGTCGGAAACAGGCAATATGTCAACGCCCAATATGTGCTTCGCGCGGATGGTGAAGTGGTTGTTGTGATGGCCGTTGCGCTTGACAACAACAATGTGGCTGGAACTCCTGCTTTCTTCGGCTTGAATGACGTGGCCGGAGGTGCTGCTTTGGCGCGTTATTTTGACCGAACTGTCGTGCAGTGCGAGCGTGGGGAAGTTGTTCGAAGAGAGGTGGACATCCTCTTTGTTGTGGACGACTCCAGCTCCATGTCGGATTTGCAAGGCCGCTTGGGTATGGCTGGCAACACTATGGCGGCAGCCTTAAACAACAGCAACCTGGACTGGCGTGTGGCCCTGGTGTCGTCTGACTATCACACCACCGTTTCTGCTGCCACGGATGGCAACAACAACAACAGGCGTGTTATTCGCGGCTTCACGAGGGATGTTGGTGAATTCCAAGCCTGGTTGACTCAAAACAACTATTGTAGACGAAGCGACAGCACAAGCATAGCATGTTCAGATTCAAATCTCGTGACGCATGGCTGCTCATGTGTATTGTCTCGAGATGTGGCCTGTCTTCCTGACGCAACAGGCGTCGGACATAGCGGTGGCTGCTGGCTTGGCAACAGTGGTTCTGCTTACGAAGGCATGTTGGGTGCTGCACGCCTGGCTCTCATCAACATGAATGCCCCCAATGCGGACCCCCGCATTCAGCTTCGAGCAAATTCAGAAGTTATTGTGGTTATATTGAGCGATACGGAAGACCAAACGAGGACGTTGTACCATTCGAGCGGAGCCTCAAGCTATTGGGAGAATATTCAGAATTTTGTCCGCTTCTTCCGAGGAGAAGATACGACAGTCAATACGACAACTACAGGCAATGGAGCTCCCATTGTTGTGTCTCCCGTTCGCCCCAACATCACCATTCAGGTAAATGCCATTTATTGTCCGGCAGGTGCGAATTGTGGTGGCGGTAACATAGTTGCTGCTGGCACCACCACACGCATTCAACGTGTTGTGGAAGAGACCGGCGGCTATTTGGCATCCATCCAAAGTGAGGCTGCTATTGCAAATACCATGAGGGACATTGTGGAAGGAGCCATCGGCAGAGGAGGCCTGGTGACGCAAAAACCGTTCCTCGGTGCTTCGCTGCGTGTGGCCATTCAAACCCCAGAGAGACCAGTGTCAGCGGGTGGTGCTTGCAATGGCTCCAATGTTCAACGCAGCCGAGAACATGGTTTTGACTACGACGGTATTGCGCAGGCAGTCACTTTCTTTGGGGATTGCCGCCCAGAAAACCATACCGAAGTGGCCATTTCCTATCGCGCATGGGAAAGCACCGACAGAACGCAGCTGCCATGTCAATATGACATCCATTTTGACGCCAACGCGGTTGACTATTGCAGGGGCTTGCGCTCGTGCGAGCTTTCAACCGACGTTTGTGTCTGCCCCGCTGACTGTGGCGGTTGCGGACAAGGAAGCCATTGTGTCTCCGACAGAAGGAGATGCGAGTGTGTTCCCAACTAAGCCATGGCTGATGGGTTTATGAAACAAAAGCAGGCTCGGTTTTCACCGGGCCTGCTTTTTTGTTTTGGAAAAAACGTCGAGAGGGGGCAGCGAAGCCTTCACCTCAATCTACAGGGGTGTCTTCGAGCTGCTGTCCCGTATATTTGGTTGAATACCCACCCACCAAATCCAACTCTCGGCGAAAAGCTCGACTCCCAAGAACGTTGACAAGGCGCTCCATGCGCAAGTCCTTTGCCAACTCTCGAGGGAAGACAAAGTCAAACCGCTCTTGAGCAAGCGGAATGAAGTCAAGGCCATATGCAAGGGCCGCACCGCGGATGGCAATTCCAGCATCCGCTGCCCCAACGGAAACGGCATGGGCGACTTCCATATGCCCTCGCGCAACTTTCTCAAAACTCCCCCCCTCTGCTGCACGTGTGCGATGACCGCGCAGCAAACGTTCAAGCAATTCGTTCGCACCGGAGCCTGCTTCTCGTGCGACAAAACGGACTTTGGGACGGCAAATGTCGGTGACCGCTCGAATTTTCAAGGGATTGCCTGGAGCAATCACAATGCCTTGCTCCCAAGAAACAAAATTCAAAAGCAGCATTTTGTTTCTCGGAAAATATTTGCGGACCGCAGACAGGTTATATCGTCCGGAGAATTCGTCGAACAAATGGATGCCTGCAACATGCACCTCACCACGACGAAGCGCTTCGAGCGCATTTTCGCTGGAGCCTTGAATCCAAGTGAGACGGACACCGGCTGACTCTCTGTTCAACCTCGCGGCCAGAAGGCTCAGCACAGGTGCACATCCCATGACAAGCAACTGTCGTCGTGCGACTTCAAGGTTTCCAATCGACTCGACGTTGATTTTTTTGGAATGCGAAGGAATCTTCTGAACGAAGCCATCGGCAACCTGCCCAAAGACGTCACAAACCGGAATTGCATGAGCAACCCAGCGTCCCTCTATTTCGCCCAAAACAACACGCGACTCCTGGCCAAAAGCTGGTTTGGAATTTGTGGCAAGTGTGGCCTGGACAACAGAAACGCTCTCTTCCAAGCAAAACAAATTTTCAACACGAACCCCAAGCACCGCTGACAAACGCAAAGCAATGTCCATTTTCGGAATGGAGTCGCCGGCTTCAACTGAAATAAGCGTTTGACGCGAAATCCCCGCTCGTTTTGCAAGCTCCAATTGACTGAGTTGATTTGCCAACCGCTGCTCACGCAACCTGTTTATCATTTTTGGAGTCGTCATAATTCACCTGGCAATTGTGTTCACAACCAATCCAACAATTAAACAGACATTATGTCAATATATAACTTGACGCTATGTCAAGAAAAATTGACGTCTGAAGACGGCACTGGCGTGCTTGAAGCCTTTTTCCCCGCCCCGTCAACCATGGTTGCCGCATTGCCCTGCCCAGCTGTCTTATTTATTTGTCATAATGTCTTGTTTTCTTGTCTCACAAAGTCAAACTTTCTTGACATTTTGACGAAAAGATTGACTTCAAAAAAAACGCACACATATAGAGCGCTATTGTGTGTGCTCAAGACAATCCAAACAACAGACAAGTTGTCTCATCCACTCCGCTGTTCTGGTCAACAGCTGCTGCGTTTGGAGCTCTCTGGGGCACTGTAGAAATAACACTCGGCTCGTTTATTCACACACTGAGAATTCCGTTTTCGAGTGCCATTTTGGCTTCCATCGGCGCTGCACTTCTCATTGCCCAAAGGCAAGTGGTGCCCAAACGAGGCCTCAGCATTGCAACGGCCCTTATTGCGGCTTTGTGCAAGTCGCTCTCGCCGGGTGGTGTCATCCTCGGTCCGATGGTTGGAATTACCGTTGAGGGGTTGCTTGTGGAGTTGGCACTTTTGGCCTCTTCGCGGTTTGTGGTTTGCGCCATTCTGGCGGGAATGCTTGCAGCCGTTTGGCCTGTCTTCCACAAACTGCTTTCTGGTTTCGTCTTCTATGGAACAACTGCCGTCGAGCTTTATGTGGCCATGCTCCAAAAGGCAAACGCATGGTTGGGGCATGCAGATGCTGGATGGTGGGTTGTCATGGCCTTCATTGGCATCATCGCAAGCATAGGAGCCCTTGGCGGCCTGTTCGGTTGGTGTGTGGGCAAAGACGCTGCGCGTTCCCTTGGAGCAACACCATGAAGCGTCGCCGCACATTCCTGGGTGTGGTTGCTGTTGCCTGCATTGTTTTGCAATTCAAGGGTGACTTCAAGCTTTCTGCCCTCTCAGCTGGACTTTGGCTCTTGGCATTGGCGTTGGCAGACAGGCCGCAATTGCGCAGGCTGTGGATACCTCGTTTCTGGCTTATAACCCTCCTCATGGCGCTCGGCAGCGGCCTCTTGCTTGGCAAAGCGGATTGGGAGTTTGGCCCTGTCCAACTTTCGAAATTCGGACTTGAGGCAGGTTTGTTGATGGTTTTTCGCGGCCTGTTTCTGTTCGCGTTGATGGGGTGGGCAAGCAAACTCATTGTGGACAAGGATGTGCAGAGGGCCATCCACAAAATTGGCTTAGCCAAGTTTGGCAACGCGCTGAGTGCTGCCTTTGGATTCATTCCATTGCTCTTCGAGCAAGTCCGTATTGCTCCATTGGCTGGCCGAAACAAAAACATCATCCCCCGGATGCGGATGATGTATGGGGCTGCTGTTGAGTTGGTGAAACATGCCGTGCTCCTTGCACGCTCACTGGAAGTCCCCCCTTTCATTGCCGCGGTTGTCGGCCCTCCCGGAAGCGGCAAAACAACCCTCGTTCAAAACATTGCAAAACAGTTGTGTGCAGAGGGTTTTCGCATGGGTGGAATCATTCAACCCGCAATTTGCAAAAGCAATGCATATCAACTCTGCGATGTTGCGAGCGGTGAGCTTGTCAGCTTTGCGCAAAGAACAAAGAGTGGCGTTGTCTTCGAAGAAGAAGGGTGGCGTTGGGCGCGCTCGCGTCTCAATGCTTCATTTGCTTCTGTGGACTGTGTTGTGTTTGACGAACTTGGGCGCCTGGAAGCCAAAGGCGAAGGACACCTCCAGGGGTTGACACTTCCCTCTCCTTCGCCCCCGTTGCTCGTTTCAGTCCGTGAAGACTACACCCATGAAATTTCAAAACGAATAGGGTCATTCGCGCTGAAGGTGTCCACAAACGCTTCTCCAAATGAAGTGAGCCAATTTATTGAAGCACTCCGCAAGCATTTGCACGCCATGCGCTCAAATTTTTCACCCCCCACCTCCCACACCAAAGGAAATTGAAAAAATGAAACAACGAGTATTCATGCTTATTTTGTGGAGTGTTTTTCTTGGCATCAGCGCATGCGGTGAAGACCAGACTGCAAACATTTCAACCAACGTCTTGCCAGACGCTGGCAAGTCTATACAGGTTATTTATGGTGGAAATTCCAATACCGTCGACTTGGGAAAACTCCCAACAACGGACATTGACGGCGTTCCATATGTGCGCCTTTCAGAAGTGTTGGTTGCAGCTGTTCCCGGCAAAACTGTTGAGGAACTTCAAATAATTGACTTTGTCGCAGCTGACGGCTTCACGCCAAGCTCAAGAGACCATTGTTTGGCTCTTTTGCCTGTGTTTGGGCCCACCCTTGCACAGGGTTATATTGAGCCGACAAGAGGAAACCTCCGATGGGACAGCTCCCTGCAATACCCCGGCTGCATGTCTGTCAAAAGTGTTGAGGAAATTTTGGTTGAAGACAAAAAGCAACCAGGCAATGAAGAAAATCCTGGAACGCCTATAAATGAAGAAAATCCTGGAACGTCTATAAAAACCATCTACGTTAACACCCTTTCGTGGAATGCGTTTGACACGGAGCTCTTCAACGGTGTGGAACATATAAAGCTTTCGGATGTGTTGAAAGCGGCATTCCCCGGCAAGCAATTTCAGGTGGTTGATTTTGTCGCAGATGACGGTTTCTCTCCAACGTCGAGAGAGAGCTGCAACAGTCTTTTGCCTGTGGACGAGGCTGCCCTTGAACAGGGCTATATCAACCCTTTGAATAGAAACCTCAGTTGGGATGCCTCTCTTGGCTATCCGGGCTGCATGCGTGTCAGCAACATCGCAGAAATTTGGGTTGAGGTCGAAAACTGACATATGTACCGACGTCCACAAGCCATGTTGTGGGCTTCGTTGGCGCTGCTCCTGTGGGCAGCGTCAACGAAAACACATGCTCAACAATTTGACTTACCGGATGTCAATATAGAAACCCCCAATGAAATTTCAAGCCCCTCCGACAGCTTGGACATGCCTTTCTCAGAAAAGCAAAAACAGCCCACCCAAGAGCAAGCGCCCTCTTCAGAAGACGAGGATAACTCTGCGGTTTCAAAATATGAGACTGTCGTCCGTGCAACCCCATATGGCTCGAATGGGACAAGTGAACGTCTGTTTCGCCGCAGCGACATTGAACGCCAGGGTGCACACTCCGTCGCCGGTGTTTTGGAGCAAAGCCCCTCCATCAACGCAACCACCGGAAGACGCAATGAGCGCATTTTCAGAAGCATTCGCGGGTTTTCTCAAGAGCAGATAGCCGTGCTCATTGACGGCGCGCCTGCCTCCATCGCCTATGACGGGCAAGTCGACCTTGGAATGATGCCGTCAGAGCTCGCAGAGTATATTGTGGTTAGCCGCGGACCGGGAACATTGGCCCTCGGCCCAACAAGTCTCGGCCCCACAGTGAATATCATAACACGGCGTCCCGGCAATGGGCCTGCAATTCAAGGGCACCTGGAAACCGGTTGGCCAGGCTCATGGCGCGGTTTTGCCATGCATTCAAAAAGCTTCGACAGCGGAGGTTATACACTCTATGCCGGTGGCGAGCAAAGCCAAGGGTTTTCTCTTTCTCGCCGCTTCGAAGAAACGCCTCTTCAACCCAAAGGCAACCGAATCAACAGCGACAGAAAAGCTTGGGCTTTGGGCAGCTCCGCCGTCATAGACTTGACAGAAAAACAAAAGTTGTCTCTGTCGGCAAATTTCGTCGATGGTGAAAAGGGTGTCCCAATGAGCACCATTGACGACACCCTGCGTTATTGGCGTTTCAACATCTGGCGAGGGCTGACAGCCTCGCTCAAACATGCCTACCAAGGAAAAATAGAAGTGGAGGAGCTTGTTTATGCCAGACTCTATGACAACCTCCTTGACGGCTATGACGACAACACTTTCAGCACACAAAATTCGCCACGCGCATTTCACAGCTGGTTTCATGACCGTTCGTTCGGGTTAATTTTGAAGTTGCACGCTCCGTTGCCGGAGTTTTTTGGCATTCCAAGCGAAGCACGCGCCTTCGTCAATATTGTTTATGAGCGGCACACCGACGCTACAGAGCCTGAGCCATTTCACCACCTCTTGTTCACCGGTGCTCCAGAGTTGAGTGTTCGCTTCGCCGAATCATTTTCTGCAACGCTTGGCGCTCAAATGGACGCAGAATTTCCCATTGACTTGCGCGGCGAAAAGTCAAAAATACCGTTTGCTGTTGGGCCGCTTCTCTTCCTTCAATATAAACCCTGCTCTGCTGTCAGCCTGGGAGCAACCGTGGCGCGTCGCCACCGTTTTCCAACCCTCAGAGAGCGCTTTTCTCGAGGATTCGGCAGCTTTGAAGCCAATCCAAATTTGCAACCTGAGAGCGCCTGGCATTTCAACCTCGAAGCTTCTTGGCGTCCAACTCGTTGGCTCTCTTTGGAGTTCAGTGGGTTTGATGCAGAAGTGTCGCAACTCATTGAAGCGGTTTATTTGGGCTCCGGCCTAAGCCAGCGTCAAAACATCCGCCAAGCTCGACTTGCAGGAGCAGAGGCGTCCGCACAAGTCAAATTTCCACCATGGTTTCGTGCAGAATTCGGTTATGCTTATCTGTTTGCTCGCCAGTTTGGAGGGCAGAGCAAACATCTCCTCTATAGACCCACGCACAAGGCCGTGGCAGAATTCATTGCGACTCCCTGGAATTGGCTCGAGCTCTCCACTTCTTTTCGCTATGTCGGAGGCCAGGCTTTTGAACACCCATCCACTCTGCAGTGGGGCACACTCACAGGCTATACCGTTTGGGATGGGAGGGTAGAAGGCAAATTCTGGGACGGGTTTTCTTTGTATGTACGCCTCACCAACATCTTCGACACCTTCTATCAAACCGAATATGGGTTTCCTGACGCCGGCCGGCAGTTTTGGGTTGGCATGAAAATGAAAAGCCTATGACAGAAACATTTTCCGTTTTGCCCATCGGCTATGTGCGCTCGGCATTTAAAACCCGTCAAGAAATTCCTCTAACGGGTGGCCCCGCTATACTTGAGTTGAAGGCGGAGTTTGCCGACGCCTTGGACGGCCTTGAAAGCAATTCCCACCTGCTCGTCATGGGGTTTTTGCATCAAGCAGACAGAAAAGTCCTCAAGTCACGCCCCATGAAAGTAGACCCAACGGCACCCACCAGAGGCGTTTTTTCAACGCGCTCGCCCGCACGCCCAAACCCCATTTCTCTCACAGTGGTTCCACTGCTTGGGAGCAAAGGCTTGTGCCTCGAAGTCGAAAGACTGGACTTGCTCGACGGCACGCCTCTCGTGGACATAAAACCCTATAGCCCAGGCTGGGATGGTGTTTTTTGTGCGCGACATAAGCACCGAGCTCAGCCAACGGCAATAGCGGATGCGCACCTTGTTGCTTGCATGGAGAGAGACCTTGAAAATTTCATGGGGCCCATTGCATTGAAACCAAAAACCCGTTGGGTTTTGGCAATGGCCTTCGTTGCAACACGCTTCCTAAAGGCAGATTTGAGAGATTCCGACATTCAAGTCTCTGTGAATAGAATGGACGAAACAACAGAAGCCCTCATGGCCCTCACGGGTGCCGCTTTTTTCAACCACCGCTTGCTGGCATATCCGGAAACCCAACCTCTTCAGGTACAATTCAAATATGGAGCTCAAAACATCCGCCTTCGCGCTTGCATTTCTGAATTGCCGCACTCACCTTCTCAATGGCCCCAGGCTTTCACCCTAGAGGAAATATTCGAATGACAACAGCACGTTGGGCGCTTATTTCGGCAGAAAACAACGCAGAAAACACGACGCTGGCCTTGTCGGTTGTTGCGCGGTTAGAAGCCGCCGGAATTCGCACCGCCGGTTTTGTGCAACACAAACACATGAATGAGCATGGCCAAAAATACTATGAGCTTGTTCGACTTCATAGCCATGAGCGAAGTCTCCTCGCTGTTGACAGCGCCGTCGCCAAAGAAGCCAATGAAGAGCTTTTTTGCTCCATGGTATTTCACAACGACAGTTTTGCAACAACACAACGCTGGATGGAAGAAGATGGGCGCGACGCAGAGCTTTTGCTGTTTTGCGCAATAGGCAAACTCGAAGCCTTTGACAAAGGCCACAGCAAATTTTTGGAGCACGTGCTTGAACACCATCAGGCGCTCGTCCTTCTGTGCGTCAAGGCAAGCCAACTCAGTTGTGTTATGGAGCGCTTTGCTCTCCTTGAAGACAGAATGGTGGATGCACTGGAGCTGCCTGCTCCCCCAAATGTCGTTGATGGGTTTGTCGAAAACTTGAAAGCGAGTTGCTATGCTCAACGCGAAAACGCCTAGGGGATGGGTGCGGTGGAGTTGGACAATTGCCCTCCTTCTATGGCATTGCACACCAGAAACGAATTCAGAAACAGGCCCGCATTTCTATTTCGCGCAAATAACAGACACACACATTGGAATTTATGACGGAGAGCAGCGCACGCAGCAAGTTATTCAGGCACTCAACGCTTCTTCTCTCCCGCTTGTTTGCGTCGTGCACACAGGTGACTTGGCTGAACAAGGTGAAACTCAAAACATAGCCAAGGCCGAGCTTTCAAAACTTTCGGCACCCTTGCACGTGTTGCCTGGAAACCACGACATGATGGAAAACAACAGCACGCAGTTCTTCATCAACCGGTGGGGTGCGCTTTCAAGCAGCGCCGAATATGAGGGGGTCGTTTTTTTATTTGTTTATGACCAGCAAGCATATGAGTATGAGCCCCTCGCTTGGCTCGAAAAAGCTCTGGAAAAGGCAGCCGGCAAACCTGTTATCCTTTTCCATCACGAACCACCGGTGGAAGACTTTCACAACAACGCGCTACGCCCAGGTTGGCCAGAAAACAAAAAACAGAAGTGGATGAAACTCCTCGAAGACAACAACGTCATCGCTGAAATAACAGGGCACTTCCATCGAGGAGAACTGCACTTTCTCGGGAAAACACCTCTGTTCGTTTCCGAGCCAGTCTCCGGGCGATATGAACGACAAGCCGCCTATCGAATTTATGAATACAAAAATGGAAAACTGGCCTACCGCACACAATACGTTGAGTGAGTTCCATAAGCCCACGCCCTGCAGCCTCCCCCCTTAGGCTGGGCCCCTCCCCTCTCTCCCTTTAGAGCATGCGCCGAAGGGCATTGTCCTTCTTGAAAAAATGATGCCACAAGGCTACCAGCGTGTGCCCTGCTATTAATATAAGCAAAAGCAAAGCCATTACCTCATGCGCCTGCCCAAGCATTTTGGCAAGCGTGTCGTTCTTCTGCACAAGCGTCGGTAACTCCATCCCCAAAAACGAAATTTTGACGGCCCTCCCTCCCGCATTCACCATCATCCACCCCGACAATGGCAATACCAACATCAACCCCCACAAAAACCCATGCATCAACTTCAATGCCCCCGCTTGCCACCCCGGCTGCGAAGGCACTATCGGCGGCTTGGTGCTGAAAAAATAGGCGCCCAAACGAAACAACAACCATGCCAACAACAAAACACCCAACGCAAAGTGCAGGTGCATCGCCAGCATACGCTCATTCGTCCCCTTCTCATATAGGTTGCGCATCCAACAGCTCACATAGACGCCCAACATGATGAGAACACCACTCCAATGGAAAAACCTCAACAAAATTGAAAATTTACCCGACTTGCTCTGGCTTGTCGACATCTGTATCTATCCCCTCTGTTCTATCTTCTTCATGGTTCCAGGCATATGCTCGTGAGCTTGTTTTTGAGAAAAAATCTTCATCCTTTTCATAAGCACAAACCCCAGCCCGTGTGTTTGATAGCAGCCAAATGAAAGGACGGCCAAGAATATTTATTTTTGCGCGTATAATTGTATTGTGCGCATAAACGTCTGTATGAAACTAAACAAAAAACCACAGGGAAATTCTCATTGTAACCTCCCCTGTGGCCATATTGAAAGCTTGGGAATCAGCTCTTGCAACCACATCGGCCACCCGAGCACTTCTTGAAAATCTCTGACTGACGGAAAAAATAATTCACCTCCACACTTGCGCTGCTCGTTGAGTCGGAGCCGTGCACAACGTTCGCTTCAATGCTCTCGGCAAAGTCCCGGCGCAAAGTCCCCTCCGCCGCCTTCTTCGGGTCCGTCGCCCCCATTATCTCCCGGTTCTTCGCCACCGCACCCTCCCCTTCCAATACCATGAGGACAACCGGCCCTGAAGTCATGTATTTCACCAAGTCCGCAAAAAAAGAGCGCCCCTTGTGCTCTGCATAGAAACCTTCCGCCTCCTGCGCAGAAAGTTTCTGCATACGCATGGCAACAACCAAAAGCCCCTGCGACTCAAAACGACTCACTATTTTTCCTATAATGTTCTTGGCAACAGCGTCGGGTTTTATGATGGACAAAGTTCTCTCTAGTGCCATGGCAAATTCTCCTTCGGTTTGAAACTCAATAAAGCGCTTGGCTATCCTTCCTCGGCCCGCTTGTCGAGAAGCTTCTTCACCCTAACCCCCAATTCCATCGGCGAATCCACCATCACCACCCCCGCCGCCTTCAACGCCACCACCTTCTCCGCCGCCGTCCCCTGACTCCCGGAAACTATTGCCCCCGCATGCCCCATTCGCTTCCCGGGCGGCGCACTCATGCCCGCAATAAAACCCACCACCGGCTTGCTGCACTTTTGGCGAATGTAGTCCGCCGCCACCTCCTCGGCATTGCCCCCTATCTCCCCTATCATAATAATGGCGTCCGTCTCTTCGTCCGCTTCAAACGCCTCCAATACATCCACAAAATTCGTCCCGTTCAAAGGGTCCCCTCCTATCCCTATCGCCATGGACTGCCCCATGCCCAACTCCGTCAAACTGTAGACAGCTTCATATGTCAAAGTGCCGGAGCGGGAAACCACACCCACTCGCCCCGGACGGTGAATAAATCCCGGCATAATGCCTATCTTGCACGACAAACCCGGCGCAATCAGCCCAGGACAGTTGGGGCCCAACAACCGCGAAGGACGGCCTTCCATAAAACGCTTCACGCGTACCATGTCCAAAATGGGTATGCCCTCCGTAATGGCTACCACCAGGGGCACCCCCGCTTCTATGGCCTCCATCATGGAGTCGGCAGCATGGGCGGGCGGTACAAACAACACCGTCGCGTTCGCCCCCGTCTCCCTCACCGCCCCCTCCACTGTGTCAAATATGGGCAGCCTCCCCTCCCACTTCTGGCCTCCCTTCCCCGGGGTTATGCCCCCCACAATGCGTGTGCCATATTCCAACATCTGCCGCGTATGGAAACTCCCTGCACCGCCTGTTATGCCCTGTACCAATAACCGCGTCTCTCTTGTCAGCCAAAACGCCATCGCTTCACTTCTCCTCGCTATTCATTGTCGGGCAACCAAAACAGCTGTCTTCGCCGCTGACTGCAAACTGTCCGCAGAGAGAATGGGAAGCCCTGACGCTGCCAACAGCGCCTTGCCCTCCTCCACATTCGTTCCCTGTAAACGCACCACCAAGGGAAGCTTCAAACCCATCTCCTTGGCCGCCGCAATAATGCCCTCGGCAATAACGTCACAACGCATAATGCCACCAAAAATGTTGACGAGTACGGCCTTCACGGCTGCATCCTCGAGTATCAGTTTGAAAGCTGTGCTGACTCTGGCCTTGTCGGCACTCCCCCCTACGTCCAAAAAGTTCGCCGGCCTCCCCCCCGCTAGGCCTATGGCGTCCATCGTCGCCATCGCCAGGCCCGCACCATTCACCATGCAGCCAATGTTCCCCTCCAGAGAAATGTAGGCCAGGCCCGCTGCCTTCGCACATACCTCCCTCGGCCCACTCTCCTGCTCGTCTTCCAACTCAAGCAACTTCGGCTGGCGAAACAAAGCGTTGTCGTCAAAATCCATTTTGCAATCCAAAACCATGAGGTCGCCACCCTTCAACAACACCAGGGGGTTCAATTCAAGGGTGGAAGCGTCATTCTCAAGGTAGGCCAAAAAAAGCGCCCGGCATACCTTGCAAAAACTTTGGGCCGCACCCCCACTCAGCCCCAAACGCGCCGCCAAACTCCTGCCTATGTGGGGCTGAAAGCCTATGGCCATGTCCATGTGCTTGCGTATTATTTTCTCGGGCGAGTGCGCGGCCACCTCCTCAATGTCCATCCCCCCCTCCGCTGAAGCCATCCAACACAAATGGCCATTGGCCCTGTCTAAAATGAGGCTTAAATAAAACTCGCGCGCTATCTCCAGGCCTTCTTCTATCCACAACTTGCGTATGAGGCTGCCACCAGGGCCCGTTTGCTGGGTTGTTAGGCGCGTGCCCAAAAGCTGCTTCGCCACGGCCTCCGCCTCCTCCGGGCCCCTCACCACCCTCACCCCCCCCGCCTTGCCCCGCCCACCCGCGTGAATTTGCGCCTTCAATACCACCACCCCGCCTCCTAGCTCCCTCGCCCT